>JBDTVJ010000051.1:0-21273 GCA_040007275.1 Terracoccus sp.
ACGCCTACCCGCCGCCGCTCCTTGACCCCAAGACACACCAGCTAACTGCGCGGCACTGCCTCTAGGGTGGCAAGTGACTGGCGGCCACCCGAGGCCACACTGGGGGCCGGATGGGACGTGCTTGCATCGTCGGAGGTGGCTCCACGGCCGACCCTGCTACACCCTCGCTTGTGAAGAGCCTTGGCTCGCTGCCTATCCCTTCACAGCCCCTCCGGTCAGACCACTGACGATGAACCGTTGCGCGAAGAAGGCCAGCACGACGATGGGGATAGCGAGCAACACGCTCGCAGCGGCGATGATCTGGAAGAGGGTGGTGTCCTCGGCGATGCCGAACGAGGCGATGAAGACGGACAAGGTAGTGGCACGCTCTTGCGTCAGGACCACGGGGATGAGATACTCCTGCACGCACAACAAGAACGTGAAGATGCCCGCCGTCACCAGTCCTGGTCCGGCTAGCGGCAAGATCACGTGCCGGAAGGCGCCGAATCGGCTGCATCCGTCCATTTGGGCTGACTCTTCCAGTTCCCGCGGCAGTTCAGCAAAAAAGTTGCGCAGGAGCCAGATGGTGAAGGGCTGGTTGACCGCAACCAGGGCGATGATGAGCATCAGTTGGGTGTCGTAGATGTTCAGGGTTTGGGCGATCGAGTAGAACGGGAGAACGACGGCGAACCGCGGCAGCGCCCGGAACACTAGTGCCAGCACCAGCAACCACAATGCGATCGGGGCGTCGTAACGGGCCAAAGCGTAAGCTGCGGGGGCTCCGACGAGCAGGGAAACCACCACTGTGATGACGGCGACGACGATGGTGTTCACGCTGATGCTGGCGAAGTCTGTGGCGTACCAGAGTTTCTCGTATGCCCCAGACTGGGGAGTGAACTGCCATACCGGCGGGGATACGAACGCCTCCGTGTATGGCTTGACCGACGTCAGGAACGCCCAGATGAATGGGAAAACAGACACCAAGGCGGCGATGGAGAGCACCACGTAGGCAACAACGGTGCGCCATTTCGGGCGGCGTCCTGCCGTGGTGTTGCTCATCACGACCGTGCGGGGGCGGGCAGTCCGACGGTTGGCGGCGTTCAGAATGCTCATGCGGTCCTCATCTCGCGCCAGGTCTGGCGGATGAAGGGCACCAGACAGACCAGGATGACCAGGATGGTGAGTACGTTGACGGCGCTGGCGAGCCCAAGCTGCTGGGTTTCTCCCAAAGCGACCTTGTAGACGTAGGTCATCAATGACTCGGTGCCGACCGTGGAGGCGGCGGGGGTAATCATTCGGATGCTGTCGAAGACCCGGAACCCGTCCATGATCGAGATCAAGGCGATGAACCCGATGAAGCCACGCAGTGACGGGATGATGATCCGCCATTGAGTCTGCCACCACGAAGCACCGTCGATCGCCGCGGCTTCAACGCGCTCACGCGGCACGCCCTGAAGTCCTGCGAGCAGAATGAGAATGGCGAACGCAGCTTCGTGCCAGATGCTATGAAAGACCAGCAGCACCTTGGCTGCGGTCGGGTCGGTGAGCCAGTTAGGGGCGATCCCCAGCGGTAGCAGCAGAGTGTTGACCAAACCGCCGAAGGTGTTGTTGAACAGCCAAGAGAACACCAGCGCGCCGATCACGGTTGGCACGACATAAGGAACCAGCAGCAAGCCGAGGAAGAACGCCCGGGCTTTGGGTACGACCGCGTTGAGCATCAGGGCCAACCCGTAGCCGACGACGATCTTGCCGATCGTCATACCCGCCGTATACACAGTGGTGAACCCCGCTGCAGCCCAGAAGCTCCGGTCGGAGAGGGTGTTGGTGTAGTTGGCCAGGCCGACGAACTGACCAGCCTCGCCGTAAGTCACCCGTTGGAAGCTGCGGTACAACGTCAGAGCAAGCGGCCCGATCATCAGTGCCGTCATGATGAGGATGCTGGGGCCAACGAAGGTCACGAACTCGCGTCGTCTCATGGTGACTCACTTCCCGGTCCGCGACGTGGTGAGGTGAACACGGCTTATTTGAGGTAACCGGCAGACTTCAAGGCCGCGGTGGCGGCCGCGTCGGCCTGGGTGAGGGCGACCATCGGGTCGCCGGTGCCGGCAACCGCCTGGACGATCAACGGTCGGGTGGTCTGCTGAATCGTGGGCATGGACGGCTTCAGCGGCAGCGTGTCCACGCCGGCTTTCAAGGTTTCGAGGGCGGCTTGCCAGTAAGGGGACTTAGCTTGCAGGTCTGGCCGGTTCAGCAGGCTCGTCCGCGAGATGATGGCAAAGGGGGCGCCGTCGACCATGGCGCTTTCGCCTACTGAGGCGGCGAGCACGCCGGCCAGGGTCTCGAAGGGCACCTTGGAGTTCTTCGCGACCGCGAACCCGTCCTGGGTCCACTGGGCTGCCGGTTTGCCTCCCGCGACTGCAGCAGGAGCTGGCGCAAAGGCGAAGTCCTTGGCGAACTTCGTGAGTGCCGGGTCTGTGAGGGTGGCCCCCCGGCCGGCGTACACGATGCCCATCACGGACTGCCCGTTCTGCAGGGCGGCAACGGCCTTGGCGTTGTTGAGGCTAAGGGCGTCGCCAGACATGTAGGACTTCAACGTGCGTAGGTCCTTGATGGCGGCTGCTCCGGCGGGGCTGGCGAGGGTGGGCTTGCCCGAGCTGTCGATCCAGGCACCGCCGTGGCTGGTCAGGGCGTTGTTGAAAGCGGTGGAGATGTCGCTGTCTGCGTTGAACGAGGCCACGAAGGGTGTGGCGCTCTTGCCGGAGGCCTTGATCTTGTCAGCGGCGGCGAAGAGCTCGGCGTAGGTCGTGGGGGCTTTCAGCCCCAGGCCGTCGAACACGTCCTTGCGGTACATCAGGATGTGGACGTTCTGTTGGTTGGGCAGCGCGTACAGGTGCCCTTTGTAGGTCATCTTCTCCAGCAGCTTGGGGTCGATGTCGTTGACTCCCGCCGCGGTGCCGTTCTTGGCCACCCAGTCGTCCAAGGGTGCCAGCCAGCCCTTGTCGGCGTATTCGACCAGGGTGGTGTTGTAGACCTCGATGACGTCGTACGACCCTCTCCCCTCGGGCTGGGACAACGACAGCGGGGCCTTCTCCAGTTGTGCGGCGAAGTCAACCGGGGAGTGGTTGACGGTCAGGTTCTTGATGCCCTTGCAGGCGGTGGTCATGCCGGTGGAGAACGGGTCGATTCCTGGGGCGCCGAAGGCGAGGACGTTCACGGTGACCGGGTTGCTCGGCTCGGGGGCCAGGCAGGAGGCCCTGCTGGCCGTGTCGCCTGCGTTTCCGCTACCGGGTTTCTGGCTACCGGCGCCGCAGGCGGCGAGCGAAGCCGCAGACAGAAGCACGGCAGCACACAGGACTGACCGCCGGCGGCGATGTGGAGTGGACGGCATTCTCAGTACCTCATGACCTCGTCGCCCAAGGGCGTGGAATCCGGATGCAAGCAAGGGTGGTGGCATTCCACCTCTCTTGTCAATAGGCTCAAAGGAAGACAACTCATGTGGTGCTAGCATGACGCGTCTCGCCGTGCCGCTTCCACACCCTTCAGGAAAGCGAGGGACCTAGTGGCTACCAGTTATGACGTCGCACGACTGGCTGGAGTGTCTCAGCCGACCGTGTCACGTGCCTTGCGTGGCGACCCCCGAGTCACCGTGAGCACCGCGCAGCGGGTCACCGCGGCAGCACTCGCCTTGGACTACTTCCCCAGCCAACTGGGCCGCTCCCTGGCCACCAAGGCCACCCATCGCGTTGCCATGGTGGCAGACCTGACCAACCCGCTGTACCCGACACTGGTTCAGCCCATTCATGATGCCCTCGAGGGTCACGGCTATCGCATGGTTCTGCTTGCGGAGCGAGACGAAGACCACTCCGGATACGCACCACTGCTGGACGGCACTGTCGACGGCGTGATCCTGACCACCACACGGCGACACTCGCCGTTGCCCTTCGAGTTGGCTCGACACGCCGTCCCGTCTGTGATGCTCAACCGGACCAGTGACGTCATCGATACGGACAGTGTTGTCGCGGACAACGTTGCTGCAGGGCGTATTGCGACGGAACTCCTGCTCGTGGCGGGGCATCGCGACATCGGCTTCCTGGCCGGACCAACAGAGACGTCTACCGGGCGAGATCGCGAAGCCGGTGTCCGCGAGGCCATGGCCAACGCTGCTCAGCCCTGGGGGTTGGGGCGGGTGGTGTACGGATGGTTCGGCCATGACGCCGGCAACATCGGTATGCGCGAGCTGATGCGGGCCAGTCACCCGCCTCGCGCCGTCGTCTGCGTCAGCGACTCGGTGGCGATAGGAGCCCTCAATGCTGCCCGTGGCCTTGGGCTGCGTGTGCCGCAGGACGTGGCTCTGGTTGGTATTGACGACGTGCCGGCGGCCGGGTGGGACATCTGTGACCTGTCCACTGTCTCGCTGCCCTTGACCGAGATGGCAAAGGAAGCGGCGAACCTCCTTGTAGACAGGTTGACCGGCGCCCAGACCGGAAAGCCAGTTCATCGCGTTCACCCAGTTGCGCCGATCCCCCGGGGAACGCACTAACGGGTGAGCCCAGTCGGGCTGCGCGGCGGGCACTGCATGGATAACATGCGAGTCTCGGTGCCGTGTTATCCTGTGCATGCGCATACATGCTAGAGGAGAACTGAAGTGTCACGTAATTCTGTGGATCCGTCGATCGATGAGCATGAACTCGGCCGTCGCACGGTGCGGCGTGCGGACTACGTCAGCTGCAACCAGGCATTCATCGATTGCCGAACTCCCGGCAGCGACGCAAAGGAGAACTACTCGATCATCGGCCCGGGGGTGACCCAAAGCGCCCAGCAGGTGGTGAACCTCCGCGAGCCACACGGCTTCAACATCGGCGCGGCGGCGATGCCGAACGGTGTCGTCAACAACCTCCATCTGCACTTCACCGCCGAAGTCTTCCTCAACTGGCGCGGCACCTGGCGGATGCGTTGGGGAGTCGACGGCACCGAGGGCGAGTTCACTTGCGGAGAAGGTGACATCGTGAGTGTCCCCACCTGGATCTTTCGTGGTTTCACCAACATTGGCCCCGACGACGGCTGGTTGTTCACCGTGCTCGGCTTTGACCGTACCGGCGGGATCATCTGGGGTCCCTCGGTCCTGCGGGAGGCGGAGGGCCACGGCCTCTACCTCACCGTCGACAACGAGCTGCTCGACACGGTCGCAGGCGACGTGGTCCCTGATCCGTCCGAGCTGGTGCCGCCCATGCAGCAGTCCGAGATCGACGCCCTGGCCACCTGGAGCCAAGAGCAGATGCTGCAGCGCGTCGTCCGGCAAGGCGATCTCCGGTGGAGCAGGCGCCCATTCCTATCGAGCGAGCTGCCCGGTGGCGGCGCCGAGCTGGCCACGGTCATCGGGTATGGCATGACCGAGGATCGCGGCCAGGTTCCGCCCATTCACTACCCGCACAACTTCAACGTGGCCTGGTTGCGGGCCACCGTTGGCGAGGGCATGCTGACCCACCGCCACCAGCACACCCAGGTCGTCATCGGCTACCGCGGCCGGTGGCTTGTGACCCTGGGCGAGGGCGAGCAGCAGGTCAGCACCCACCTGGACCCCTACGACACCATCTCTATCCCGGTCGGCGCATGGCGCCGGTTCACCGCGATCGACGACGACGCGCAGATGCTGGTTGCCAACGAAGGCGACGGCCGGGTCCGGCTGGAATGGCCGGCTGAGTCCGTGCGGCACGCCGTCGACAAGGGGTACGCCACCGACGCGGCAGGATACGTCGCACCGTGGAACGTAGTGCGCTTCTCCACCATCGACGACTGAACCGCCTCGCGCCCATGACGACACGCGACCCCGATATCACAAGGACGTGGCTGCGCATGCCCGGCATGTTGTGCACGGCTGAGGTGTTCACCGTGCTCGATCCCCAGCTGCGCCTGCCCGGTGTGGTGGTGGACCTGGCAATACAGGGCACCACGTTGGATGAGGCCGCAGCCCACCTGCTCACCCACGCGAAGACCGTGCCCGGCCCAGTCGGGGTGATCGGGTTCTCCCTCGGCGCGATCGTGGTCATGGCGGCCCTGGCCAAGGAGGCAGAAGCATTCGCGGCCGTCATCTTGCTGTCCACCAATCCCCAGGCGCCGAGAAGAGACCAGCACACGGCGTGGGGCCGGTTTCGGCACATGACGCTGCGGGGCGAGTTCGACGAGGTAGCAACAGAACTCGCGCCGCTGCTGTTCTCGGCCCAACACCTCACGCCGACCCTCGTTGGTCGCGGCCTGGCCATGGCCCACGCCGTCGGAACCGGCAGACTTCTCGACCAGCTCGCGATCCAGCAGAGCCGGCGCGATCTGCGCGCCGAACTCCATCACTGCAGCGCGCCCACCCTGGTCCTGGCCGGATCGGCCGACCGACTATGCACCGTCGGCGCTCAAGACGAGATCGCCGAAGCGATGCCCCAAGGCGAACTAGTCGTGGTCGAGGGCTACGGCCACGCCATGAGCATGGAGAGCCCCCAACTCATCGCCGACGTCCTCAACGACTGGCACGACAGGAACAGCGCGTGACCGACGCCCCAGCAGGCCTGCGCCCGTTCGGATTTCACGGACCAGTGGACTACATCGAGCGCATTACCTACCGCATTTGGAACCGGCCGCAACGCGACATCGAATCCATCAGCCGGTTTTACTCCCCCACCACGGCCATCCACGTGGACGGCGCCGACCTGATCGGCGACGAGGTGGTCATCGCCAACACCCGCGCTCGGGTAAAGACCTACCCCGACTTTCACGGGATCATCGACGACACCATCTGGATCGGATCGGAGGACGAGGGGTACCGCACCTCCATGCGGTGGACCTGGACCGGCACCGACACCGGCGGTAGCCCCTTCGGAGCGGCGACCGGCCGGCCCGTGCGGTTCGTGGCTATCGCCAACTGCGTTCTCCACGGCGAGGTCATCACCGAGGAATGGTTGGGCGCCAACCCGCTCTCGCAGGCCAGGCAGCTCGGGTACAGCACCGCCGATGCGGTGGCGGCCACCGCCCCACCGACACTGCCGACCGTCCCCCGACCGCCCCGACCCACGACCCTGACGTCCGCAGGCGAGATCGTGGCTGCCACCCTGCGACAGGTGCTGGATGGAGGGTCTGCCACGGGGTTCACCGCGGACTGCCACACCACGTTCGCGGGCGACCGCACCGGCACCGGCCCCGGGGCCCTGGAGAACTGGGCTGGTGGCCTACGCCACGCCCTTGGCGCGGTGACGCTTCACATCGACGACCAGTACGAGGTCGCCCACGAACGCAACACCCGAGTGGCCACCCAGGCCCGGCTGCAGGGCACCGGACCGAACGGGCCGGTGGAAATCCTGCTGATCGCCCACCACCACGTCGTCGACGGCTCCGTCGTCGCGCAGTGGCTCACCTACGACGAGCTCGCCCTCGCCCACCGCGGCGTCCTCCTTTGCACACCCACCGAATAGACATCTCTGGAGCCAAGCATGTCCACCGTTCTGAAATCCGCCACCCCCGCCGGCACCACTGGTACCGACGCCCCCTCAGTGTGTGCCACCGTCGAGGGCATCATCACCGACATCAGACAGCGCGGCGACCTCGCGGTGCGCGAGTACAGCGAGAAGTTCGACAACTGGAGCCCTGAGTCGTTCCGCCTCTCCCCCGAGCAGATCGAGCAGATCATCGCTGAAGTGCCACAACAGGCGATTGACGACATCCGCTTCGTCCAGGAGCAGGTACGCACCTTTGCCCGCGCCCAACGCGCGTCGATGACCGACATCGAGATCGAGACGCTCCCTGGTGTCCGGCTGGGGCACCGGCACGTCCCCGTCTCGGCCGCGGGCGCCTATATCCCTGGGGGGCGCTACCCGCTGACCGCGTCGGCGCACATGACCATCATCACCGCCAAGGTCGCCGGCGTGGAACGGGTTGTGGCCTGCACGCCTCCTATCCGCGGCGAGATTCCCGGTGCCACAGTCGCCGCCGCGTATATGGCCGGTGCTGATGAGATCTACCTGCTCGGTGGAGTGCAAGCCGTGACTGCCATGGCCGTCGGCACGCCAGAGATCGCGCGAGTCGACCTGATCGCCGGCCCGGGCAACGCCTACGTCGCCGAGGCCAAGCGACAGCTGTTCGGTGAGGTCGGCATCGACCTGTTCGCGGGCCCTACCGAGATCCTTGTCATTGCCGACGAGCACGCCGACCCCTTCATCGTCGCAGTCGACCTGCTCAGCCAGGCCGAGCACGGGCCCGACTCCCCAGCGGTGCTCATCACGACCAGTGCGGCTCTCGGCCGTACGGTCCTCGATCACATCGACGCCCTCCTGCCGGGGATGCCGACCAAGGACTTCGCCGAACCCGCCTGGCGCGACCACGGCGAGATCCACGTGGTGGAGTCTCTCGACGAGGCCTACGCGCTGGCTGACACGTACGCCTTCGAACACGTGGAGGTGCTGACCGAGGAACCGCGCAAGGCCCTGGATCTCATGCACCAGTTCGGTGCCTTGTTCCTTGGCGAGGGCACGTGTGTCTCGTACGGCGACAAGGTCATCGGCACCAACCACGTGTTGCCGACCAAGGGTGCCGCGCGATATACCGGCGGCCTCTGGGTCGGCAAGTATCTCAAGACCGTGACGTACCAGGAAGTCACCGACACGGCCTCCTCCGCACTGATCGGCGAGATCTGCGGGCGGGCCAGCCGGGTGGAGCTGTTCGAGGGCCACGCTCGATCCGGTGACGTCCGCGCCGCCAAGTACGCTGGTGGCACCCTTGCCTGGGACCCGGCCCAGCCGTGAGCACCCTGAGCGGTCGCACCGCCGTGGTAACCGGTGCCGGTAACGGGCTTGGTCACGCGATGACGGCCCACCTGACCAGGGCAGGCGTTCGGGTTGTCTTGGTCGGGCGCGACGGGCCCAAGCTTGCTCGCACCAGCGACGAGCTCGGTCTGGACGCCAGCGAGTTCCGCACCCAGACCTGCGATGTGCGCGATCCCGCCTCCGTCGATGCGCTTGCTGCAGCGCTCGATGATGAGGACATCTCGATCCTGGTGAACAACGCTGGCGTGCCGGGCCCGGTCGCGGACCTGGTGGACATCGAACCGGACGAGTGGGACGACGTGTTCGCCGTCAACGTCCGCGGCGTCTACCTCATGTGCCGGACGTTCCTGCCCGCCATGATCCGTGCGGAAGCGGGGGACGTCGTCAACATCGCCTCGGTCAGCGGCAAGCGTCCACTGACCCGACGAACGCCCTATTGCGCCTCCAAGCTGGCCGTGATCGGCTTGTCGACAACGCTGGCGTTCGAGGTCGGCCAGTCCGGGGTACGCGTCAACACTCTGTCTCCGGGTCCGGTGCGCGGACCCAGGATGGAGCGCAACTTCCGGCTCGAGGCCGAGCGCACCGGATCCTCCTACGCCGAGGCCGAGTCAGCGTTCACTGACCGGGCAGCCTTGGGACGGATGGTCGAGGAGGACGAGGTGGGACAGGCACTGGTGGCCATGCTGCAGATCCCCGGCATGACTGCGGCCGACCTGGACCTGTCCGGCGGAATGGTGGCGCGATGACCACTGCTCCAAACCTGCGCGCGCGAATCCAGGCAGGTGAACACCTGCGCGGGATCCTGTTGCGGGTGCCGTCACCGATGTTGGTCGACATGGCCGGTACCAACGACTTCGCGTTCGTCCTGCTGGACACCGAGCACGGGATCGCTGACCAAAAAGACCTCTACGAGCACATCACTGCGGCGAGAGCGGCCAATATTCCTACTCTCGTGCGTATCGGCGAGAGAGAATGGCCCCTGGTCCAACGTGTCCTGGATGCCGGGGCCGAGGGGGTCGTGATCCCACATGTGCGGGATGCAGCCGAGGCCGCGCGTGCCGTTAGGTCCGCGCACTACCCGCCCCGGGGAGACCGAGGGTTCGCGACGTACACCGTGGCGGGCCGCTGGGGGAAAGCTACCGCCGCCGAGCACGTCGCTGCCGCCGAACGGACCCTCGTGGTCGTCATGGTCGAGGACGCCGACGGGGCGCAGAACGCAACCGCGATCGCGGCCACCCCGGGCGTGGATGCCGTGTTCGTCGGCCCGGCTGATCTGGCCGCCTCCCTGGGGTATGACGCCGACGCCGCTGATCAGGTGCGTCGCAGGGTGTGGTCGGAGGCAACCGCGGTCGCAACCCCGGTGCTGGCCATCGTTTCCACGGCGACGCAGTCACGTCGGGCCTTCGAAGACGGTGCCCAGTTGGTGGTCCTCAACGCCCAAGCGGCAATCGACGCCTGCCTTGGCGCCTGGGTGAAATCTGGTTGACCCCCACCGTGGTCATGCTCGGGTCGCTTCCTCCGCGGCCCGGAACCGGTCGGCGATGTCACTGAGGTAGTCGACCGTGAAGTGCATCAACTGCGCAACGGATCCGAGAGAAAAGTACTCGTCTGGCGCATGCGCCCGGTCGCCATGCCCAAGCCCCGCCACGCTGAATGGGATGTTGCGGCCCAGGTCTGTGAACAGCGACCCGGGACAACAGTTGTTCGCCAGTGGCCAGACGGCGGTGTCGACTCCGTAACGGCTCGCTGATAGCTGGGCCGCCTCGAGCAAGTGGTCCTGACCGTCTGCCACCGGCGGCGCACCGGCATACCCCCTGGCCTTCTCGATGCGAACGTGTGCGAACCCCCGCCGATCCAGATGCTCGCGCACCACCGCGCAAAAGGCGTCTGGTGTGATCCCCGGCGGGAAACGAAAGTCGACCCGGGCGCTAGCCGTGCCCGGCATCATCGTGTAGAACGTTGGGCCCTGGTAGCCACCAGCGATGCCCTGCACGTTGAACGTCACCCCCGTCATGTAGTACTCGACGTGGTCGGCAATCGCTTTACCCGCCAACGCCGCGCCGATGTTGAGGTTGCCCAGCATGTTGTCCTGCCACACGGGGTTGGCCCGGAAGTTCTCCACCAGCCGTGCGATGTCGTCGGCGAGCCGCTCTCGAGTGGTAGCCGTCAGGGCCTCCAGTCCGTCGATCGTCACCTGCTGGTTGTCGTCAAACAGCGTCGCCAGCGCCCGCACCAACTGCATCATCGGGGCGTCGACCCACGCCGAGTTGCCCGACCACACATGCCGGCCATCGCGGGTGCCACCCCACTCACCTCCACTACAGGTCAGGTGCGCAAACACGGTGCCCTTGTAGCTACGACGAACGCTCATGATCCCGGCACTGTTCTGTTGCATGGTGGGCAACCACACACCGTCCGCGTCGCCCAAGACGTCACGGTGCTGCTCGACGAACCTCGGCAGGCTCGGGCTACCGATCTCTTCCTCACCTTCTATGACGAACACCAGATTGACCGGAAGCTCAACCCCCGAGCGCAGCATTGCCTCCACCGCCAGGATCGCCGAGATGACCGGGCCCTTGTGGTTGTTGGCTCCACGCCCAACGACCACCGGTCCAATGTGCGGCAGCAGACCCAGCTCACTGGCATCGACGATGTGTGCACCGAGCGGGTCGACCGTCCACTCCGCTGCAATAGTCGGGGTGACGTCGTACAGGCCGTAAACCACGATGGTCGCCGCGTCCGCCCGGGGTGATCGAGCGGTGCCAAACACGATGGGGTGACCGGCCGTTGACACCAGACGAGCGTCAGGGCAAACACGCCGCAGCAAGCCCAGAAAGTGCTCCGCCGTCTTTTCAATGCCCTCACCTGTGTCGCTGAAGGAGGCCAACCGCAATGACGAGCGCACCTCCTCCAGCGGGCCCAGACCAAGAGAATCGATAGCGGTATGGATGCGTTCAAGGTGGGGGTGTGGCTCCAGCATGCCTCAATAGTGGCGCATGCATGCGCATGCATCTACCCCCTTCCACGCCTTGGCCGTCGCAAACGTGACCGCTGGTGTCAGTTTCCAAGATGACTGCACTGACTGTCCGACATCGGCCGCACCAACGCGTGTCATACGCCACCGGCGCTCGTCAGCGAGCCGTGCAACGTCGGTCGTCAGGGGAGGCTGGCTCAGGTCATGGATACGTGAGTGCACTACCTGACCGTGGTGCGTGGTTCCTTAGAAGGCGTCTGGTCCTGTTCCGTTGTCGGACACTCTGACGACGTTGGTCCGAGCGCTCAGACCAGCAGCTGGTGGTCGGCCAGCTCGCGGTAGAGCGGGCTGGTCTCGAGCAGCTCGGCGTGCCGACCGACGGCCTGCACCCGACCGGCCTCCAGCACCACGATCTGGTCGGCGTCGGCCACCGTGGCGAGCCGGTGCGCCACGATGACCAGGGTGCGCTCACCGGCCACCGCGTCGACCGCCGCTCGCAGGGCCACCTCGTTGCGGCTGTCGAGGCTCGAGGTCGGCTCGTCGAGCAGCAGCAGCCGCGGTGAGCTGAGCAGGGCGCGGGCGATGGCCAGCCGCTGGCGCTCCCCACCAGAGAGCAGAATGCCGTCCTCCCCCACCTGGGCTGCGAGGCCGAGCGGGTCGCGATGCAGGATGCCGGTCAGCCTGACCTGCTCGAGCACGTGCTCACACTGCTCGTCGGAGGCGCCAGGCGCGCCCAGCACCAGGTTCTCGCGAATCGTGCCGGCCAGCACCGGGGCGTCCTGCTCGACGTAGCCGAGCCAGCTGCGCACCTGCTCTCGGCCCAGGTCGGCCACGTCGACCCCCGCCAGTCGGATCACGCCGGAGCTCGGGTCATAGAACCGGGCCAGGAGTGACAACAGGGTGGTCTTGCCCGCCCCCGACGGGCCGACGATGGCGGTTCGGGAGCCGGCCGAGACAGCAAAACTGACGTCCTCGAGCACCGGCGTCGGCCCGTAGCCGAAGCTCACGCGGTCGAACTCAACCAGCGGGACGGTAGCGGATGACCCTACCGCGCGCGACCCGCACAGGCCGTCGGCTGCGTCGTGGGCGAGCGGCATCCGATCGGCTCGGTGGCTTGAGGGAGAGCCGGATGCGGGGCCGGCGTCCTCCTCCGGCAGGTCGGTGATCTCCTGGATCCGGATGACGGCGCCGAGCGCGTTCTGCACCGAGGTGTAGGCAGAGAACACCGAACCGAGCGGCATCACCATGAGGAACAGGTAGAGGATGAAGGCGATGAGGTCGGCCACGGTCAGCGCCCCGCTGGCGACCCGGTACCCGCCGACGGCGAGCACGAGGATGAAGGCCGCCTGCAGGGCCACGCCGATGACCGGCTCGATGAGCGCCATGACCCGGGCAAGGCGAACACCCGTGGCGTAGGTGTCGTCGGCGAGCAACCGAAGCGCGGCAACCTCGCGCTCGGTCGCCCGTGCGGCGCGGATGGTGCGGATCGCGGGCAGGGCCCGGGCGACTCCCGCTGCCAGCACCCCCACCTGGGTCTGCGCGACGAGAGCGAGCTTCTGGATGCGCCCACCGAGGGTGACGACCACCAGGGTGGCGAGCAGCACCACGACCAGGGTCAGCCCGAGCAGCAAGGGGTCGATCAGTGCCATGGCAATGATCGCTCCGACGAAAACCACTGCCCCTGCTACACCTTCGACCAGACCCGAAGTGACGACGGAGCGGAGCAGGGTGGTGTCAGACCCGACCCGCGAGACCAGGTCGCCGATGCGACGGGTGTCGTACTCGACGATCGGCAGCCGCAGCAACCGACCGACGAGCTCGTGTCGGGTGGCCCGCACGACCGCTTCGGCCGTGCGCTGCAGGAGGTACTGCTGCACGCCGGAGACGAGGGCGCCCACGATGACCAGGGCGACGAGCAGAACCACCAGACCCGTCAGCGGGCGAGCCTCGCCCACCGCGCTGACCACCTTTGACACGAGGGCCGGCTGGGCCAGCGTCACCCCTGCCCCCGCGAGCGAGATGAGGGCGACGATGCCGAGCACGCCGGCGTGCGGGCGCAGGTAGGGCCACAGCCGGCGAACCGGCGCCCGACCGCCGCGCCCGCCATCGGCTTCCGTTGACTGTCTCTGATGATCGTCCGACACCACGTCAATCTACGTTGACATCAGGGCTGCCGCACTGCCTGGTGGCCGGATGCCGCTCAGCTGCGGTCGTGGAAAGCGGTGATCCGGTCGACGGCCTCGTCGACCGCCTCCCGACCGGCCGCGAAGCTCAGGCGCACCGAGCGCGCACCCGACCGGTCGTCGAAGTCGCCGCCGGGGGTGATCGCCACCCCCACCTCCTCGAGCAGCGCGCCGGCGTAGGCCGCCGAGCTGCCCCAGCGGCCCAGGTGCGGCCCGAGGTCGGCCCAGTAGTAGAAGGCGCCGTCGGCGGGGGCGGCCGAGCCCCAACCCAACCGGGTCGCGCTCTGAAGCAGCAGCTCTCGCGTGCGGGCGAACTCGGCCACGGCCGCGTCGCACTCGAGGTAAGACTCCTCGGCGAAGGCGGCAACCGCGGCATACTGCGCCGGAGCGGGCGGACACAGCGCAATGTTGCCGGCGAGAGCGTCGACCGGCCGGGCCAGGTCGTCGGGGAGCAGCATCCAGCCCAGGCGCCAGCCGGTCATCCCCCAGTACTTGCTGAACGAGGAGATGACGATCGCCGAGTCGTCGAACTCGCGGGCACAGACGCCGCGCGGGTCGTCGGCGCCCGGCTCGGGATAGGTCACGCCGTGGTAGATCTCATCGCTGACGAGGCGCACACCGTGGTCGGCACACCACTGGCAGATCGCCGCGAGCTCGGCCCGATCGACCATGGTGCCCGTGGGGTTCGCTGGTGAAGCGAGGATGAGACCGGCCAACGGGGACTCGGCGTGAGCGGCATCCAGCAGCTCGGGCGTGGGCTGGAAGCGCACGTCGGAACCGCAGTCGATTGAGACGACCTCGCACCCGAGCGCGTGCAGGATGTTGCGGTAGGCGGGGTATCCCGGCCGGGCGAGCGCGACCCGGTCGCCGACCGAGAACGCTGCGAGGAAGGCGAGCACGAAGGCGCCCGAAGAGCCGGTCGTGATCGCGACCCGGGCCGGGTCGAGGTCGAGGTCGTACCAGCGGCCGTAGTGCCCGGCGAGCTCGGACCGCAGCTCGCGGATGCCGAGCGCCGACGTGTAGGTCAAGGCCCGTCCCGAGCTGTGGAGCGCGGCGGCAGCCTGAGAAACGAGCGTGGGCGCGCCACCGGCGGGCTCGCCCGCGCAGAGTGAGACGATGTCTCGCCCCGACGCCCGCAGCACTGCGACCCGGTCGAGCACGTCCATCACCTGGAACGGCGCCACCTGAGAGCGCGTCGACGGTTGCAGGGGCTTCGGTGCGGTGCTCACCCGGCCCAGTCTTCCCTACCCCAGGAGGCCACGGCCCACACCCGAGCCGGTAGTGCGTAGGTACGGGTAAAGGACGATCATGGGCTCATGCCCGACACCGCACTGACCTCCATCACTTTGCCAGACGGTCGAGCGCTCGACCTGTCACTGACGGGCCCCGACAACGGCCCGGTTCTCCTCTTCCACCACGGCACCCCCAGTTCGGGGCTTCCCCTGCGGTCGATGCAGCGTGCTTCCCGCGATCGTGGACTGCGTCTGCTCACCTGGTCACGGCCCGGCTACGGCGGCTCCTCGCGCCGCTCCGGCCGCCGGGTGGTCGACGTGGTCGACGACGTGGTGTCGGTGCTCGACTACCTGGCCGTGGAGCGCTGCGTCGTCGCGGGCTGGTCAGGTGGCGGCCCGCACGCTCTGGCGACCGCGGCCCGTCTTCCGACCCGGGTCGCCGGCGTGCTGTGCATCGCCGGCGTCGCTCCCATCGACCAGCCCGACCTCGACCTTCTCGACGGCATGGGCGCTGACAACCTCGAGGAGTTCGGGGCTGCGGCCGAAGGCGAGGCCTCGTTGCGGGCCCTGCTCGAGCAGCAGGCCCCCGGAATGCGGAACGCCACTCCGGCCGACATCATCGAGCAGATGCGCTCCCTGCTGCCGCCGGTCGACCAGGCGGTCATCACCGACGAGTTCGGTGCCGACCTCGTCGCGGGCTTTGCCGAGGGCCTGCGGGTCAGCGTCGACGGCTGGCTCGACGACGACCTCGCGTTCAGCGCCCCGTGGGGGTTCGACCTCGCCGAGATCACCGTTCCGACCTTCGTCTGGCAGGGCTCGGAAGACCTCATGGTGCCGTTCGCGCACGGCCAGTGGCTGGCTCGAAGCTTGTCCGAACAACCGAACTGGCACCGCAGCAGCGCCATCCACCTGCTCGAAGGAGAAGGGCACCTGTCGATCTGGCTCACCGCCGTCGGGCCCATGCTCGACGAGCTCTGCACCACCCTCGCGTGAGGGGTTGCGCGGGGTGTGACCCCCTTTGGCCGCACGGAACTGGCCACTCGACGAGGGCTTGGTCGCGTGGTCAGCTCCGTGCCGCCCCGACGGGTGACGGATGGCCCTAGCCTGCATCCATGACGATCGCGTACCACGCCGACTCCTCGGAACTCATCGACAAGGAGGTGCTCACGTGGGAGACGTTCGGGTCGGCCTGCCGTGAGCTCGCGACCGCCGTCGTCGACTCCGGCTTCGAGCCCGAGATCCTCATCGCCGTGGCCCGAGGTGGGCTGCTGCCGGGCGGCGCCCTGTCGTATGCCCTGGGCGTGAAGCTGACCGACGCCATCAACGTCGAGTTCTACACCGACGTGCACGAGACCCTGCCCGACCCGGTGCTGCTCGCCCCGCTGCTCGACACCGAGAGCATCAAGGACCGCCGCCTGCTCGTGGTCGACGACGTGGCTGACTCCGGGCGGACCCTCGCGCTCGTGCTCGACCTGCTGCGTGAGCACGGCGCCGAGTGCCGTAGCGCGGTGCTCTACTGCAAGTCAGCCTCGGAGGTGGCTCCCGACTTCGTGTGGCGAAAGACCGACCGGTGGATCGTCTTCCCCTGGTCGGCGCAGCCCCCGGTGACTTCGGCAAGGCTCGACGGGGCCGAACGGCATCCGGGCCACTGACGCCGCGCCGCCCACCAGGCGTAGCGTCGCCTCATGGAACTCGGACTGCACCTCGCTAACTTCACCTGGCCGGGCGGTCCGGCCACCTTCGTCGACGACCTCCGGCGCACGGCCAAGGCAGCCGAGGACGTCGGTTTCGCCAAGTTGTCGGTGATGGACCACGTGTGGCAGATTCGCGGCGTCGGGCCCAAGGAGCACGAGATGCTCGAGGCCTACACGACCCTCGGCTACCTTGCCGCCGTGACCGAGCGCATCGAGCTGCTCGCCTGGGTCACGGCAGCGGTCTACCGCGAACCGGGCCTGCTCGCCAAGGAGGTCACCACCCTCGACGTGCTGTCGCAGGGCCGCGCGTGGCTCGGTATCGGCGCGGCGTGGAACGAGGAGGAGTCGCTGGGTCTCGGGCTCACCTTCCCGCCGACCGCAGAGAGGTTCGAGCGGCTCGAGGAGACCCTGCAGATCTGTCTGCAGATGTGGAGCGACAGTGTGGAGCCCTACGACGGCCAGCACTATCGCCTCGCCAGCACCCTCAACTCGCCCCAGTCGGTTCAGCGGCCCCACCCGCCGATCCTCATCGGCGGCAGCGGCGAGAAGAAGACGCTGCGGATGGTGGCCCAGTACGCGCAGGCCTGCAACCTGTTCGACAGCCCCGAAATCGGCCACAAGCTCGACGTGCTGAGGGGGCACTGTGACGCCCTGGGCCGCGACTACGACGAGATCGAGAAGACCGTCATGGGCCGGCTCGACCTCGGCGAGAACGGCGAGAAGCTCGACGAGACGATGCACCACCTGAGCCAGCTCGCGGCCCTCGGTATCACCCACGTGCAGACGGGCCTGAGCGACAGCTCGGACACCAAGCAGATCGAGCTCTTCGGAGCCGAGGTCATCCCGCGCGCCCGGGAGCTCTGAGCAGGCCGGCGCCACCGTCGGCGACTCACGGCCGTACAGTTTTCTTGACTGATTCCAGATCAAGTGGTTCAGTGGAGGAATGACGTTCGAACCCGAGACCCTGCTGCGCAGCGCCAGGATGAGGGTCACGCGGCCGCGGCTCGCGGTACTCGAGCACCTTCGTCAGAGCCCGCACGCCGACGCCGACGCCATCTCGCGTGGGGCGCGTGCCCAGCTCGGCACGGTCTCGACCCAAGCCGTCTACGACGTGCTCGCCGCCCTCACCGCCGCGGGCCTCGTGCGCCGCATCGAGCCCGCTGGTTCGCCGGCGCGGTTCGAGCTGAGGGTCGATGACAACCACCACCACCTGGTGTGCCGCGGCTGTGGCGACATCGTCGACGTCGACTGCGCCGCCGGCGAGCGCCCCTGCCTGCACCCCGACGGCGACCACGGCTTCGAGATCGACGAGGCCGAGGTCATCTACTGGGGACGGTGCCAGCAATGCACGGCCCGCACCGCGTCACCCTTGAACTGAGCTTCTTCCACTGCAGGATTGCCCGACCCAACTAGGAGACAAGCTGATGTCTGTTGAAGGACCCCGCCAGGACGCGGGAAACACCAAGCCGCTGACCACGGTCGCCGGCGCCCCCGTCTGGGACGGCGAGAACTCCGTCACCGCGGGTCCGCGTGGCCCGCTGCTGCTTCAGGACGTCTGGTTCCTCGAGAAGCTCGCACACTTCGACCGTGAGGTCATCCCCGAGCGCCGCATGCACGCCAAGGGCTCCGGCGCCCACGGCACCTTCACCATCACGAACGACATCTCGCAGTACTCGTGCGCCAAGGTCTTCTCCGAGGTCGGCAAGCAAACCGAGATGTTCGCCCGCTTCTCTACCGTGGCCGGTGAGCGCGGCGCGGCCGACGCCGAGCGCGACATTCGCGGTTTCGCCGTGAAGTTCTACACCGAGGAGGGCAACTGGGACATCGTCGGCAACAACACCCCGGTCTTCTTCTTCCGCGACCCGCTCCAGTTTCCCGACCTCAACCACGCCGTCAAGCGTGACCCGCGCACCAACCTGCGCAACGCCGAGAACAACTGGGACTTCTGGACCAACCTGCCCGAGGCGCTGCACCAGGTCACCATCGTCATGTCCGACCGCGGCATCCCGGCCTCGTACCGGAACATGCACGGCTTCGGCTCGCACACGTACTCGTTCTACAACGCCGAGGGCGAGCGCTTCTGGGTCAAGTTCCACCACCGCACCCAGCAGGGCATCAAGAACCTCACCGACGCCGAGTCCACCGAGCTCATCGGCAGCGACCGCGAGAGCCACCAGCGCGACCTCTTCGACGCGATCGAGGCGGGCGACTTCCCCAAGTGGAAGCTCTTCGTGCAGATCATGCCCGAGGCGGATGCCGCCAAGGTGCCCTACCACCCGTTCGACCTGACCAAGGTGTGGCCCAAGGGCGACTACCCCCTCATCGAGGTCGGCGAATGGGAGCTCAACCGCAACCCCGAGAACTACTTCCTCGATGTCGAGCAGGCCGCCTTCTCGCCGACGAACATCGTGCCGGGGATCAGCTTCTCGCCCGACCGGATGCTGCAGGGTCGGCTCTTCTCCTACGGTGACGCCCAGCGCTACCGCCTCGGGGTCAACCACCATCAGATCCCCGTCAACGCTCCCCGGGGCGTCGAGCACCCGAACGACCCGCACCGCGACGGTCCCGGGCGCATCTCGGCCGGCGGCACCCCGTCGATCACCCCGAACTCCTACGGCCGCTACTCCAGCCAGCCGCAGTACAAGGAGCCGTCGTGGGCCATCGACTCGACCGCCGACCGGTTCAACCACCGTGACGACGACCAGGACTACTTCAGCCAGGTCGGCATCCTCTTCCGCGAGAAGATGACCCCCGCGCAGCAGCAGGTGCTGTTCGAGAACACGGCCCGCGGCATCACCGGCGCCTCGAAGGAGACGATCGAGCGTCACATCCACAACTGCACGCAGGCCGACCCGGCCTACGGTGCGGGAGTGCGGGCCGCCATCGACGCCCTCAACGCCGACGCTCCGCAGGACGTCGCGAAGGGTGCCGGCGACGACAACGCCCCTACCGCGGATGCGCCGGTCGAGCGGTCGGACAGCCAAGGGTTCGTCACGACCCACTGATCGAGGTTTCACCCAGCAGGGCCGGCCACGCACACGCGTGACCGGCCCTGCGGCATCCCCCTGCAGGCGGGTTCCCAGAGCCGCTCAACCGCCGGGTGCCCGTTGGTATCCGGCGCCCCTTCTGGTCTCGGTGGAGCGCGACAGCATCGCACCGGTGGCCAGGACGGCCACCAGCTTGGCGGCGCTGTGCGACCCACGCGGGCAGCAGGCACCGCACACTGGGATGTCGCCACTGCCCGCGTCGGCGGCGAATCAGGCGTCGTCACCCATCTCGGTATGCCGCTGCTTTCACACAGAGAAGGGTTGCCGCCGTGCCGAAGCAGTCTGACCCTGATGACAAGTCCGGGATCGCGATGGTCGTCGCGCTCGGCGTGATGTCGTCGTTCGGTCCGCTGTCGATCGATCTCTATCTACCCGCTCTGCCCCAGGTGGCGCGAGACCTGGGCGTCACCGCGGATGGCGTGGCCCTCACCCTGACCTCGTGCACGCTCGGACTCGGCGTCGGCCAGCTGATCGTCGGGCCCCTCTCGGACCGCTGGGGGCGGCGCAAGCCGCTACTCGCCGGGATCGTGCTCTTCACGGTCTTCTCGCTCGTCTGCGCGGTCGCGCAGACGCTACCTCTGCTCGTCGCCGCCCGGTTCGTCCAGGCCTTGGGCGGATCCGCCGGGATCGTGCTCGCCCGCGCGGTGGCACGCGACCTACGATCCGGTGCAGAGCTGGTGCGGCTGTTCTCACTGATGCTGGCAGTGAACGGCCTCGCGCCGGTGCTCGCGCCGGTGCTCGGCGGCCAGTTGTTGCGGGTGGTGTCCTGGCGGTACTCGTTCGTGGCCCTCGCCGTTCTCGGTGCGCTGATTCTCGCTCTCGTCTGGCGAGCGGTTCCCGAATCGCTGCCACCCACCAGGCGACGGGTCGGCGGCCTCGCCGACGCGTTACGCACCTACCGCTCCCTGTTGAGCGACCTCCGCTTCGTGGGCCAGGTGCTGACCGGGGCGTTCGCGTTCGCAACCCTGTTCGCGTACATCTCGGCGGCACCGTTCGTGCTGCAGGACCACTACGGCTTCTCCGCGCAGCTGTTCAGCGTGGTCTTCGGCGCGAACGCCGTCGGGCTGATCGTCGGCACCCGTTGCGCGGCGTACGTCGGTCTCGCGCGGGGCCTCGTGCTCTTGACCGTTGGCGCGGTGGCGGTGTTGTTGAGCGGCCTCACCGACGCCGGGCTGGTGCTGCTGCTACCTGGATTCTTTCTCGTGGGTACGGCGTTCGGGATGTGCATCCCCACCGTCAGCGCCAACGCGATGCAGGCCCACCCGCTCAGTGCCGGCGCGGCGTCGGCGCTGCTGGGCGCCACGCAGTTCGTCGTCGGCGGTGGGGTCGGTCCGCTCGCGGGACGCGGTGCCTCAGACGG
>JBDTVJ010000052.1:0-21156 GCA_040007275.1 Terracoccus sp.
AGCTGATCGAGAGCCAGTCGTTCCAGCCGTTGTGCAGCACCAGCCAGGCGATCAGACCGTAGCCGGCCTGGCCCGGGTGCACCCGGTCGGGGCTCGCGGCCACATCGGCCATCCACTGGTCATGGCTGACCAGCGGCCGGTAGCAGTCGACGTAGGTGACGCCGCGCCGGGCACACACGTCGGCCTGGGCCTCGGCCAGGCTCTCGACGCGTCGGTTGCTCTCAGGGTCGAGGGTGGGGGTCAGGCCCACGACGAACACACCGATCCCCGAGTTGGCCGCCTCGTCGAGCACGTTCGCGAGGTTGAGCCTCGAGCGGGCCATCGTCATGCCCGTCATGACGTCGTTGCTGCCCACCGACAGCACGAGCCGCCGTTCAGCCCGGCCCTGCCAGCGCGGGTGACACTCGGAACTCCAGCGGGCCACGACGTCGCCGGAGGTGTTGCCGCGCACGCCGAGGTTGTAGGCCGTCAGGTCGAGGTCAGGATGCTGCGTACGGGCCACCACCCGACCGACCCAGCCCAGCCCCTTGGGGTCACCGTAGCCAGCGGTGGTCGAGGCTCCCATGAACACCATGCCGACGTCGCGAACGCCGTCGGCGATCGAGAAGTCCGGGCTCGGGGAGAACACCGGCTCATCCGGTGGGACCGCGCGCGACGCCCGGGAAAGGCCAGCATCCCCCGAGCCCGAGCCCGAGCCCGAGGCAGGGACAGGATGGCCGCCCGCCGAGGCTCGGTCATCGGTGAAGCTGGTGTGCGAGGTCGGGTAGGCGGGACCCACACCGAACTCCAGTGGTGCGTCGTCGGTGCCGGCGGGGGTGGGGTCGGTCATGGTCAGTCCTCGTCGTCGGCCCTGGGTGTCAGTCTTCGTCATCATCGAGTCGTGCCAGCCAGGTCGCGAGCCGTTCGACCGCCACCTCGAACTCGGGGTGAACATCCACGAATGCTCGCAGCTGGCCGGCGAGCCAGTCGAGGCTCACCTCTTCCTCGCCCCGGCGAGCCGCCAGCTCCTCGATGCCCCGGTCGGTGAAGTACACGTTCGGAGGCTATCGCGTCTGGCCGCCGGTGCACGGGAGGCACGCGTCGGCGACTCCCGTGGCCGGTGGACAGCACGCCCGACGACGAGATCGGGACGCCAGGCCGGTCAGCGCGCGAACGCCCGTTCGATCAGCTCGGCCTGCTGGGCGGCATGCTTCTTCGAGCTTCCCGTGGCCGGCGAGGCCGACGCCTTGCGGGAGACGACCCGGATCGAACGCCGCTCACCGCGCTCGGACAGGTCGTCGTGCAGCCATTGGGCCATCAGCGGCCAGGCCCCCTGGTTTCGCGGCTCGTCCTGCACCCAGACGATCTCCGCATCGGGGTAGTTCGCCACGGTTGCCGCGATCTCCTCGTCGGGAATCGGGTAGAGCCGTTCGACCCGGATGATCGCCGTCTCGCGGTCACCACGCTTCTCGCGTTCGGCGTCGAGCTCGTGAACCACCTTGCCGGAGGCGAGCAGCACCCTGGTGACCGTGTCGGTCACGCCGTCATGGTCGGCGAGCACTGGCTGGAAGCCCCCGGTGGTGAACGCCTCGACGGCACTGGCAGCCGCCTTGCTGCGCAGCATCGACTTCGGGGTGAAGACGATGAGTGGGGTGCGCGGCCTCGAGTAGGCCTGTCGGCGCAGCAGGTGGAAGTACGACGCGGCCGTTGACGGGTAGGCGACCGTCATGTTGTTCTCGGCACAGAGCTGCAGGTAGCGCTCGATGCGCGCCGAGCTGTGGTCGGGCCCCTGGCCCTCGTAACCGTGGGGGAGCAGCAGCACGACCGAGCTGCGTTGCCCCCACTTCTGTTCCGAGCTGCTGATGAACTCGTCGACGATCGTCTGGGCGCCGTTGCCGAAGTCTCCGAACTGCGCCTCCCACAACACGAGGGCGTCGGGCCGCTCGACCGAGTAGCCGTACTCGAAACCCATCGCGGCGTACTCCGACAGCAGCGAGTCGTAGATCCAGAACCGGGCCTGGCCCTCTCCGAGGTAGAGCAGTGGGGTCCACTCCTCCCCGTCGATCTTGTCGATGAGCACCGCGTGGCGCTGCACGAAGGTGCCGCGGCGCGTGTCCTGGCCGGCGATGCGAACCGGGGTGCCCTCCTTGAGCAGGGTGCCGAAGGCGAGCAGCTCGGCCATCGGCCAGTCGATACCGCCGTCGTGAACCATCTGGGCGCGACGGTCCATCAGCTGACCGAGCTTCGGGTGGATCGTGAAGCCCTCGGGCGGGCTGGCGAAGGTCTCGCCGATGTGTACGAGCTCACTGTGCTCGACACCGGTCCTGGTGGCTGAACGGGTCGGGGCGGAGTCGTCGTCGACCTGGGCCCGAGGCTTCTCGAGACCGCGGTTGTCGGGCGCGTCGGAGTCGGTCGCCGCGTCGGTGCGGGCGGTGTCGGCCTTCTTGGCCGCCTTCGTCTCGATGAAGACGCGCTCGAGCTGCTGCTGGTAGTCGCGCAGCGCCGCCTCGGCATCCTCCTGCGCCATGTCGCCACGACCGATGAGCGACTCGGTATAGAGCTTGCGCACCGAGCGCTTGGCCTCGATGAGGTTGTACATCATCGGCTGGGTCATCGAGGGGTCGTCACCCTCGTTGTGGCCACGCCGGCGATAGCACACCATGTCGACGACGACGTCCTTGTTGAACTCCTGACGGAACTCGTAAGCCAGCTCGGCGACCCGCACGCAGGCCTCCGGGTCATCGCCGTTCACGTGGAAGATCGGCGCCTGGATCATCCGGGCCACGTCGGTTGAATAGACCGATGAGCGCGAGCTGCTGGGCGAGGTGGTGAAACCGACCTGGTTGTTGACGACGACGTGGATGGTGCCACCGGTGCGATAGCCGCGCAGCTGCGAGAGGTTGAGCGTCTCGGCCACGACGCCCTGGCCGGCGAAGGCCGCGTCACCGTGCATGAGCAGCGGCAGCACGGTGAAGCTCTCGCCACCGAGGTTGAGCCGGTCCTGCTTCGCGCGCACGATGCCCTCGAGCACGGGGTTGACCGCCTCGAGGTGGCTGGGGTTGGCCGCCAGGTAGACCTTCGTCTTGGCGCCGTCCTCGGCCACGAACTCGCCCTCGGTACCCAGGTGGTACTTCACGTCACCCGAGCCCTGCACGGAGTTGGGGTCAGACTTGCCCTCGAACTCGCGGAAGATCTGGCCGTAGCTCTTGCCGGCGATGTTGGCCAGCACGTTGAGGCGCCCACGGTGCGGCATCCCGATGCACACCTCGTCGAGCCCGTCGCTCGCCGCGCGGCAGAGGATTCGGTCGAGCAGCGCGATGGCCGACTCCCCACCCTCGAGCGAGAACCGTTTCTGGCCGACGAACTTCGTCTGCAGGAACGTCTCGAACGCCTCGGCGGAGTTGAGCCGGCGCATGATGCGCATCTGCTCGTCCTTGGACGTCTTCGCGTAGGGTCGCTCGACCTTGTGCTGGATCCAGGCGCGCTGCTCGGGGTCCTGGATGTGCATGTACTCGATGCCGACGGTGCGACAGTAGGAGTCACGCAGGATACCGAGGATCTTGCGAAGCTTCAGGAAGGGCATCCCCCCGAAGCCGCCCGTGGCGAAGCTACGGTCGAGGTCCCAGAGGCTCAGGCCGTGGGTCGTGACGTCGAGGTCGTGGTGGCGACGCTGCTTGTACTCCAGCGGGTCGGTGTCGGCCATCAGGTGGCCGCGCACTCGGTAGGCACGGATCAGCTTCTGCACCCGGGCGACCTTGTTGATGTCGTCGTCGTGTGAGGAGTCGAGGTCCTGGCTCCAGCGGATCGGCTCGTAGGGGATGCGCAGCGACTCGAAGACCTCGTCGTAGAAGCGGTTGTCACCAAGGAGTAGCTGGTGGATGACGCGCAGGTAGTCGCCGCTCTGGGCGCCCTGGATGATGCGGTGGTCATAGGTCGAGGTCAGCGTGAGGATCTTGCTGACCGCGTTGCGGTTGAGGGTCTCGCTGCTGGCGCCCTGCCACTGGGCCGGGTACTCGAGAGCACCCACACCGATGATGGCCCCCTGGCCCGCCATGAGGCGCGGCACGGAGTGGACCGTGCCGATGCCGCCCGGGTTGGTCAGCGAGATCGTGGTGCCCTTGAAGTCCTCGACCGTCAGTTTGTTGGTGCGGGCCTTGCGGACCATGTCCTCGTAGGCGGTCCAGAAGTGCACGAAGTCCATCGACTCGGCCGACTTGATCGAGGGCACCACGAGGGTGCGGCTGCCGTCGGGCTTCTGCAGGTCGATGGCCAGACCGAAGTTGACGTGGGCGGGCTGCACGAGCGCGGGCTTGCCGTTCTGCTCGATGAAGCCGTAGTTCAACTCGGGCATCAGCTCGAGGGCCTTGACCATGGCGTAGCCGATGATGTGGGTGAAACTGACCTTGCCACCTCGCGAGCGGGCGAGGTGGTTGTTGATCACGACGCGGTTGTCGATGAGCAGCTTTGCCGGAACGGCTCGCACGCTCGTGGCGGTGGGGACACCGAGCGAGGTCTCCATGTTCGTCACGACGCGGGCCGCGGCTCCCCGCAGGGGGTTGACGACGGCGTCGTTCACCGGGCCCGACTCCTTGGGCTGCGGGATGTCGCGCGGCGTCCGGGCAGGCTGCTGCGCGCGCGCGGTCGGGGCGGCCTGCTTCTCGGCGGTGGCGGCGGTGGCGGCGGTGTCCCCAGGGGCCGACCTGGTCTCCGTGGGGCTCTCGGCGGCAGGCTCGGCCTGGGGCTGTTCAGCGGGTCGGGGCAGGTCTGCAGCAGCCTTGGCCGGCCGGGCCGTGCTCGTTCCAGAGGACGCTTCGGATTTCGCAGTGGGGGTCGCATTCTGACCGTTGGAGCCACCAGTCGCCCGGCCCCGGCCGGCGGTCTTCTTGGCAGACGGGGCGGTTGACTTCACGTCGCCGCGCTCGCCGCCATCGCCCTTGCTGCCGTTCGATGCCGGCTTGGACTCGCCGCCGTCTTGGGGTTGGTAGTCCTCGAAGAAGGCCCACCAGGCCTTGTCGACAGAAGACTTATCCGTGAGGAATCGGTGGTAGAGCTCATCGACGAGCCATTCGTTCGGCCCGAAGGATGCCATCGGGTCGCCGGTGGTGGACTGATCGGACACGGCGAATACGCCTCTTTCGCTACAGGTGTGAGTTCTCGACTACCCGGTCAGCCTAGCCCTGAACGTGCGTGTACCCCAGGAGGCCTGAGATGTCGAGTGGGTCTCCGTGGAGCAGATGACCGGCCGGCCTCGAACCGGTCTCAGCTGATGTCGGCCCGGAGGGTGCGCCAGGTGCCGAAACCGGCCATCACCACCGCGTACCCCGTGAGCACGAGTGCGGCCACCCACCACGTCAGCGTCGAGGTGGTCGGCCCGCCGAACCCGCCACCTGACTCGAGCATCGCGCTGGTGGCCTGGCTGGGCAGGTAGGGCGTGATCTTGGCTCCTGTCTCGGTCAGGGAGATCAGGGCCCCGACGATCGGCTCGACGATCCAGGCCACTCCCACGGCGATCAGCAGCGCAGCCACCTGGTTGGGGATCAGGATCGCGACGCCGAGGCCGATGAGGGCCCACAGACCCAGTGCGAGCAACGAGAGCGCCAACGTGCGCCAGATCGAGCTGTCCGCGAACGGCGCGTGGCCCTTCGCGACGAGGATGGCGGTGCCACTGGCTACCGACCCCGCCAGCGACAACATTCCGTAGAAGGCTCCGATGACGAGCAACGCCAACACTTTGGCCCCCATCACGATGCCACGCCGCGGCTCTGCCAGGAAGGTCGACGTGATGGTCTTGTGTCGGTACTCGGAGCCGATCGTCAGCACCCCGATCGAGAGGGTGAGCAGGTAGCCGATCTGAATGGCGCCGGTGAACACCGACTTCGCCAGCTGGGCGTCGCTCAGCGGGGCGACCGCCGCTCGGCCCGGGCCGCCGCGAACTGCGTCGCTGGTGAGCAAGAAGGCGAAGACGGCTGCGAAGGCGGCGCCCACGACGAAGATGGCGATGCCCATGCCCCACCAAAGGCGGGTGGTGAAGAACTTGCGCAGCTCGGCGCGGATCGCGGCGGTCATCGCCGGTCCTCCTCAAGGTCGGGCGCGTTCAACAGGGCCGGGTCGATCGGAGACCCGGCAGGGGGTGGGAGCGAGGCGCTCGAGCCGGATCTTCGACCGTGCCCGATGTCGTCGCCGGGCCCACTGGCAAGGTTGCGGTTGCGATTCTCGTCGGTCTCGGTGAGGTTGAAGAACAGCTCTTCGAGGTGGGTCTGCTCCGAGCGCAGCTCGTGAATGGAAACGTCACTCGCATGGGCGATGTCGCCGACCATGGCCAGGTCGTCGACGGTCACCCGCAGGCCGCCGTCCTTCGGGCGCACGCCGATACCGCGGCTCTCCAGCGCGGCCACCAGACGTTCGGGATCGGAGGTACGTACGAACGCCGTGGGCTCACCGCGCAGCTCGGCCACTGTGCCCTGGGCCACGCGCTTGCCGTTGGCAATGATGACGACGTCGTCGACGGTCTGCTCGACCTCGGAGAGCATGTGGCTGGAGATGAGCAGCGTGCGTCCTTCGTCGGCGAGGTGGCGCAGGAACCCGCGCAGCCAACGGATGCCTTCAGGGTCGAGACCGTTCGCCGGCTCGTCGAGGATGATCACCCTCGGGTCACCGAGCAGCGCGGCGGCCAGCCCGAGGCGCTGGCGCATGCCCATCGAGTAGCCTCCCGCACGCTTGCGGGCTGCCGCCGGGATGCCGACCAGCTCGAGCAGCTCGTCGACGCGCCGGTCGGAGACGCCGGCGACGGCAGCCTGCACGCGCAGGTGGTCGCGTCCGGTGCGTCCGGGGTGGAAGTTGGTGGCCTCCAGCGCGGAGCCGACGACCGTGAGGGGGTTGGGAATGTCGGCGTAGCGGTGGCCGTCGATGGTGCCGCTGCCGGACGTGGGGCGCACCAGACCGAGCAGCATCCGCAGCGTGGTGGTCTTGCCGCTGCCGTTCGGTCCGAGGAAGCCGGTCACTCGCCCGGGCTCGACGTCGAAGTCGAGGGCGTCGACTGCCGTGAACGAGCCGAACCTCTTCGTCAGCCCGCGCACCTGGATGAAACCGCTCGTCCCTGACGCCGGTGAACGGCTACCGGATCGCGCAGTGGGCACCATGGCTCCTTTCGACCGTTCTGCCGCGGCCCGACTCGTCGACGCACCGCAGTCAACTCAACCACATGCGCCCCGGCGCACCATGAGGCCGGCCGGTGGTGGGACGTGTCGGCTGCCGCCCACCACGTCCGCCTGTGCTCGAGGTGACGGACCGCTGCCTATAGTTGGCGCACTATGACCGAATGGTTGCTGCTGCTCGGAGCGGTGCTCCTGACCGCCGGCACCACTGTCTTCGTGGCGGCCGAGTTCTCACTCGTGGCGCTCGACCGGCCGACCGTTCAGCGGGCCATCGACGAGGGCGACTCCCGGGCTCGAGTGGTGCTTCAGTCGCTCAAGCAGCTCTCGACGCAGCTCTCGGCCGCCCAGGTCGGCATCACGCTCACCACCCTCGTCGTCGGCTACCTGGCCAAGCCCTCGATCGGGGCCCTGCTGAGCTCGCCGCTGACCTCCCTCGGACTAGGGGAGGGTGCAGTCGACGCGGTGGCCAGCACGACCGCGCTGGTGCTGGCCACGATCTTCTCGATGGTGTTCGGCGAGCTGCTGCCGCAGTTCTTGGGCATCTCCGCTCCGCTCGCCACCGCGAAGGTGGTCGCGTTGCCCGTGCGGGTGTTCGCGACGATCGCCAAGCCGCTCATCATCGTGCTGAACGGTTCGGCCAACGCCTTCCTGCGGGCCGTCGGAATCGAGCCTCAGGAGGAGCTGTCCGGCGCCCGCACCCCGCAGGAGCTGGCCAGCCTCGTCCAGCGCTCGGCCGAGGCCGGCACCCTCGATGTGACGACCGCTCGGATGCTGACCCGCTCGCTGGGCTTCGGCGAGCGCACCGCCGACGATGTGATGACCCCGCGGGTGCGCTGCACCGGCATCCATCGGGAGGAGTCGGCCGACGACGTGCTGCGCCTCGCGCGGCGCACCGGCCACTCACGTTTTCCCGTGCTCGGTGACGACTGGGACGACATCGACGGTGTGGTGCACGTCAAGAAGGCCATGGCCGTGCCGCACGAGCGTCGCCGCGACGTGCCGGTGTCGGCGCTGATGTCTGACCGCCTCGTCGTACCGGAGACGATCCGGCTCGATCCGCTGCTGCGGCAGCTCCGTGAAGGCGGCTTCCAGATGGCTGTCGTCGTCGACGAGTACGGCGGCACCTCCGGCATCGTCACGCTCGAGGACGTCGTCGAGGAGATCGTGGGAGAGGTGGCCGACGAGCACGACCGCACCCGGCCCAGCGGCCGGGCCCTCGTGGACGGTTCGTGGACCGTACCGGGTTTGTGGCGCCCCGACGAGGTGCGCGATGCCTTCGACGCCGACGTCCCTGACGGGTCGCGCTACGAGACGATGGGTGGCTTCGTCATGGAGCACCTCGGTCGCCTGCCGGTCGTGGGCGATGAGGTGAGCGTACCCGGCTGGAGTATCAGCGTGGCAGGGATGGACGGCCGCCGGGTCGAGCGGCTGCGGTTCACGCCGGCCGCCCCGCTGCCACCTGAGCCGACCCGTGCCGATCACGGGGGCGACCCACGTCGTGATGAAGGGGTGGACGAGGAGACCGCAGACGTGACCTCGGTCGAGGGTGAACCGACCGGGCCGGATGCCGCTGACCGGCCCGAGCGTCATCGGCTGCGCCGCCGCGGGGGCCCGGAATGAGTGGGGCCTGGGTCTACCTCGTCTCCTTGGTGCTGCTCTTCGGCAACGCGTTCTTCGTCGGCGGCGAGTTCGCCGCCATGGCCGTGCGGCGCTCAGCGCTTGAACCGCTCGCCGATGCCGGGAGCAAGCGGGCCGGTGTGTGCCTGGAGGCCCTGGAGCGTTTGGGTTCGATGCTCGCCACGGCCCAGCTCGGCATCACCGTCTGCTCGGTGGGTCTCGGCGCCTTGGCGGAAGAGGCTCTGCACCATCTGCTCGAGCCGATCTTCCATTCGGTAGGCCTGCCCGATGCCGCCGCGGGGCCCGTGGCTCTCGTGCTGGCGCTGCTCATCGTCAGCTACCTGCACGTCGTCGTCGGCGAGATGATCCCGAAGAACCTGGCGCTCGCCGGGCCCGAGCGGGTCGCTCTCCTGCTCGTGCCCGCGCTCTACATGATCTCCCGGGCCCTGCGCCCGATCGTGCACGCGATGGAGGTGATTGCGAAGGGCCTGGTGCGCCGCTTCGGCATCGAACCCAAGGACGAGATCACCTCGGCCTTCACCGCCGAGGAGGTCGCCCAGATCGTGGGAGAGTCGCGCCGGGAAGGGCTCATCGAGGAAGAACGTCACGGGCTGGTGGCCAAGACGCTGGAGTTCAGTGACAAGCTCGCGAGCGACGTGGCCGTGCCGACCTCGGCTCTGACGACGGTCGCCTTCGGGGCCACGCCGAACGACATCGAGAGGCTCGTGGCCAAGCAGGGCTTCTCGCGGTTCCCCGTCAGGGACGACTCGGGTGAGATCGCGGGCTACCTGCACCTGAAGGACATCCTCTACGCCGACGACGGCCGGCACGAGCTGCCCGTTCCGGCCAAGCGAATCCGGCGGTTGGCCACGGTTCGCGAGGAGGACGAGGTCGAGGACGTGCTCGCGACGATGCAGCTGACCGGTGCCCACCTCGCCCGGGTCATCGACCGTGCGGCCGTCGTGACCGGCGTGGTGTTCCTCGAGGACGTGCTCGAGGAGCTGGTCGGCGAGGTCACCGACACCACTCAGCGCTGAGTGCCGAGGGGCGGTCGGCGTCAGTCCCTGAGGCTGTCGAGATAGCTCTGCCCACGAGGGGCGAGCTCGTAGCCGACGTCGTGGCTGATGGTCAGGCCGAGCGCCTTGAGCTTGCGGATGTCGACCTTCATCGGCGCCAGCTCCACGTCGCGCAACGCGGCCAGCTCCTTCGACACGACGTGGGGGTGGTCGCGGATCCACTCGAGGGTCTGGCGGGTCCAGGGGCCGGCGGGTCGGGCGTCGAGGCGAGCCAGCCGGCTGGTGAGCTCGGCCAGCTCGACGGCATCCGGGAGGCGTTCGCGCAACGCGAGCCGAGGGTCCTCGCCCACCCAGCGCAGCCGGATGCGGTAGACCCGCTCGCCGCCCCTGCCTCCTCGTGCTGACGGCTTGCGGTCGGTGGGGGCCAGGAACTTCTGCAGGGCCGACAGGTTCTTCAGCCCGGCTCGGTGAGCGTCCCGCTCGGTCAGCTTCGACGGGTCATGAACCTGGTTGACGGTATCGAAGCGCACCACCCCGGCGAGGGTGAGTTGCTCGCCGCCGACCTTGACGCGGGGGGCGTCCCAGCGGCGGAACGCCTGGGTCACGGCTCCGGTGCGGATGCCTTCGGCGACCGGTTTCGAGATGAGCACGTGTTCATGGTGGCAGACGCGTGTCGCCTCGAGCCCCGGTCCGGCCCTTCCACCGAGTCCATCCTCCAAAAGACGGTAGCGTCCCGTCCATGAAGCTCCGTGGGAAGATCCATGAAGACGTGGCCGTCGGGTTCATCGTCGACAACCTGTCGAATCAGAGCCTCGTGGCCTTCTTGGGTGATGAAAGGTTGCGCGCCTTCCGCGATCTCGTCGCGGACGGCAAGACGATAGCTGCCGCCGAGGAGTACAAGACGGTGACCGGAGCAGGTCTGCCGGAGTGCCATCTTGCCGTCGAGCTCGAAGTCGCGCGCACGCGGGCGCCGTCGCCTCAGTAGTCGCGGCGTCGTGCAGCGACGCGGGCCGTTCCCCCGGCCGGCTGCTCAGGCGCGATGGTCACCGGGGATGGCCGGTGCGAGGGCGTGACGGGTCTGTGGCGCCCGGTCGGGTGTTGGACCGGGCGCAGCACGACGTGACCCAGGCCGGGGTGAGGGCCGATGCCTCGGTGGTCAGCGCCGAGGTCGTGGCCCGCGAGCCGGCCGTGCCGATAGGGCCGAATGTCCCGGCTCGAGCTGAACCCGGTCGATCCGTGGATCGCGAGGCGCCCGCACTCGGGACGTCCGGCCCTGGCGGAGCTCGACCCGGCGGTCCACGGTGGTCTGACTGAGTCCCCTGGTAGACGGAGCAACCCATGACGGAGCGCCGTGAGCGCCAGAGGGTCACCGCCTCACCCCACCGCGGCGCACGCGCGGGATCGTGGTGCTGCCACCTGATCCCGCCCGCCGAGCCGCCGAGGAGGTCTACCTCCACACCGTCGCGAAGGCCGCGGGTACCTGCCACCCCCTGGTGGTCGTCGATCTCGTTCCGATGACCGCCGCGGCGCGGCGTGGCCCGCTCGTCCGGCATCCGTTGGTGGCGTTCGTCGGGCTGGCCTACCTGCTGTCGTGGCTGTGCTGGCTTCCGCTGCTCGCCTCCCGACAGGGGTGGGTCACCTGGCCGGTGTCGCCGTACCTGCATCTCGCTGGGGGGCTGGGCCCGGCTACCGCCGCGGTCGTCGTGACGGCGTCGGTCTCCGGGCGCGCCGGCGTCGCCGGGCTGCTGCGGCGCTGCGTGGCGTGGCGGGGCCGGCTGCGCTGGATCGCGCTCGCTGTTCTCGGTCCTCTCGGACTGTTCGGCGTGGCCGTCGTCGCCGCGCGGCTGTTCGACGGTGAGTGGCCCGGACTGGGCCGGTTCGGCTCGAGCACCGAGTACGTGGCGCTGCCTCTCGTCGTGTACTGGGCGGCGAACGTGCTGTTCTACGGGTTCGGGGAGGAGATCGGCTGGCGCGGTTTCCTCCAACCGTCCCTGCAGCGCGGTCGGTCCGCGTTCACCGCGGCCCTCGTGGTGGCGCTTGTGTGGGCCGCCTGGCACGTGCCGCTGTTCGGCATCACCCCCACCTACCGTGCGATGCCTCGCGTCGGCTTCGTCGGCTTCTTCCTCAGCCTGCTCGTCGCTGCCCTGCTACTGGCCTGGCTGTACCTCGTCAGTGACGGCAGCATCCTGGTCGTCGCGATCTTCCATGCGGTGTTCGACATCGCCACCACCACGCCCACCGCAACCACGTCGATCCCGACACTGATGGGCGCCGCGGTCACCATCGCGGGCCTGGCCACGATCCCTCGTCTGACCAGAGTGCCACCCATGGATGCCACACGACGCTGACTGCCGGTGAAGGACGCTGATGGACATGCCGCATGGGGCGTCCCGCGCGGACCCCGTTCCGTCGGCACGCGAGCGGTGGGAGAACGTCAACGGCACCCAGACGATGTCACCGACCACCACCTGCACCGCCGAGCCACCTGCGACCGGCCCGGTCCAGTGGACCGACCGTGAAGCCGGTCCGGTCCTTGCGGTGCCCCCGGCAGGATTCGAACCTGCGCTTCCGCCTCCGGAGGGCGGCGCTCTATCCCCTGAGCTACGGGGGCGGCAGCGCACTTTCGTACGCCCGGTGAGATTAGCAGCACTGCGTCGTGTTCGCGGAATGCACCCGGTCAGCGGCCCGCATCGCCGACGGGTCCGCAGCGACTCGCCGTAGACTCACCGCATGGGGCCGGATCAGCTGCGTCAGATCTTTTCGGACGTGGCATCCCGGGCCGTGCGCGACGGGTTGCTGCCCGATGGGGCGCAGGCCGGTCCACCGGCGGGCCCGCTCTTTCGACCCGTCGACGCCCGTTCCGCCGGCGTGGTGGCCGACTGGGTCTCGCCGGTGGCCCAGCGGTGGGCACCGCAGCTCGGGCTGCAACCTCGGTGCCTCGCCCGAGTGCTGGCGCAGGGTCTGACCGAGCAGGGCTCGATCGGGGCCGTCGAGGTGACACCGGCAGCCCTGCTCGCGATCACGCTCACCGACCTGAGCCGGGCCGAGGTCATCGAGGCGGTGCTCGTCGACGAGGGGTACGGGCTGGGCGCTGACCCGGCAGGTAGCCCGGCCGAGCTGCTGGTCCGTGCCGGCGATGACGCTTCGCTGCCGGACGGGGACCCGCTGCGTTCCACGCAGCTGGCCCACGCCCGGCTGTGCCGGGTGGTGCGCAACGCGGAGGCGGTTGGCGTCAGGTCGCGGACCGTGGGCCCCCGCGACTCGCTCACCCACGTCTCCGAACGGATGTTGCAGGTGGCTCTCGCCGACCTGCCGCAGCGGCTCGCCACCGCTGACGGCAACCGTTCTCAGCAGGTGCGCGCCCTCACCGACCTCGCAGCGCTCTGCGACGCCAACGGTCATGCCATGCGCCCGATGCTTGTCGGCGCCGACGTCGAGCCCGTGCACGGCGTGCGTCTGGCTCTCGCCCAGGCTGCGGCCCGCGTCTTGCGCAATGGACTCGCCCGTCTGGGCGCAGCGGCCCCGGAGAGGATGTAGCCATGCACGCACACGAGGCCGGTGCGCTTCACGCGGAGGGCTACCGGGGCCCCGCCTGGCTGACGTCGCCGGTCGACGTCAACGAGCTGGTGCCATCACTGTGGGCCACCTCGGTACGTCGCGGCAGTGACGGCATCCTCTCGGTGGGAGGGGTGGCCGCTGACACCATCGCTCGAGAGTTCGGCACGCCTTCCTACGTCATCGACGAAGACGACTTCCGTTCTCGAGCAAGGGAGTTCAAGCAGACCTACGCCGGCGTCTTCGAGCGTCTGGGCGGTGCCGACGTGTTCTACGCGGGCAAGGCCTTCCTCTGCACCGAGGTCGCCCGCTGGGTGCACCAGGAGGGCCTGCACCTCGACGTCTGCTCCGGCGGCGAGCTCGCTGTCGCGATCCGGGCCGGGCTGCCGGGTAACCGTATCGGCGTGCACGGCAACAACAAGAGCGTCGACGAGATCGAGGCCGCGCTCCGTCACGGGGTGGCCCGTGTCGTGGTCGACTCGTTCGACGAGATCGAGCGGGTGTCGGCCGTGGCCGCTCGGCTCGGTGTGGTCGCCCCCGTGCTGGTGCGCGTGACCGTCGGGGTCGAAGCGCACACTCACGAGTTCATCGCGACAGCGCACGAGGACCAGAAGTTCGGGTTCTCGCTCTCGAGCGGTGCCGCCTTCGAGGCGGTCCGCCGCATCGCCGGGCACGAAGGTACCCTTCGGCTGCTCGGGCTGCACAGTCACATCGGATCGCAGATCTTCGACGTCGCGGGCTTTGAGGTGTCGGCACGGCGGGTCATCGGCCTGCACACGCGAGTCGCGAACGAGCTGGGGCTCGAGCTGCCTGAGCTCGATCTCGGTGGCGGGTTCGGCATCGCATACACGACCGAGCACGACCCTCTGCCGCCGCGGCGCCTCGCGGCGGGGATGGCCGACATTGTCGAACGGGAGTGCCGCGCCGAGAACGTGCCTGTGCCGCGCATCTCGGTCGAGCCCGGCCGGGCCATCGCCGGCCCCAGCACGTTCACGCTCTACGAGGTGGGTACGGTCAAGATGGTCGAGCTCGACGGCGGCGCCTCCCGCGCCTACGTCTCGGTGGACGGCGGCATGAGCGACAACGTGCGCACCGCGCTCTACGACGCGAACTACTCGTGCACCGTTGCCGGACGGGCCTCGCAGGCGGCTCCCATGCTGGCCCGCGTGGTCGGCAAGCACTGCGAGAGCGGAGACATCATCGTCAAGGACGAGTTCGTGCCCAGCGATGTACGGCCCGGTGATCTCATCGCCGTGCCCGGAACGGGTGCCTACTGCCGCGCCCTGTCGAGCCAGTACAACCACACTCCACGCCCTCCGGTGGTCGCGGTGCGAGGTGGTGCGGCGCGGGTCATCGTGCGGCGTGAGACCATCGACGACATCATCGCGCTCGACGTCTGACGACGATTTGTTCGACGACGCTGTCCGGATCGCGAAACAATCACGGTCCACCACCCGGACACACGTGAGGATTCGTTCGTGGTAACTGAAGTGAGCGCCCCCCAGCCGCTGCGTGTCGCCCTGCTCGGCGCCGGTGTCGTCGGAGGTGCGGTGGCGCGACTTCTCACCGAGCACGCCGACGACATGGCCGCTCGCATCGGCGGCCCGCTCGAGATCGTTGGCATCGCCGTGCGCCGCGATGGGCGGGATCGCAGCGCTCTGGGGGTCGACCCCGCACTGTTCACCACCGACGCCGAAGAGCTCGTGACGCGCGCCGACGTCGTGGTCGAGGTGATCGGCGGGATCGAACCCGCCAGGTCGCTCATCCTGCGCGCGATGGAGCACGGTGCCTCGGTCGTGACGGCCAACAAAGCGCTGCTCGCCGACGATGGACCCACTCTCTACGCCGCAGCGGCCGAGCACGGAGTCGACCTCTACTACGAGGCAGCCGTCGCCGGGGCCATCCCGCTGCTACGGCCGCTTCGCGAGTCCCTCGCGGGCGACGAGGTGCGCAAGGTGCTCGGCATCGTCAACGGCACGACGAACTACGTGCTCGACAAGATGGACACCTCCGGGGCCGGTTTCGACGACGCCGTCGAGCAGGCGCAGGCGCTGGGTTACGCCGAAGCTGACCCGACGGCCGACGTCGAGGGGTTCGACGCGGCAGCGAAGGCCGCCATCCTGGCCTCGCTCGCGTTCCACACCAGGGTGTCCGGTACCGACGTCTACCGAGAGGGCATCACCGAGGTGACCGCAGCCGATGTCGCTGCCGCCCGTGAGATGAACTGTGTCGTGAAGCTGCTCGCGATCTGTGAGCACACCGACAAGGGCGTGTCGGTGCGCGTGCACCCGGCGATGATCCCGCGCTCACACCCCCTCGCCGGAGTGCGAGAGGCCTTCAACGCCGTCTTCGTGGAGGCGGATGCCGCTGGCCAGCTGATGTTCTACGGGCGCGGTGCCGGTGGCGACCCCACGGCATCCGCGGTGCTCGGCGACGTCGTCGCGGTCTCGCGACACCGGGTGGGGGGTGGGCTCGGCCCGGGGGAGTCGACCTATGCCGACCTGCCGGTGCTGCCCATGGGGGAGGCGCTGACGCGATACCACATCAGCCTCGACGTGGAGGACCGCTCCGGGGTGCTGGCGCAGGTCGCGCTCGCCTTCGCCGACCACGACGTCTCGATCGAGACGGTGCGCCAGCAGCTGGTTGCCCAGACCCGCGACTCGAGCGCCCGGGCCAACCTCATCATCGTCACGCACACGGCGAGCGATGCCGCCCTGTCCGGCACCGTGGACCGCCTGCGCACGCTCGACGTCGTGCGCGGGGTCAACTCGGTCATGCGCGTGGAAGGTTCGTGATGGCCCACCAGTGGCGGGGCGTCATCCTCGAGTACGCCGATCGTCTGCCGATGCTGGCCGGAGCGCCCGTCGTGACGCTGCACGAGGGGGGCACGCCCCTGATCCTCGCCGAGAAGCTCTCGGCACTCGTCGGGGCAGAGGTCCATCTCAAGTACGAGGGGCTCAACCCCACGTGCTCGTTCAAGGACCGCGGCATGACCACGGCGATCAGCCTCGCCGCCAAGCACGGAGCGAAGGCCGTGATCTGTGCGAGCACGGGCAACACGAGCGCGTCCGCGGCGGCCTACGCGACCAAGGCCGGCATGACGTGCGGCGTGCTCGTGCCCGAGGGCAAGATCGCCATGGGCAAGCTGAGCCAGGCAATCGCCCACGGCGCCACCCTGCTGCAGGTCGACGGCAACTTCGACGCCTGCCTGACCCTGGCCCGCAAGCTCGCCGAGGCCTACCCGGTCGAGCTCGTCAACTCGGTCAACCCGGCGCGCATCGAGGGCCAGAAGACGGCGAGCTTCGAGGTGGTCGACGCCCTGGGCGACGCCCCCGACATCCACTGCCTCCCCGTCGGAAACGCCGGCAACATCACGGCCTACTGGCGCGGCTATCGCGAGTACTCGAGCGACCCTGGCGTCAGTGACCAGCCCGGCCCGGCCACGCAGCTGCCGGTCATGTGGGGTTTCCAGGCCGCCGGGGCCGCGCCCCTGGTGAAGGGCCACCCGATCGACGACCCCGAGACGATCGCGACGGCGATCCGCATCGGCAACCCCGCGTCGTGGGCCCAGGCGATCGCCGCCCGCGACGAGTCGGGCGGACGCATCGACGCCGTCACCGACGAGCAGATCCTGGAGGCCCACCGCTACCTCTCGTCGCAGGAGGGGGTCTTCGTCGAACCCGGCTCGGCAGCCTCTGTGGCGGGGCTGCTCGCGAGCCACGCCGCCGGTCTCGTGCCCCCCGGTGCCCGCATCGTCTGCACCGTCACGGGTCACGGGCTGAAGGACCCCCAGTGGGCGCTGCGCACGGCCGACGGCTCCGAGATCGTGCCCACCCGCGTCTCGGTCGACGCCGTCTCGGCCGCGCGCGCGCTCGGGCTCGAAGGCTGAGGCTCGTGCAGCACGACGCGGTGGTAGGCCGTTCGGTTCATGTGCGGGTGCCGGCGAGCACGGCCAACCTGGGCCCCGGGTTCGACTCCATCGGGCTGGCCCTCGGCCTCTGGGACGAGTATCTCGTCACGACCTCCGCGGTTCCGGGCCTGCGGGTCGAGGTGACGGGGGAGGGGCGCGCCGACGTGCCCACCGACGAGCGTCACCTCGTGGTCGCGACGATGAGGCACACGTGGTCGGCGCTCGGGGTGAATCCGCCGGCCGGGCTTGCGCTCGAGGCCGTCAACGGGGTTCCGCACGGGCGGGGGCTCGGTTCTTCGGCGACGGCCATCGTGGCCGGTGTCGTTGCGGCCCAGGCCCTTTCGAGCAACCGCGACACCGCAGCGGGTGCACCGGTGGCCGTCGCCCGCGACGTGACCAACCATCTCGCGAGCGTCCTCGAAGGCCACCCCGACAACGCCTCGGCGAGCGTCTACGGTGGCTTGACCCTCAGCTGGATGCCGGACGGCACGGGCCTTGACCTCGGGGAGTGCACGGTCACCGCCCGCCCCCAGCTGCTGCCGCAGGTCGACGTGGTGGGGTTCGTGCCCGACCGCCAGCTGGCCACCCGCACGGCCCGGGCCGTGCTGCCCGACACCGTGCCGCTGCGTTCGGCCGCGAGCGGGGCGGGGCGCGCCGCGCTGCTCGTGCACGCCCTCACCGCAGACCCGTCCCACCTGCACGCCGCCACGCGCGACTGGCTGCATCAGGAGCCGCGCCGCGCCTCCTACCCCGACACCATGGCGCTCGTCGACGCGCTCCGAGCGCAGGGCTGGGCGGCCTTCGTCTCGGGCGCCGGTCCCACGGTGCTGGTCCTGACGACCGCCGCCCAGGCCCACGAGGTGGTGCTACCCGACCGGCTCGGTTTCGCGGGTGCCGGCTGGCGCCGCATCACACCGGGCGTGGCCCACTCCGGGGCCACAGTCACAGCGCGCTGAGCCCTGCCGGCGCGCTTCGTGAGCGCCTCCCTCAGGAGTCACTGACCCCTTTCTCAGCACTCATCGCGAGTCTCGTCGCGCCCCCGGGCGCACGCCCGACGTGAGGGCTACGCTCAGGGCCATGCGAGCCGACCAGTGCGGGCCTTCTTCCCTTTTTTACTCCGCTGCGACAGTGGACGGCTGGTCACAGTGCCGCCTTGACGAGCTCGCGTGAACCGGGCCGAGCTGGCGGCCTACATCGACCACACGCTGCTGAAGCCGGAGGCCACCGGCGAACAGGTCCGGGCGCTGCTCGACGAAGCGATGGCGCTCGGCACGTACGCCATCTGCGTGTCACCCAGCCAGCTGCCTCTCGATTCCTCCGGCGAGGTGTTGGTCGCGACCGTGTGCGGCTTCCCGTCCGGCGCCCATTACTCGCGCATCAAGCAGGCCGAGGCAGCCGACTCTGTGACGCGTGGAGCCGATGAGGTCGACATGGTGATCAACCTCGCAGACGCCGTCACCAGCGACTTTCGCGCCATCGAGGCCGACATTCGTGCGGTCCGCGAGGGCTGCCCTTCTCCCACGGTGCTCAAGGTAATCATCGAGTCGGCGGCACTGGGCGACGAGCAGATCGTCGGCTGCTGCCGCGCTGCTGAAGCGGCCGGTGCCGACTTCGTCAAGACGTCCACCGGATTCCATCCTGCGGGTGGGGCCAGCCTGCACGCCGTCGATCTCATGGCCCGAACCGTCGGCGGGCGACTGGGCGTCAAGGCGTCAGGCGGCATCCGAACAGCAGCCGACGCACTGGCAATGGTGGAGGCCGGTGCGACCCGTCTTGGGCTCTCTGCCTCGGCGGCCATCCTGGGCGAGGTGGGGCGGTGAGCGAAGGGCCCCAGGTAAACCATGCGACGGGGCCGGCAGAGCTGGTCGAGCGCGCCCGCGCCTGGGCCACTCACGACCCAGATCCGGCCACGACGGCCGAGCTGCTCGAGGTGCTCGCCCGCGCCCAGGAGGGTGACGCGGACGCCGTAGACGACCTGCGGTCGAGGTTCGCCGGGCCCCTGGTGTTCGGCACGGCCGGCCTGCGAGGCCAAGTGGCGGCCGGCGAGTCGCGGATGAACGTCGCGGTCGTCACGAGGGCCACTGCTGGGGTCGCGCGATACCTGCTCGACACTGTCGGTGAGGGCGCTCGGGTGGTCGTGGGCTGCGATGCCCGACATGGCTCCCACGACTTCTACGACGCCGCCGTGGAGGTTCTCTCGGCCGCCGGAATCACCGCGCTGGCCCTGCCGAAGGAGCACCCCACTCCGCTGACTGCCTTCGCGACCCGAGCGCTGGAGGCCGACGCCGGCATCATGGTGACGGCATCTCACAACCCTGCTGCGGACAACGGCTACAAGGTTTACCTGGGCGGGCGGGCGAGCGACGAGAACGGACGCGGGGTTCAGATCGTGCCGCCGGCCGACGCCGAGATCGCCGCTCGCATCGCCGCTGCACCCCCCGCAGACGCGGTTCCGCGAGACAGAACCGGCATCCAGCCCGTCGGCGACGACCTCCTCGAGAGCTACGTCGCCCGCATGGCACACCATCGTCGTGGTTCCGGCCCGTCGAGCGTGCGTCTCGTCTTCACCGCGATGCACGGCGTTGGAGGTGAGACGGCACGGGCGGTTCTGAACCGTGCGGGCGTGCATGACGTTCATCCCGTGGCGGAGCAGATGGAGCCGGATCCGGACTTTCCGACGGTTCCGTTCCCGAACCCCGAGGAGCCCGGGGCCATCGACCTATCGGTCGCTCTGGCCGCCGAGGTGTCGGCCGACCTCGTCGTCGCGCTCGACCCCGACGCCGACCGCTGCTCGTTGGCCATCCCCCTGCGGGACGGCACGTGGCGTCAGCTGGGCGGCGACGAGATCGGTGCACTGTTCGGAGAGCAGGCGGCCGCTGACCCCGACCGGGAAGGTGACGTCCTGGCCTGCTCGATCGTGTCCACCCGGCTGCTCGGGCGGATTGCCGAACACCACGGTCTGCGCAGCGCGACGACGTTGACCGGCTTCAAGTGGATCGCCCGGACCCCTGGCCTCCGGTTCGGGTTCGAGGAAGCGATCGGCTACTGCACCGACCCGATGGCGGTGCGCGACAAGGACGGCATCGGCGCCATGACCTATGCCGTCTCGCTCGTCGAGGAGCTGGCCGAGCAGGGCAAGACGGTCGAAGACCTGCTGGACGACCTGGCCCGCACCCATCGGCTGCATGCCACCTCGCCGCTGACCTTCCGGGTGTCTGATCCTGGGATCATCTCCGAGGCCATGGCAACGTTGCGCGCCGTCGGGATCAGCGAGCTCGCGGGTTCGCCGGTGGTCGAGACGGTTGACCTCGCCGAAGGCGCCGACGGGCTGCCCCCGACCGACGGACTGCGCTACCTCACCGAGGCGGAGGACCGAGTCGTCATCCGGCCCTCGGGCACCGAGCCGAAGCTCAAGTGCTACCTGGAGGTCATCCTGCCCTGCCATGGTGGCATCGTCCCGCGGGACGCTGCTCGGGGTCGCCTCGAGCAGATCAAGACCGACCTGCGCGCCGTGCTGGGGATCTGACCGCCGACCACCTCGGTCAGCGACCCCGCAACCTGGTCCACCCATCTCCAAGCGAGCGAGGAACAGAGCCCGTGACAACCACGACCAGCACCCCCCACATCAACCCCTCCGGTGTGGTCATTGCCGACACGATCCTGCTTCCCGGAGACCCCCTACGTGCGAAGTTCATCGCCGAGACGTACTTCGACGACGCCCGCTGCTTCAACCAGGTACGCGGGATGCTCGGGTTCACCGGCACCTACCGGGGCAAGCCGGTCTCCGTCATGGGGACCGGGATGGGCATTCCCTCCATCTCGCTCTACAGCTACGAGCTCATTCATTTCTTCGATGTCAAGAACCTGATTCGGGTCGGCACCTGCGGCGCGATGCAACCGGACATGGAGCTGTACGACGTCGTGA
>JBDTVJ010000053.1:0-21138 GCA_040007275.1 Terracoccus sp.
AGGTGTCGCCGTCGGAGGTCTCGATGAGCACCCGGGTGATGGCGTCGGTGCCGTGTGAGGCGTCGAGGATACGCACCCGGAAGTCGATCAGCTCGATCTTCTCGATCTCGGGATAGGCCCGGGTGAGGGCTTCGCGCAGGGCGTGGTCGAGGGCGTTGACCGGCCCGTTGCCCTCCCCGGTGGCGATGAGGCGGGCGCCGCCGGCGCGCAGCTTGACCGTCGCCTCCGACGTGGCGTCGCCCGCCCCCGAGGAGTCGGTGATGACCCGCCACGACTCGACCTCGAAGTAGTCGGCGCAGCCGGGTTCGAGCGCCTCGTGCAACATCAGCTCGACGGTGGCGTCGGCCGCATCGAAGGTCCATCCTCGCATCTCGAGGGCCTTGACCTCGGCGAGCACACTCGCCACGATGTCGGGGCGGTCAGACAGGTCGAGGCCGGCCTCGCGCGCCTTGAGCTCGATGCTCGCCCGGCCGGCCATGTCGGAGACGAGGGTGCGCATGCCGTTGCCCACCCGGGCGGGGTCCATGTGCTGGTACAGGTCAGGGTCGACCTTGAGGGCGCTGGCGTGCAGGCCCGCCTTGTGGGCGAAGGCGCTGGCGCCGACGTAGGGCTGGCGGCTGTAGGCGGGCACGTTCGTCACCTCGCTGATGGCGTGGGCGACGTGCATGGCCCGGCCCAGCGACTCGGTCGACATCGCGTCGAGGCCGAGCTTGAACTGCAGGTTGGCGGCGACGGTGAGCAGATCGGCATTGCCGGTGCGTTCGCCGTAGCCGTTGATCGTGCCCTGCACGTGGGTCGCCCCCGCCCGCACCGCGGCGACCGTGTTGGCCGCGGCGCAGCCGGTGTCGTTGTGGCAGTGCGCGCCGATCCGCGCACCGGTCGAGGCGATCACGTCGGCGACGACGGTCTCGACCTGGTGCGGCAGCATGCCGCCGTTGGTGTCGCAGAGCACGACGACCTCGGCGCCGGCGTCGTGGGCGGCGCGTACCACCGAGAGCGCGTAGTCACGGTCGAGGTGCCAACCGTCGAAAAAGTGCTCGGCGTCGAGGAAGACCCGCCGACCCTGCCCGATGAGGTGGCTGACGGTGTCGTGCACCATGGCCAGGTTCTCGTCGAGCGTGGTTCGCAGGGCTTCCTCGACGTGCCGAACGTGTGACTTCGCGACCAGACACACGACCGACGCGCCGGAGTCGACGAGCGCCCGCACGAGCGGGTCGCTCTCGGCCGCGCCGCCGGCCCTGCGGGTCGCCCCGAAGGCGGCCAACGTGGCCTGCCGGAGAGGCAGCTCGGTCTTGGCCCGCTCGAAGAACTCGGTGTCCTTCGGGTTGGCCCCGGGCCAGCCGCCCTCGATGAAGTCGACCCCCAGGTCGTCGAGCAGACCGGCAATGGCGAGCTTGTCAGACACCGAGAGGTTGAGCCCCTCCTGCTGGGCGCCGTCGCGCAGGGTGGTGTCGTAGACGTGCAGGGCTTCCATGGCCGTCCTTGTCGTGGAACTGGTTCGTGCGCGTCTCGCCGCGCTCGTTGCTCATTCTCGCGGATGCCACTGCGCCGGGGGTGGTGGCTTCGTGGCGGTCTCCCGAAGGGGTGTCTCGGGAAACAAAAAGACCCCCCAGGGATCGGGAGGTCTGCGCGACGAGGGGTGCTCGTCGCGCTAGCTGATAATGAGCGTGGCGGTAGCCACGAGGTGCTTGATCACCCGCTCACCGTAGGACGCGACGCCACGGCGCGAAACCCCGGGTCCGCATCGTGGACCGGCCGTCCCACATTCTCGACCTCTGGTTCGAGGTATCGCGCCGCGGTGGGCGGCGACGAATCACCTCGAATGACGGGCTTCCTCGACCAGAGCGTCGAAGAGCCGCCCGTCGGTGTCGACCTCGGGGTGCCACTGCACGGCGACCCGGAACCTGGCGTCTTGATCCTCCATGGCCTCGAGCGTGCCGTCCGGCGCCCACGCAGAGGCGACGTAGCCCGGGTGAGTCAGCACCGACTGGTGGTGGTGGCTCGGCACCTCGGGCACGGTCGTGCCGAGAATCTGCGCCAGCCGGCTGCGTGGAACCGTCGACACCGGATGCTGCGAGTACTCCGGCCCGACCGGCGAGTGCAGGTCATCACCCGTGCGCTCCGGCACATGCTGCTCGAGCCGGCCCCCTGCCGCGACCGCCATCACCTGCATCCCCCGACAGATGCCCAGCACCGGCATATCGAGCTCGCGCGTCACGGTCGCTAGGGCGCCCTCGGTCGCGTCACGGTCGGCCCGCGACGCCTGCACGCTCGGATGCGGCTGCTCGCCGTAGAGCGCGGGGTCGATGTCGACTCCCCCGGTGATGATCACCCCGTCCAAGCGCCTGACGAGCTCGCGGGCGAGGGCCTCGTCACCGTCGATCCGCGGCGGGATGAGCACGGCGATGCCCCCGGCATCCTCCACGTGGCGCACGTAGGCGTGCGGCACGAGGGCGGCGGGCACGTCGGTCCACGATCCCCAGCTCGCACGTTCGAGGTAGGCGGTGACGCCGATCACGGGCCGGTTCACGATCGGGTGCTCTGAATCAGGATGGGGCGCAGCATGGGCTCAGAGCGGCGTCACGTAAGCGCCCGAGATGCCACCGTCGACCAGGAAGGTCGAGGCGGTGATGAAGCTCGACTCGTCGGAGGCCAGGAAAAGCACCGCGTTCGCCATCTCCTCCGGTTCACCGAACCGCCCCATCGGCACGTGCACCAGGCGACGCGCCGCCCGCTCCTGGTCGGAGGCGAACAGCTCGCGCAGCAGCGGGGTGTTGACCGGGCCCGGGCAGAGGGCGTTCACGCGCACCCCTTGGCGAGCGAACTGCACCCCCAGCTCACGCGACATCGACAGTACCCCGCCCTTGCTCGCGCTGTAGGAGATCTGCGAGGTGGCGGCGCCCATCACCGCGACGAACGACGCCGTGTTGATGATCGAGCCCTTGCCCTGTTCGAGCATGTAGGGCAGGGCGGCCTTGCAGCACAGGTACACCGAGGTGAGATTGACCTCCTGCACCCGGCGCCAGGCGTCGAGCTCGGTGTCGAGGATGGAGACGTCGTCGGGTGGGCTGATGCCGGCGTTGTTGAAGGCGACGTCGACCGACCCGAACTCGCTCTTGGCGGCCATGAACAAGGCGTCGACGTCAGCCTTGCTCACGACGTCGCAACGCACGAAGCGTCCTCCGACCTCGTCGGCGATCCCCGGCCCGTTGACCTCGTCGAGGTCGCCGATGACGACCTTGGCCCCCTCTTGCGCAAAACGTCGAACGGTGGCCAGGCCGATACCCGAGCACCCTCCGGTGACCACGGCGACCTTGCCCTCGAGCCTGCCCTCACGGTTACCTGCCATGTGAATCCCCTTTCAGGTCTGTGCAGCCAACATCAGTCGGTGGCGATGAAGACGTTCTTGACGTCGGTGAACGAGTCGAGCGCGTCGGGTCCCAGCTCACGCCCTAGCCCGCTCTGCTTGAAGCCACCGAACGGGGTGGAGTACCGCACACTGCTGTGGCTGTTGACCGAGAGGTTGCCTGCCTCGACACCTCTCGCGACGCGCAGTGCCCGTCCGATGTCGCGCGTCCAGATCGAGCCCGACAGCCCGTATGCCGTGTCATTGGCCTTATCGATCGCGTCGGCCTCGTCGTCGAACGGCAGCACGGCTACCACCGGCCCGAACACCTCTTCGCGCCACACGCGGTCGTTCGTCGTGCGAGGCGTGACCACCGTGGCCGGGTACCAGTAGCCGGCCCCGTCGGGTACCTCACCCCGGAACGCGACCTCGACCGGCTCGGGAGCGTTCTCCACGTAGGAGCGCACGGTCTCGCGCTGACCTGCGCTGATGAGCGGACCCATCTCGGCGGCATCCTCGCTCGGGTCGGTCACCACGACCCCCCGCACGGCGGTCTCGAAGAGCCCCATGAACGTGTCGTAGACGCTGCGTTCGACCAGGATGCGGCTGCGTGCACAACAGTCCTGGCCGGCGTTGTCGAAGACGGCATAGGGCGCCTGCGCCGCCGCGAGCTCGAGGTCGCTGTCGGCGAAGATGATGTTCGCGCTCTTGCCCCCCAGCTCGAGCGTGACCCGCTTGACCTGGTCGGCCGCCCCACGCATGATCTGCTGGCCGACCGCCGTCGAGCCGGTGAAACACACCTTGCGCACCGCGGGATGGGTGACGAAACGCTCCCCCACGATCGTGCCCTTGCCCGGCACGACCGTGAAGACTCCCTCGGGGAGGCCAGCCTCGAGCGCCAGCTCCCCGAGTCGCATCGCGGTCAGCGGCGTCAGCTCGGCCGGTTTGAGCACCACGGTGTTGCCCGCCGCGAGCGCGGGGGCAAAGCCCCAGCCGGCGATCGGCATCGGGAAGTTCCAGGGCACGATGATCCCGACCACCCCCAGCGGCTCCTTGAAGGTGACGTCGATGCCTCCGGCGACCGGGATCTGGCGGCCGAAGTTGCGCTCGGGTGCGGCCGAGAAGTACGCGAGCACGTCGCGAACGTTGCCGGCCTCCCAGCGGGCGTTGCCGATCGTGTGGCCCGAGTTCTCGACCTCGAGCCGCGCCAACTCCTCCTGGTGGTCTCCGACAAGGGCTCCGAAGCGGCGTAGCAGCAACCCCCGATCGGCCGGAGACACCGCCCGCCAGCTGGATGCCGCTTCGCTCGCCCGCGCGATGACAGCGTCGGTCTGCTCCACGCTCGCGAGCTCGACCGTGCGTACCACCTGCTCGGTCGCCGGGTTGACGACCTCGTGCAGGTCAGAGGCGTTCGAAGCCACGGCGGCGCTCCCAGTCGGTGACGAAGGCGTCGAAGGCCGAGATCTCCACGACGGCGGCGTTGACGTAGTGGTCGACGACCACGTCGCCGAGCAGCCGACGGGCGAGCGTCGAACCGGCGAGCAGGTCGCGGGCCTCGTGCAGTGTCGAGGGAACGCGCACCTTGTCCGAGACGTAGGCGTTGCCCTCGAACGGAGGCTCGAGCTCGAGCTGTTCCTCGATACCGTGCATGCCGCCGGCCATCATGGCGGCAACTGCGAGGTAGGGGTTCACGTCGCCGCCACCGAGGCGGTTCTCGACGCGTATCCCTGCGCCGTGCCCGACGACGCGCAGCGCACAGGTGCGGTTGTCGTGGCCCCACGACACCGCGGTCGGCGCGAAGGAACCGTTCGCGAACCGCTTGTACGAGTTGATGTTCGGTGCGTAGAAGTAGGTGAACTCACGCATCGTGGCCAGGATGCCGGCGATGAAGTGGTCGAACATCTCGCTGTGCCCGTGTTCTCGCGACCCGTCGGCGAACGAGGTCGACCCGTCGGCGCCCCGTAGCGAGAGGTGGATGTGGCAGGAGCTGCCCTCGCGCTCGTCGAACTTGGCCATGAAGGTGATGGACTGGCCGCGCCGCGCCGCGATCTCCTTGGCGGCGTTGCGGTAGACCACGTGGTTGTCGCAGGTGGGCACCACCTCGTCGAAGAGAAACCCGATCTCGTGCTGACCGAGGTTGCATTCGCCCTTGGCGCTCTCGACCACGACGCCCGCGGCGTACATCTCGTTGCGGATCTCCCGCAGCAGCGGCTCCACCCGGTCTCCCCCGAGGATCGAGTAGTCGACGTTGTACCGGTTGGCGGGGGTCAGCCCGACGTAGCCCCGGTCCCAGGCCGCGTCGAAGGAGTCCTCGAAGACCATGAACTCCAGCTCGGTGCCGCAGTAGGCCACCTGACCCAGTTCGGCGGCCTTGGCCACCTGGGCCTTGAGCACCGCCCGGGGCGACTGCACGACCGGCCCTTTGCCGTCGGGCCAGATGAGGTCGCACTGGATGGTCGCCGAGTGCGGCGCCCCCGGCGTGCGCCGGAGGGTCGCCAGGTCCATCTCGAAGACCATGTCGCCGTAGCCATGCTCCCAGGAGGTCATGGCGTATCCGTCGACCGTGTTCATCTCGACGTCCACCGTGAGCAGGTAGTTGCACCCCTCGGTGCCTTGACCAAGGGCGTGGTCGAGGAAGTAGTGGCCGTGCAGGCGTTTGCCCTGCAATCGGCCCTGCATGTCGGTGAACGCGACGACGACGGTGTCGACCACTCCCGACTCGATGTCGACACGCAGCTGCTCGATGGTCAACCGTGGTGGTGGGGCCATGGGCGTCCTTTCCTAACCGATGAGTCCGCGAAGCAGGGCGGAGGTCGCATCACAATGCTCCTCCATGACGGTGCGTGCCCGGTCGGCGTCGCCGCCGAGGATCGCGGCGACGATCTGCTGGTGCTGCCGGTCGGAGTGGTCGATGTTGGGTCGCAGCACCGGGATGGCAGCGAGCATGTCGTGCAACGCGGCCTGCGACCGGGTCACGGCGTCGATGAGCATCGGTGATCCCGCGAGCGTGGCGATGGCGAGGTGGAGGCGCGAGTCGGCCACCCGGTGTGCGGCCGGGTCGGGTGCCCCGTCGACCTCTCGGAGGCTGTCGCAGAGCCAGGCCCGCTGGTCACCCGCCAGCGAGCAGGTGGCGGCCTGCCAGGCCGCCCCAGGCTCAACAACCCGGCGGAAGGTGAGGGCATCACTCAGCGACGCTCCGCTGCGCACCACCCCGCCGGCCGCCGGCGTCTGGCCGGTGTAGGTCACGCGGGTTCCGCCACCTCGGCCGCGACGGGTGGACACCAGTCCGCTCTCACGCAGGGCAGCAATGGCCTCGCGTAGCGTGTTACGGCTGACGCCGACGCGTTCGGCAAGCTCACGTTCGGGCGGTAGCAGCTCACCGTCGGCCAGCACTCCCAGCCGGACAGCCGTGGCGAGCTGTTCGACGGTGTTCTCGAAAGCGTTGCCCGGGGCCGGCCTGAGCACGGCCTCAGGCAGCGAGGTCACCCGGTTGACGGCTAGCACCCCTTGATCCAATACCTCGCCCGACGTCACGTCAATGGTATGTGTTTGAACCATTGTCAGCCCGTGGCCTGCGACCGGAGACGGAGCCCCGAGGGGTCGTACGGCGGCCGGGTCCCGACCGAGATCGAGCGTCGGGCACCGGCGACGTCGATCGACCAGCACCCCGAACGGGCCCACCCGAGGGAGGTACGACCCGTGTCCCGGTCGCCGACGAGGACCAGACCCACGACCGCCCCGAGACTGGCGCCCCAGGACGCACTCGTCACCTGCCCCACCGGTTGACCGTCGCGCAGCACGAGCTCACCACCCCAGGCGAAGGACGACGCGTCGTCGGCCACGAAGGAGAGGACGCGTCGAGCCGGTCCTGACGATCGCACTTGTTCGACGGCATCACGACCGAGGAAGTCGATGCCCGAGTCGAGCTTGCAGGCGAAGGTCAGGCCCGCGGTGACCGGGTCGACGTCGCTGCTCAGCTCGCGGCCAAAGGCCCGGTAGCCCTTCTCGAGTCGCAACGCCTCGATCGTGTAGTAGCCGGCCGGCCGCACCCCGAGATCGCGTCCCGCCTCGAAGAGCAGGTCGTAGACCCCGCTGGCCAGCTCCGTGGGAACGTAGAGCTCCCAACCGAGCTCGCCAACGTAGGTGATCCGGGTGGCCCGCGCGCGGGCGTGTCCGAGCCGCACCTCTCGGCTGGTCGCGAAGGGGAACGACACGTCATCGAACGCGTCAGGCGACAGCCGGGTCAGCAGCTCTCGTGACCGCGGGCCCATCACCCCGAACACGGCGTAGGAGCTCGTGAGGTCGACGACGCTGACCTGATCTCCTGGCGGCACGTGACGACGGATCCAGTCGAGGTCGCGCACCGTCGTGGCGGCGCTGCTGACGACGAGAAACTCGTCGTCAGCCACGCGCGTCACCGTCACGTCGGCCTCGTAGGTGCCACGCCGGTTCAGGATGCCGGTGTAGACGCAGGTGCCGACCGGCCCACCGACATCCGCCGAGCAGATCCACTGCAGGGCATGTTCTGCTCCTGTCCCGACGACAAGGTACTTCGAGAAAGAGGTCTGATCGAAGACGGTGACCTCATGACGCGTCGCCCGCTGTTCGTCAGCTGACCAGGAGAGCCAGGCAGGTCTCCCCCAGGTGTAGTCGATGAGGGGCGTGACCCCGACGGGCGCAAAGACGTTCGCACGCTCCCAGTGGTTACGACTGCCCAGGCAGGCTCCCTGGGCCACGAGGCGGTCGTGCACCGGGGAACGGCGCAAGGGCCGGCCGGTCACGAGCTCGCGGTTCGGGTACGGCACCGCGTAGTGCAGCCCGAGCACCTCGCCGACCCTCGCCCGCAACCAGGCATGGTTGCCGGCCAGGGGTGAGAAGCGACGGATGTCCGCGCTCGCGAGGTCCGTCGTCGCCTCCCCCTCCACGATCCACTCGGCCAGCGCACGGCCGGCTCCCCCCGCCGAGGCGATGCCGACCGAGTTGAAGCCGGCCCCGACGAAGAAGCCCGGCAGCTCGGGCGCCTCGCCCACGATGAACTGGTTGTCGGGCGTGAAGCTCTCGGGGCCGTTGTAGAACTTGCGGATGCCGGTCTCGGCGAGAACCGGGATCCGGTGCACTGCGCTGTCCATGATGATCGAGAAGTGCTCCCAGTCCTCCTCCAGCAGCGCGAACTCGAAGGGGTACGGAATCCGGTCGGGTGACACCCACGGCTTGGCCTCCGGCTCGAAACCACCGACGAGCAGGCCGCCCACCTCTTCCTTGACGTAGGTGTAGCCATCGGGGTCGCGCAGGATCGGCAGGTCGCGGTGCACCCCCTCGATCTGGTCGGTCACGACGTAGAAGTGCTCGGCCGAGTGCAGGGGCACGGTGACCCCCGCCATCGCCCCGACCGCGTTGGCCCACTGCCCGGCACAGTTGACCACCACCTCGGCCTCGACGTCGCCGGCATCCGTGCGCACTCCCGCCACCCGGCCGTCGCGCACGAGCACGTCGGTGACCCGCACCCGTTCGAGCAACCGCGCCCCGAGCTGCCTCGCCCCTCGGGCGAGCGACTGGGTGAGGTCGGTCGGGTTGGCCCGCCCATCGCCCGGCAGCCAGATCGCGCCGAGCAGGTCGTCGACCTGCATCAGCGGGAAGCGTTCGAGGGCCTCGTCTGCAGTGAGCAGGCTGCACTCGAGGTCGTACGCGGCGGCGTTGGCCACGGTTCGCCGCAGCTGGGTCATCCGCTCCGGGGTGCGGGCCACGGTCAAGCCGCCGCACACGCGGTAGCCCGTCGAGAGGCCCGTCTCGGCTTCGAGCCTCGTGTAGAGCTCCGTGGAGTACTGCACGAGACGCGTGCTCGCCTCGGTGGCCCGCAGCTGGCCGACCAGCCCCGCCGCGTGCCAGGTGGTGCCGCCCGACAACGAGCCCTGTTCGAGCAGCAACACATCGCGCTCGCCGAGGTGCATCAGGTGGTAGGCCACGCTGGCGCCGATGACACCACCACCGATGATGACGATGCGCGCTCGGTCGGGCAGACCCTTCGTCATGGTCGGCACCGTCATAGCTGCTCCGTCATAGCTGCTCCGTCATGGTGCGTCCGTCGTCACAGCGCTCAGGAGCGCGTCCAGACGGGTGCTGGTCAACAGGTCGGCGGCGGGTTCGAAGCGTTCCATGGCGAAGGCCCAGAAGTCGTGCTCGACGTCGGAGACCGTGTGCTGGATGACACCCCACAGCGTCCACGCGTAGCGACCGACCATGCCCCACAGCTCGGCCCGCGCCACCAGGGCCTCGGTCGCCCGGCCGCTGTAGCTCGCGACGAGCTGGCCCAGGGCCTCGCGGTCGAGGTGAGACTCACAGGCCAGGTTGCCCAGCTCGAACGACGGCTCGTTCATGCCGGAGTACTCGTAGTCGATGATGCGTAGATCGCCACCGTCGTCGAGCACGTTGGCGGCCAGCAGATCGTTGTGGCAGGGCACCAGGGGCTCGGGCCGTCGCCGAAGAGCCTGCTCGACCCGGGCGACCGTCGAAGCGAGGTCGGCGTAACCGTTCGGCAACGGCATCCGGCGGGCGGCGACCACCGCGGCGTAGGAGCGTTGCACGTCGAACATGTCGAAGCGCGAGACGAAGGGCGGGCCCCGGTGGAGTCTCCTCAGCGCTGCCGCGAGCCGGGGCAGGTTGGCCTCGACGTCGTCGGCCGTGTAGGTGATGCCCGGCAGGAAGTCCACGACGAGTACGCCCTGCCCCGGCAGGTACTCGACCACGGGCGCACCCACTCCTGCGGTCGCCGCGGCTCGGGAATTGAGCCACTCGTGCTCCCGGTCGACGCTCAGCAGGTCGGTCTCCGTCGACGACAGGCGTACCACGACGTCGTGGGTCGCCGTGCGTACCCGGAAGTTGTGGTTGGTCAGGCCACCGGGGAGCTCACTGATCTCACACGGCTGCCCGAGCTGCGGCAGCTGCGCAAGGGCGTCGTCGAGTCGCACCGTCGAGGACGAGATGGCGTCACTCGCCGAAGGCTTCGACCACGGCTGCGTCGATGGTGTGCTTGGGGCCGGTGAACCAGCGTCGGGCCGAGACCTGCCACCAGATGCCCAGCACGAACAGGGCGCCCACCGTGAGAACCGGCGCGTAGTTGACCGACTTCCATTCGAACTCGCTCGAGAAGGGCACCCCGCCAGGCGTGAAGGGCAAGATGAAGTAGACCGAGATGATCGCGATCTCGATGACCGCGACGAGGTTCATCCACTTGTACTTGGCACCGTTGGTCCAGCTGCCCGCCGTGAAGCTGTCGCCCATCCGCCAGCGGAGCCAGATCGGGATGAGGAAGGCGAGGTAGAGGCCGATGACGGCAACCGACACAACGGCGTAGAAGGCGATCGGCACCGGGGTGCCGTTCACGTCGACCTCAACGAGAGCCGGCAGCGTGATGACCGCGCTGACGGCGCCCACCAGGATGACGGCGTTGGCTGGCACCTTGCTGCTCGACAGCTTGCTCCACAGATGCGAACCCGGGATGGCTCCGTCGCGACTGAACGCGAAGGTCATGCGCGACGCACTCGTCATACAGGCGGTCATGCAGAAGAACTGCCCGACGGTCGAGATGAGCAAGATGACGCCGGCCCAACCCGAGCTCATCGCGTTCGTGAAGAGGTAGGCCACCCCACCCCCGCCGACTCCGGCGTTGTCGGGCAGGCCATCTTTGCCGTTCGGCACGGCAAAAAGGAAGCACAGCAGCAGGATCCAGCCGCCGATGGCGGAGTAGAAGATCGACCGCCAAATACCCTGCGCTGCGGCTTTGCTGGCCGTTGCCGTCTCCTCGGAGAGGTGGGCGGAGGCGTCGTAGCCGGTGATCGTGTACTGAGTCAGCAGCAGGCCGAACGGGACGATGAGCAGCCAGTAGGTGGGCGAGTTCGTCGACCCTTCGGCGAAGCCGGAGTTGTTGAACCGCTCGGTGAAGACGTACGAGAAGCTCTGGTGGTGGTCGGGCACGATGATCAGCAGGACGATGATGGCCGCCGCACCGACGACGTGCCACCAGACCGACACGTTGTTCATCACCGCCATCAGGTGACCGCTGAAGATGTTGAGTGCGGCGGCCAGCACGAGAAACACCAAGAAGATAACGAAGACCCTCGAGAGCGAGTACCCGCTGGCCCACCCCGTTGACAGGGTGCTGAGCGTCAGGTCGAAGAAGGTGGCGCAACCGTAGGCCACCGACGCCGTCACGGCGATGAGACCGATGAGGTTGAGCCAGCCGGCGAAGAACCCCGCCTTCGGGCCGCCCATCTTGCTCGCCCACCAGTAGATGCCGCCCGACGTCGGGTAGGCCGAGACGAGCTCACTCATGGTCAGGCCGATGACGAGGATGAGTGCAGCCACGATCGGCCATCCCCACGAGATCGCGATCGGCCCACCGTTGTTGAAGCCCTGGCCGAACGTGGTGAAACAGCCGGCCAGGATCGAGATGATGGAGAAGGAGATCGCGAAGTTCGAGAACCCCGACCACGACCGGTCGAGCTCTTGCTTGTAGCCCAGCTCTGCGAGGCGACGTTCGTCGTCGGTGAGGTCGGTCTGCTCAGCCATGCGGGCTCCTCTTGGTCTGAAGTTGAGCCATATGGAACACCCGCACGACACACCCTGTCAATGGTCCGATGTTGCACCTATGGTGCGATCGATACGGTTAAGCCCGGACTTGTCCAGGTCACGATTCAACCCGCGACTGATCATCCGGCCCCGACTTCGACCAGTATCGGGCCATCCGCCTCCCACCGAAACCAACCGCGCCACGCTGACGGCGAGCGGTAGGGGTCTCAGCAGAGCTGCTCGAGCGCCTCGGCGACACCGTCGTCGTCGTTGGAGCGGCACACTCGGTCGGCAGCAGCCAGCACGTCGGGATGGGCATTGGCCACGGCGAAACCGACCCCTGCCCAGGCCAGCATCGGCAGGTCGTTGGGCATGTCGCCGAAGGCCCAGAGCTCCTCCGGCCCGATCGAGTGAGCAGCACACCAGCGCTGCAGCCCTGAGGCCTTGGTGACACCGACCGCCGAGATCTCGGCCAGTCCACCGGTACCCGAGTGCTGCACCAACCCACGGGCACCGATGATCTCGGCGACCCTGGGTATCACCTCGTCGGTGGGCAGCTCCTCCGTGCGGGCGAGCAGCTTGCCCACGACCGCATCGCGCGGAAGTGACTCCATCGGCGCCGGCACCAGCCCCTCCGGCACCCACCGCGGATGCAGCTCGGGGTAGTTCGGCTCGATGTGCACGCCGTCGGCCAGCTCGGCCGAGAAGCCGATTCCCGGCAGCGCGGCCCGCAGGTCGGCGACCAGCTCGTCGACCAGGTCGCGGTCGAGCGGGTACGACGCCGTGACCCGGCGCGTCACCACGTCGTAGTCGAAGGCCCCGTTCGCGCCGATGATGGTCCCGTGGCCACCGACGGCATCCGCCAAGGGGTCGAGCCACCGCGGCGGACGAGCCGTGACGAACACGATGTGGATGCCGTTGCGCTCGGCAGCGAGCAGCGCGGCACCCGTGCGCTCCGACAGGGAGCCGTCGGAGCGCAGCAACGTGCCGTCGAGGTCGGTTGCGACCAGGCGTGGCCGCGACAGCCCGGCGAAGGGCATCGGGGAGCGGTCGCTGGTTGGCGGTTTCACGGTCGCGTCAGACGAGCCGGGTCATCCACCCGTGCGCATCGTCGGCCCGGCCGTACTGGATGTCGAGCAGCTTGGACCGGATCGCCTCGGCGTAGCTGTCCACGTGGCCCTCACGGCGATGGTCGACCGAGCCGCCCTCCCAGCGCAGCTCGCCGACCGGGGTGACCACGGCAGCCGTGCCGCAGGCGAAGACCTCGACGATCTCACCGCTCGCCGCGCCGTTCTTCCACTCCTCGATCGGGATGCGGCGCTCCTCCGGCTCGAGTTCGAGCTCCTTGGCCAGCTCGAGGATCGAGCGCCGCGTGACGCCTTCGAGAATCGTGCCGGTCAGTTCGGGCGTGACGATCTTGCCGGCCTTCGTCACGAAGAACAGGTTCATGCCACCCAGCTCCTCGATGAAGGTGTGGGTCGAGCTGTCGAGGAAGACCGCCTGGTCGCAGCCGTGCTCGATGCCCTCCAGCTGCCCCGCGAGGGAGCTGGCGTAGTTGCCACCGCACTTGGCCGCTCCGGTGCCACCCTCGCCGGCGCGCGCGTAGTCGGTGGAGATCCACAGGGTCACCGGCTTGAGGCCGCCTGTGAAGTAGGCGCCGGCCGGCGAGGCGATGACCGAGAAGGTGATGGTGCGCGCCGGACGAACTCCGAGGAAGGCCTCCGAGGCGAACATGAACGGACGCAGGTACAGGCTCTTCTCCCCCTCGTCACCGGCCGGAACCCACTGCTGGTCGACGGTCACAAGCTGGCGAAGCGACTCGATGAAGTCGCGCTCACTCATCACCGGCAGCGCCAGCCGGCGGGCTGAGCGGGCGAAGCGGGCGGCGTTGACCTCGGGGCGGAAGGTCCAGATCGAACCGTCAGCGTGGCGGTACGCCTTCATGCCTTCGAAGATCTCTTGGGCGTAGTGCAGCACCGCAGCGGCGGGGTCGAGCGAGAAGGGGCCATAGGGCCGCACCCGGGCATCGTGCCAGCCGTTCTCGGGCGTCCACGTCGCGACGACCATGTGGTCGGTGAACGTCGAGCCGAAACCGGGGTTGACCAGCACCGACGCGATCTGCTCCGGCGGGGTCGGGTCGTCGCTACGGGCGATCTCGAACGACAGCGGACCCGGCGAGGCCGAGGTGACGTCGGAACTCATGACACTCCTCCAAAGCGATGGGCGGTGCGCCTCAGGCTATCTCCGACCTGCTGAGACGGCGAAGTCGGGAGTGACACCCGTGGCCCGACAAGCCGACAGATGCCGCTCAGCCCGGTCACCGGCCCCACCGTGGCCCGGTGGGTGAGGCCGATCGACGGGGCGGAGTCAGAGCCGTGCGACGACGGCGTCACCGACCACGCTGGTGCTGCGGGCCGTGCCAGCGCGCTCGGCGAGGTCGGCTGCGACGGCCGTCTCGACGCGCGCGGCATCGGTGGACCGACCGAGGTGCTCGAGGAGCATCGCCACCGACAGGATGGCGGCGGTGGGGTCGGCCTTGCCCTGGCCGGCGATGTCGGGCGCCGACCCGTGCACCGGCTCGAACATGCTCGGGCTCGTGCGGGCCGGGTTGATGTTGCCGGATGCCGCGAGCCCGATGCCGCCCGCGATGGCGGCAGCGATGTCGGTGATGATGTCACCGAAGAGGTTGTCGGTGACGATGACGTCGAAGCGGCCGGGGTCGGTGACCATGAAGATCGTCGCAGCGTCGACGTGCTGGTAAGCGGTCTCGACGTCGGGGAACTGCGCTCCGACCTCCTCGACGGTGCGGCGCCAGAGGTGGCCGGCGTAGGTCAGCACGTTGTGCTTGTGCACCAGGGTCAGGTGGCGGCGGGGGCGGGCCTGTGCGCGGGCGAACGCGTCGCGCACGACGCGCTCCACGCCGAAGCGAGTGTTGACGCTGACCTCGGTGGCCACCTCGGCCGGTGTGCCGACGCGCAGCGCGCCTCCGTTGCCGGTGTAGGGGCCCTCGGTACCCTCGCGCACCACGACGAAGTCGATGCCGCCGGGCGCCACGCGGGCCACGTCGAGCGGGCTCGTTACGCCGGGGAACAGCCTGGCCGGACGCAGGTTGACATAGTGGTCGAGGGCGAACCGCAGGGGCAGCAGCACGCCGCGTTCGAGCACCCCGCTCGGCACGCTCGGGTCGCCGATGGCTCCCAGGAGGATGGCGTCGTGAGCGCGCAACTCCGCGAGCACGGAGTAGGGCAGGGTCTCACCCGTCGCGTGCCAACGCCGTGCTCCGAGGTCGTAGTCGGTGGTGGTGAACTTCGGGCCGCCGTTGCCCATGACGGCCTCCAGCACCTTCAGACCTTCGCCCACGACCTCCGGCCCGATGCCGTCGCCGCCGATGACCGCGATCGAGTAGGCGTCCTTGACCTGGTGCTCTCCCATGCGGCCACCTTATGAACCGCCTTGTGACGACAGGATGCGCGTCTCACGCTGCGAACGCAAAGGGCCCCCACCGGCATCCGGTAGGGGCCTTCCGCATCGCTCTCAGTCTTCGGCTCTCAGTCGTCGGTATGACCCTGGTCACGCAGGTCCATCGACTCCTGCAAGGCCTGCCGTGCGGCCTGTGCGTCTTCGCTCATCGTCATCAAATCCTTCATGGGTCATTCATGGGCCATTGCCGAAAGGGGTCACATGCGGCTCAAGCCCGGGTGGGCGAACCGGTCAGCGGGTAGCGCGGGGTCTCCGCGGCGAGTTCGCTGACTAGAGAGACTCGCCGCGGCAAGGAATGAGGAGTACCAGCCGCCGCGACATGTTGTTGACGGTACGCCTCGGATTCCTAGGGTAAAGGGGGTTTCCACACGCTGAGACGCGAGTCTCACGACCAGCGACGCCGAGCACCTCAACCCGTCCCGGAAGAACCCGCCACCGACCCCCGGGCCGCTGCCGCTGGACCATCGAGCCGATAGCGGTGATGCTCAGCAGGTGAGCAACATCCGCGCCGGCGCCAAAACGGGAGGCGCAGCCCTTGCTCTCGGTGCTCTGGGCGTCGTCTTCGGAGACATCGGCACCTCCCCTCTGTACGCGCTGCAGACCGTCTTCTCGATCGACGACGGGGTGGTGAGCCCGACCCACGACGACGTGCACGGCGTGATCTCGCTCGTCTTCTGGTCGGTCACTGTCGTCGTATCGATCAAGTACGTGGCGTTCGTGCTGCGTGCCGACAACGACGGCGAGGGCGGCATCATGGCGCTCGCAGCCCTGGCGCGGCGGATGGTGCGCCCGGGCGGTAAGCGCGCCAAGCTGGTGATGTTGCTGGGGGTGCTCGGGGCCTCCCTCTTCTACGGCGACAGCGTCATCACGCCCGCCATCTCGGTCATGTCCGCCATCGAGGGACTCTCGGTGCCCGAACCGTCGTTGCGCCAGTTCGAGGTGCCGCTCGGTGCGGCCGTCATCACCGCCCTGTTCCTCGTGCAGCGAGCCGGAACGGCCCGGGTCGGTCGGCTCTTCGGACCGGTCATGGTGGTCTGGTTCGTCGTGCTGGCGCTGCTCGGTCTGCGCGGCATCGCCACCGACCCGGAGATCCTCACGGCTCTCTCCCCGCACTGGGGGGTGCTGTTCATCGTGGAGCACCCGAGCATCGCCTTCGTGGCTATGGGCGCGATCGTGCTCTCGATCACCGGGGCCGAGGCGCTCTACGCCGACATGGGCCATTTCGGGCGCGACCCGATCCGCCGGTCCTGGTTCTTCCTCGTCTTCCCGTGCCTCACCCTGAACTACCTGGGTCAGGGTGGGCTCGTGGTGTCTGACCCCTCGAAGGTGTCGAACCCGTTCTACCTGCTCGCCCCCTCGTGGGCGGTCTTCCCGCTGGTGGTGCTGGCCACCGCCGCGACCGTCATCGCCTCTCAGGCCGTGATCTCCGGCGCCTTCTCCGTGTCGCGACAGGCCGAACGGCTCGGTTACCTGCCGCGCCTCACCGTTCGGCACACCTCGCAGGTCGAGAGCGGTCAGATCTACGTGCCGGCCATCAACTGGATCCTCTACGCGGCCGTGCTGCTGCTGCTGCTCACCTTCCAGTCGTCGGAGAAGCTCGCGACCGCGTACGGTCTCGCCGTCACCGGAACGTTCCTGCTGACCACGACCCTTTTCCTCGTGCTGGCCGAGGCCGCCTGGGGCTGGTCGCGGCGCAAGCTGGTGGTCGTGGGGGTGCTCTTCGGCGGCCTCGAGCTCGTCTTCTTCGCCGCGAACCTCACGAAGATCGTGCACGGCGGGTGGCTGCCCGTCCTCATCGCGGTCAGCGTCGCCACCATCATGCTCACGTGGCAGCGCGGCGGCACGATCGTCACCGCCGAGCGCCGACGCAAGGAGGGCCCGATCCAGGGTTTCGTGCGCTGGCTCCGGTTGGAGCACCCCACCCGGGTTCCCGGCACCGCCGTGTTCGTGCACCCGAGCGACCAGACCACGCCGCTCGCACTGCGCGAGAACACCCGCCTCAACCACGTCATCCATGAGCACGTCGTCATCGTCTCGACCATCTCCGAGAACGTGCCGCACGTGCCCAGCGACGAGTGCATCACCTGGCACGAGCTCGGCAAGCCGGGTGAGAACGTCATCCACATCGCCTTGCACTACGGCTTCCAGGACGACCAGAACGTGCCGCTGGCCCTGACCAGGGCCCGCGACTCCGGGGTACCGGTCGACCCCGACGGGGCGACCTACTTCCTCTCGCGCATTACCTTGCAACGGGGGCCCAACCCATCGATGCCGGCCTGGCGCAAGCGGATCTTCATCGGGCTCGCGCACAACGCTGCGTCACCGATCGACTACTTCCGGCTGCCGAACGACCGCACCGTCTCGATGGGGTCGGCCATCCAGCTCTGAGGATGCCGCTCCCCCCGGCCCGAGTCCGGGTTCAGTCCGGGCTCAGTCCGGGCTCAGTCCGGGCTCAGTCCGGGCTCAGTCACGGTCACCCCTGAAGGTCGACAGCGGTGAACGTCGTGGCGCTGACGAGGGTCGCGATCTCGGCACCGAGAGCCGGCGGGAGTGAGCTGTCGACGTTGAGCACGCCGATGGCCCGGTCGCCCTGACGTGAGACCTGCATCGCGCCGATGTTGATGTTCGCCTCACCGAGGATCCGGCCGATGGAGCCGATCACGCCGGGACGGTCGGAGTACTCGAAGACGAGCATATGGTCGGTGAGCGGCACCTCGATGTCGTAGCCGTTGATGCCCACGAGCTTCTCGAGCATCTTCGGGCCGGTCAGGGTGCCGGAGACGCTGACCACGGTCCCGTCGCTGAGCGTTCCGCGCAGGGTGGTGACGTTGCGGAAGTCGCCGCCGTCCGGGTCGGTGACGAGACGAACCACGCAACCGTGCTGCTCGGCGAACACCGGTGCGTTCACATAGGTCACGGCGTCCGAGACGACGTCGGTGAAGACGCCCTTGAGGGCCACGAGCTTCCAGACGCTCACGTCGTGCTGGGTGATCTCCCCGCGCACGTCGACGTCGAGCTGGGCCGGCACCGTGCCGGCGACGGCGGTGAAGACCCGACCGAGCTTCTCCACCAGGGAGATCCCCGGCCGGACCTCTTCGGCGATGAAGCCGCTGCTGACGTTGACGGCATCCGGCACGAGCTCACCGCCGAGGGCCAGCCGTACCGACTTCGCCACCGCGACCCCGGCCTTCTCCTGGGCCTCGTCGGTCGAGGCGCCCAGGTGGGGCGTGACCACCACCGACTCGTGCTCGAAGAGGGGTGACGCCGTGGTCGGCTCGGTGACGAACACGTCGATGCCGGCACCGGCGACCCGGCCCTCACCGATCGCCTTGGCCAGGGCCACCTCGTCGACGATGCCTCCACGAGCCGCGTTGATGATGCGCACCGACGGTTTGACCTTGCTCAGGGCGTCCTCGCCGATCAGGCCGAGGGTCTCCGGGGTCTTGGGCAGGTGCACGGTGATGAAGTCGGACTGGGCGAGCAGCTCGTCGAGACCGACCAGCTGGGCACCGACCAACCCGGCCTTGGCGGGTGAGGCGTAGGGGTCGTAGGCGATGACCTTCATACCGAAGCCCTTGAGTCGCTCGGCGACGAGACCACCGATGCGGCCGAGACCCACGACACCGACCGTCTTGTCGAGCAGCTCGACGCCCGAGTACTTGCTGCGTTTCCACGCCCCAGCCTTGAGGGCCTGGTTGGCGGGCGCGATGTTGCGTGCGGTCGCGAGCAGCAGACCGATGGCGAGCTCGGCAGCCGAGGTGATGTTCGACGTCGGTGCGTTGACGACCATGACACCCGCCTGGGTCGCCGACTGCACGTCAACGTTGTCGAGGCCGACGCCGGCGCGGGCGATCACCTTCAGCTGCTTGGCGGCTGCGATCGCCTCAGCGTTCATCTTCGTCGCCGACCGGATCAGCACGGCATCGACGTCGGCCAGCGCCGGCAGCAGCTCGCTCCGATTCGCCCCGTCGCACGACCGAACCTCGAAGTCGGGGCCCAGGGCCTCGATGGTGGCGGGTGACAGCTCTTCGGCGATCAGGACGACGGGCTTGCTCACAGGGTTCCCTTCCGGAACGGGTGCACGGCCCCTGATCCGGAATGGACGCGGGCCGTCGGAACGGCACCGCGGTGTGCCGCAGCCACTCTAGGCGCATGTCTGGGTGGTTTGAGACGGGCCGGCCAACATGTGAGAGGCGCCACGGGTATTCGGGCCTTCTCGAGCACCGGCTCGAACCCCGCCACCGCCTGGCCACTCAATGGCTTTCAGCGCGGTTGTCAAGCCGGCCGGATGCCGCCATGGTGAGCAGGTGCGCTTCATCGTCACGGGTGGGTTGGGTGACCTGGGCTCGCTCGTGATCCGTGAGGCCGGTCGGCGCGGGCCGAGGTCGAAGCCGTCAGCAGACGCGCCGGCCTCGACCTGGCCACCGGGGTGGGGCTGGTGGCCGCGCTCCGGGGCGCGCAGGTGCTGGTCAACTGCGCCGACGACCCCCGGCGCGGTGATGTCGTGACGGTGGGCGGCACCCGCCGCCTGGCCGAGGCCGCCTACGCCGGGCAGGCGCCCCTGCACCTCGTCCACATCTCCATCGTCGGCATCGATGACTTCCCGTTGGCCTACTGCCGCCGCAAGCTGGCGGCGGAAGCGGCCCTGGCGGCTTCCGGCGCCGCCGTGACCGTGCTGCGCCACGCAGTTCCACTCGCTGGCTGCCACCTGCGCCCGCAGCCTGACCCGGGGCGGTCTCACGTTCCAGCTCGGCGGGATGGCCTTCCAGCCCGTCGACACCGACTGGGTGGCCGAACAGCTGCTCGACCTCGCCGAAGCGCCCCGCCCGACGCGATACCGCCGCGCGCCCGACATCGCAGGGCCCGAGGTGCTCTCTGTGGCTCAGATCGCCGTCGGCCTTCGCCAGCACGACGGGCGAAGGCCGGGTCGCGTGGTGCGGTTGCCGGCACCGTTCGGTGCGCTGCGCGCCTTCGGGCGGCGTCAGAACATCCCCCCGGCCCGGCAGAGCCGAACCGGGGGCCGCACGTTCGCCGACTGGTTGGCCGAGCAGCCCCCGGCTCGCGAAAGGCGATGACCAGCCAGCCTGAGCGGCTGCGTCCGCCACGGCCACCACCATCAAGAAGGCCACCACTATCAACCCGGGTCAACAACCCCTCAACCGGGGATGCCGCCGGGCACGAACCCGGCGGCATCCACAGGTCAGGGACCGGCGTGCGTCAGCGAGCGGCCGAGCCTTCGACGTAGTCGCTGTCGGTGTCCTTGACCCAGGCCATCAGCTTGCGCAGCTCCTTGCCCGTGCCTTCAATGGGGTGCTTGGCTCCCTTCTCGCGCAGGGCGGTGAACTCCGGCGCGCCGGCATCCTGGTCGTCGATGAACCGCTTGGCGAAAGCCCCGTTCTGGATGTCGGCGAGCACTGCCGCCATGTTCTCCTTGACGCGCTCGTCGATGACCCGCGGACCCGACACGTAGTCGCCGTACTCGGCCGTGTCGCTGACTGACCAACGCTGCTTGGCGATGCCGCCCTCGATCATGAGGTCGACGATGAGCTTCAGCTCGTGCAGGCACTCGAAGTAGGCGACCTCCGGCTGGTAGCCCGCCTCGACGAGGGTCTCGAAGCCGTACATGACCAGCTGGGAGGCACCGCCACAGAGCACGGCCTGCTCGCCGAACAGGTCGGTCTCGGTCTCCTCCGTGAAGGTCGTCTTGATGCCGCCGGCCCGCAGGCCGCCGATCGCCTTGGCGTAGC
>JBDTVJ010000054.1:0-21127 GCA_040007275.1 Terracoccus sp.
GAGCCACCCCGAGCAGTACGACGTCGTAGTCGTCGACCAGAGCGATGGTGATGGGCTGGTTCACGCCGGCCCCTGAACGGTATCCGGGCTGCCGGCGAGGCTGCGGCTATCGGGCGATCGACGGGTGGGTCTCATCTCCCGACGATAAACCCACCTAGGGGTGTGTTGGTAGCGCCCTAGGGGTGAGATTCTGTGACCAGTCGAAATTGTCAACGAAAGGGATTCATCATGTTGGGCACCATCATCAGCGCAGTCGTCGTCGGTCTGATCGCGGGCGCATTGGCTCGTCTCATCGTTCCGGGCAAGCAGGACCTGTCTATCCCGATGACGATCCTGCTGGGGATCGTCGGCTCGTTCGTGGGTGGTTTCCTCGGCTACCTGCTCTTCCACAAGGACGCTTCCGAGGGGTTCCTGCAGCCGGCCGGGATCATCGGTTCGGTGATCGGGGCGATCATCGCCCTGCTGATCTGGAACCGGGTGGGCGCACGCCACACGGTGGGCCGCTGATCCGACCTCCAGCCGCACACCGAGGTTCGGCAGGTGGCCAACGGATGAGTCAGGTGGTGGGGCCGTGCTGCTTACGACCCCACCACCGTTCTACTCAGTGCGGATCCGCACGGGGGTCGTACCCAGAACCGCCAACGGATACCAGGAAGAGCGTCAAGAACTCAGGATGAGGAGCTGCTGGGTCGCTCGAGTCATCGCGACGTAGGGGTCGACCGCTCCTTCCACGCCCGAGCCGAACCCCTCCAGGACGTCCAGGTCGAACTCGAGACCCTTCGCCAGCTCGGGGGTCAGCGAGCGGATGCGGGAGGCCCCTGTGAAGGTGGGGTCACCGATGACATAGGTCACCCTTCCGTGTGGGCGTCGAGCCACGTGGCGAGCACGGAACCGAGGTCGGCTCGGCGCCCGCGCCCGACCGCGATGCCGCTGTCGCGGATCGAGGTCGGCACGTTGGCTTCGGGCAGCACAGCCCGGATCACCGGCTCTGCCTCGGCCATCACCTCCGAAGGCGTGCGGTAGTGGACGTCGACGGAGGCCACGCTGATCCGCGCGAGCCCTACGCGCTCGAGCCGCTCCCGCCACGACTCGGTGAACCCCTGTCGGGCCTGGGCCCGGTCTCCGACGCTGGTGAAGCTGCGCGACGGCAGCGCAGCAGCAACATCTGCCACTCGGCGTCGGTCAGCTCCTGGGCCTCATCCACGACGACGTGGGCGAAGGGACCCGCGAGCAGGTCGGGATCACGCCCGGCCTCGGCGCCCTCGTCGGCGAGGACCCCACCCAGGTCCTGCCCGCGGAGCATCGACATGACGTGCATCTCGGAGTCGTCGGCCGCGATGAGGTGGTCGACGACCTTGGCCATCTCCGCCTGCCGGGCCGCGACGGCGACCTCGTGCCGGCGCCTGCGTCGTGAGGCGCCGGAATCACCGAGGCGGTGCCGGGCGGCATCCAGCATGAGCAGGGCGGATGCCGTCCAGGCCCGGGCATCGGCGCGTTGCAGCCGTCGCACGTCGTCGATGGGCAACCAGGGGCGCACAGCCTCAGGTACGCCGGCACCGACCACAGATCGGCGACGAGAGGTCGGTCGTCTCGAGCAGCGGCCACGCCCGGTTGACGATCGTGAGCAGCTCCTGGTCGTGCAACAGCCAGGCACGCAGCTGCTCGGCGGGAACGTCGCTGTGGTGTTTGTTTATCAGGATCGAAACCAGCTCGTCCCAGATGTCGTCACGTGCCTTGTTGTGCGGGATGCCGGGGGCCGGCGCATCGAAAGCCGCTGCCCAGTCGTCGGATTTGAGCCAGGTCTCTGACCACGGCGTTTCGACCTCCACCTCGTCGGTGGGCGTTTCCTCGTAGAACCGCACGGCCGTGTCGATGGCGCACCAGGTCGGCCGATGAACAGCACCCCACCGCGGCGATGACCGAGACGCGGGTCGGTGTAGAGCAGGTAGGCCGACCGATGACGAGCGACGACGGTCAGGCCGAACCGGCCGATGTACTAGGGCGCTCAAGGGTTCGGGGAGGTTGAACGCCCCGCGCGTGCTCGTGGTGGGCATCGTTTCATCAGCTCCGATCCGAGGTGGCAAGCCAGGTCGTGGTCTGCACGCCATGACCTCCGTGCCCGGGGTGCTGCCCCTCGGCAGGCGATTCTGCCGCACGAGCGGGGTCTTGGCGCAAGCCCTCCCGTACGCTGGAGATTGGAAGTCGAGAGGGTGGTTCGCCCTCTTTTTCGTTGCCCCGGTTGTCGTCTGATCAACCACCGCAGCCGAGACGTGAACCGCGTTCCGCGTTCTACCAGCCCGTCAACGGGCCCGCATGCGGTTGTTGCGCGGCTGGTGCTCCACCTCGGCGAGCCCGAGGTGCTCGAGCACGGGTGGGACGTAGTTGCCGAAGCGCCCCCGGTAGCCCTTCCGAAGGCCGTACCAGCCCGAGATCGGGTTGTCCGCGGCCCGGGCCCAAGCCTCGACGGTCCCCGGTTTCGCCTCCTTCTGTTCGTCGGCGTTGCCGAGCGGTACCCAGTCGCCCCGCTCGACGAGCATGCGGTGGAGGTCCTCGATGCATCGCAGCTGGTAGCTCAGTGACGTGGAACCCACCCGGACTCTCAAAGAGGGGGGATCGCACTCCTCGTCGCGCCAGGCGTCGAACTCCGAGGTACCGGGAGGGGTGGTGAGGATCCACGGGTCGTGCGCGGTGCCGTTGCCTTCGACGTGGTCGGCCATCGTAGTTGCTCCTCTCGTCATGGGCCGCGGCTCCTGCCGCGGCCCACTTCATCCTGCCACTGTGAACATGACATCGTCTGTCACATATATGGAGGGAGGGCCATGCGTGCTGGACGGTTGCTCAGCCTGTTGCTGATCCTGCAGAAGGGTGGGCGGCTCACCGCGCGGGAGCTGGCGACGCGACTGGAGGTGTCCGAGCGGACGGTGCTGCGTGATCTTGAGGTGCTGAGCGGTGCCGGCGTGCCCGTGTACGCCGTTCGAGGTCGAGGCGGGGGCTTCGAGCTGCTCGACACCTTTGAGATGACCGTCCCGCCCGTGACGCCTGGGCTCACCCGCACCCGGGGACAGACGTGTCGGGTCCGGGTCCGCATCTCGCCGGCGGCCCTGCAGGTAGCGGTGATGCTGGGCAGACCCGCAGGGTGGCGTCATCGGCCGAGCGCGGCACCGCAACGGGAGCGACCTGACTGGGTCGAGGGGTCGTTCCGCTTCGACTCCTACGAATCGGCTACTCGCGAGCTGCTCGGGCTCGGGATCGACGTCGAGGTCGTGCTTCCGCTCGCCCTGCGCGAGCGCATGGTCGAGATCGGACGTCGGATCAGCGAGCTCCACCGTTCTTGACGTGCAGTCGCACTCTCAACGGTCGGCGCCGGTGACAGATCGATGACAGGCCGGTGTAAGGGCTACCCCCGACGGTGGTGGTCACACCAACCGCGCCACCCGTCGGGGGAGACCCACCATGACCACTATCGAGCTCCACACACCTGAGACCTGCCGGACCACACCGCTCGAGGTGCGCACGTTGAGATCAGCAGAGGCCGACACGGTGCAGATTGTCTTCGACGGACTGTCGGCCCGTTCCCGACTCCGCCGGTTCCATACCGGCTTGAGCGAGCTCTCCCCACGCATGCTCCATCGCCTCAGCGACGTGAGCCCGGGCCACCACGTCGCCCCCGTGGGGCTGCGTCACGGTCGCCCCGTCGGTATCGTCCGGTGGGTCCGCTACCCCGGGCAGCACCCGAGTGGAGAGGTGCTTGCAGACCTCGCGGCCGAGGTGGTCGACCTCGAGCAGGGCCGTGGGGTCGGCCGGTTGCTCGTCACCGAAGCCATGCGGTCGGCGTCGCACGCCGGCATCACCATGTTCTCGGTCTTCGTGTCGGACGACAACCGGTGGCTGCGGCGGCGGTTGCTCGATCTCGGCGCCATCCGACGCAGCGGTGACGAGGGCGAACTGTGGCTGCCCGTCAAGCACCCCCTGAAGCTGTGGCGATGAACCCACCCCCGACTCCCGCCGTGCCGAACCCGACCCTGAGCCCCCCTGGCCAGGTTGTCGGGCGGATGCAGGCCGTCGAGATCCGCCGGCACGGCGGGCCCGAGGTGCTCGACGTCGGCGACCGGCCGGTGCCCCGCCCGGGGGCGGGGGAGGCGCTGGTGCGCAATGCCTTCATCGGTCTCAACTTCGTCGACCTCCACCACCGCGCCGGAACGGCCTACCCGGTCGAGCTGCCTCTCGTGCCCGGCACGGAGGCAACCGGCGTCGTCGTCGCCGTGGGCGAAGGGGTCTCTGCGAACCTGCTGGGCCGCAAGGTGGTTCACCTGGGCCATCTGTCAGGAACGTATGCCGAACAGACCGCAGTGAACTTGCGCCACCTGGTGCCGCTGCGCGACGACGCACTCCTCGACCAGGTCGCGGCTGTGGGCCTGGCCGGCACTACTGCCCACGTGCTCGTGCGCGTCGTCGCAGATGTTCAAGCACGCATTGTCGTTGTGTACGCGGCCGCAGGCGGCACCGGTGGTGCCGTTGTGCAGCTCGCCTTGGCTGAGGGCGCGTGCGTTATCGCCGTCGCGTCCACCCCGGAGCGGGCTCGAGTGGCCTCCCGGCTAGGTGCCCACGCGACCATCGCCGTGTCGGACGTCGACGGCTTCGGTGGCCTGGCCGACCGGCTCAGGATGTTGACCGGCGGCCGCGGGGCCGACTACGTCTTCGACGCCACGGGTGCCGACACCTACGCAGCGAGCCTGCGCATGCTCGCGCCGGGGGGCACCCTCGTTGTCTACGGCGCCGCGACCGGTCACCCCGCGCCGTTCTCGGTGAGTGACCTGTCAGGCCTTACCGGTGTCCCCGGCCTTTCCGGTTCTCTCGGTGTGCGGTGGGTGAGCGCGGGTGACTACCTCACCGGTGGCATCCGGGAGCAGGCGGTCACCGCTGTGCTCGCCGATCTGGATGCCGGTCGCCTCAGTCCCCGGATCGCCGCGGTGATGCCACTGGCGGAGGCGACCAGAGCGCACTCCCTCATGGCTGCCCGGTCCTTCACCGGAAAGGTCCTGCTTCGGCCTCCCTCGTGAACGTGCCTCGACCACCAACCCCACCTCCCCCCGACCACCAAACCCTTGACTTCTGGAGGAACCATGAGCAGTCCTGACATCCGCTTTGCGTGGCTGCATCGAACCGACGACGCCATCGCCGATGCGGAGGAGGCATGGGCCCTGGTCGGGGCGGCACCGTCGGCCACCCACTTCGCTGCCGTCGTGCCCAAGATCGCGCTCGCGCTGACCGACGCCGGCCATCCGGGACGCGCGCTGACGGTGCTGGAGACCGCCCTCGAGGGCGTGACCGAACGCCTGGGTCTCCGGCCGACGCACACGATGCTCGTGACGATGGGATGGGCCGCCCTGGGCACCGGTGACGGTCACCGTGCACCGCACTGGTTCGAGCTGGCCCTGCAGGACCCGGTCCGCCACATTCGCAGCCTCGCCACCGCCGAGAACCTTTGTGGTGCTGCTGCCGCGATGAGCCTGATCGGCGCCCCGGGCGCCGCCGAAGCTGTCGTTGGCTCCACCGAGCTTGCGCGTCGACACCGACTCACCCTGTCTCCGTGGCAGCAGGCCCAGCTGCCACTCTCTCTCGATCCGTCCCCGTCCTGGAACCGCGAGCCGTTGCCCGAAACCTCCGCTGCGCTCACCGAGCGGTTGGTGCGCCTCGTGGCCCACGCCGACGCGGCAAGCCACGAGGATCGCTGACCGACGCGCTGACGGCGGTCGGCAGGCGTCACGGCGGACGGCCTCGGTGCCCGTCGGTCTCATGACCCGCCGATCGAGGACGAAGGTCCCTTCACCGGATGGCACGGTTCGCGCCATTCTGGGTGAGTCCGTCGGCCCGGGGTCCGCCGCAACCTGATTCCCAAAGACCGGCCCGTCTCGGCGACCTCGGCGACAGGGAGATGCAGCGATGGGTACTCAGACGTTGGTGACAATGACGGTGGCGCCGCCACCGGGCCTCGTCGACGCTGGGTTCCCCTGGTGGTTACAGGTCACTCACCTGCTCAACTTCCTCTTCCTCGGACTCTTGGTCCGCTCCGGCTGGGAGATCCTCGCGTCACACCCCCGCCTGTACTGGAACAACGGCTGTGCGCCTGGCACGGAGTGGCTCACGTTCACCAAGGACCAGGTGCCGAAGGAGATCGGCGCGTTCACCGCGCGCGATGACCAGCGCAGCCTCCATCCGCTCGTCTCGCTGCCGGGTCGGGCCAAGATCGGCCTGGGCCGCGCCTGGCACGGCATCGTCACCACGGTATGGGTGCTCAACGGGCTGCTCTACGTGGCCGCGCTGTTCGGCACCGGCCAGTGGCGACGCCTCGTGCCTACCTCGTGGGACGTCCTACCCGAAGCGTGGGCCTCGTTGAAGATCTACGCCGGCTTCGGCGTTCCGTCGATCGAGCACTTCCAGCCCTACGACGCGTTGCAGATGCTGATGTACACCTTCATCGTGTTCATCCTCGCGCCGCTCATGATCGTGACCGGCCCGGTCATGTCTCCAGCGGTGGTGGGCCGGTTCCCATGGTGGGCAAAGATCTTCGGTGGTCGGCAGGCCGCTCGCTCGATTCACTTCATCGGCATGGCCATCTTCGTCGTCTTCGCCGTCATGCACGTCGCGCTCGTGCTCGTCGTGCACCCCGAGCACAACCTGGTGCACATGATGATGGGCCGTGAGTACGACCCTGCCCTCGTCGGCCAGGCCGTCACCCGCGTCATCATCGGGGTGGTCATCGTCGTGGCCATCTGGGTTGCGGCGTCGTACCTCTCACTGGTTGACGTGCGCGCCTCCCAGCGGGTGCTCTACGGGCTGCAGAAGCCGGTCAAGGTCGCCTTTCTCAACCGCCTGACCTCCCGCCAGCGCGAGCACCAGACCTTCACCGAGAAGGACATCTCACCGTTCCACTGGGTCAACACCCGCCCCCCGGACCTGAGTCAGTCGCCAGGTTGGCAGCAGCTGCGCGAGCATGATTTCGCGGACTACCGCCTCGAGGTCGGCGGGCGCGTAGCCGAGCCGCGGTCCTTCTCCCTCGAGGAGCTGAAGGCGATCTCCGGGCAGGACCAGATCACCATGCACACGTGCATGCAGGGATGGACCGGGATCGCGAAGTGGTCCGGCATCCGGCTGCGGGACGTGCTGGCCCAGGTGGAGCCGGTCGACGGTGCCAACTACGTCATGGTCGAGTCGTTCGGCACGGCCCAGAGCATGCACGACGGCCGCCCCGTCGAGCCCTACTACACCGTGCTGACCAAGGACATGGCGATGGAGGACGAGACCATTCTGGCGTGGGGGATGAACGACCAGCCCCTGCCGGAGATGTTCGGGGCGCCGCTGCGGTTGCGAACCGAGTCGATGCACGGCTACAAGATGGTCAAGTGGGTGCGGTCCGTCTCGTGGATCGAGGACTACACGCGGGTCGGCGACGGCATGGGCGGCACGCGTGAAGACAGCGGCTACCAGGACATCGACGCCCGCATCTGAGCTTTCTGGGTCAGGGCGACGGGCTGTCAGCAGGCGGGGCCACGACGGCGTGGCTGCGCGCCGGCACGTTGTCGCGGCTGATGACCTCCTGGGGTGGTTGCAGCCGCCCGAACCGCAAACGGCACGAACACTGCCGGTCCGGGCCCGACCGCAGTCCTCACCGCGGGTCAGCGTGAAGAACCGCGATGGCAGCCACGAGATCCCCTTGCTGGGTCACCGTCGACAACTTACGGTTGACCCAAAAGGCCACCGAGATCTCGAGCCGGATGGCCCTGGGCCATCAGCCCACGGCGCCCGCCCCACGAGAGGAACCCATGCCAGCCATCCTGTTCGGCTCCATCAGCACCGTCGCCGACACGTCGGAGCTGCAGCGTGCTGCCTTCAACGACGCCTTCTCCTTGCACGGCCTCGACTGGCGGTGGGACCAGCCGGAGTACCAGACCATGCTCGTGGGGAGCGGGGGGCAGAACCGGATCGCCGAGTACGCGACTGAACGCGGTGAAGAGGTGGACGCCGAAGCCGTCCACGCCACCAAGTCGACGCTCTTCCAGCAGAGTCTGGCCACCGCCGAGCTTGAGCCCCGCCCCGGTGTGGTCGACAGCATCCGGGCAGCGAAGGATGCCGACTGGAAGCTGGCTCTGGTCACGACCACCTCGCACGCCAACATCGAGAGCCTCCTCGGCGGCCTCGGCGGCGCGGTCTCGCCGTCCGACTTCGACATCATCGTTGACGCCAGCAGTGTCGATCAGCCCAAGCCCGACCCTGCCGCGTTCGACTACGCCCTCGACCGTCTGGGCGAACAGGCCGCCGACTGCGTGGCCATCGAGGACAACGTGGGAGGGTTTCAGGCAGCCCGTTCGGCGGGCCTGTCGTGCGTGGCCTTTCCCAACGAGAACACCGCAGGCCACGACTTCGACGGCGCCCCAGTCATCAACTCCTTGAGCTTCGACGACCTCCGGAACCGTCGCCGCAGCCACTAGGTCTCGCGGCGCCCTGTACGACATCGACTCGACCTCTGCTCGACCTGACCGCAAGACCAGCGTGACTTCCGCTCTACGAGGTCAGGCGGCGCGATCTCAGACCCAGGTCCTGACGACAGACGCGCCCATCCCGTAAATCACCGGCGACGTGCCTGCCGGTGTACCACCCTTGCCAACCCGTTCGCGATCTTGCCAAGGAGATCAGTATGCGTACGACAGTCCTCGAACCAGTCGGTGCCCAGATCACAGACCTCGAGGTGAACGCCCTCGACAGCGACCAGGCGAAACAGCTGGAACGGCTGCTGGCCGATCACGGAGTCGCTGTGCTGCGCGACCAGCCGCTCGATGACGACGAGTTCGACGCCTTCCTGCGGCACTTCGGCGACCCGGTGTTCACCGTCGGTGAGACCCCGGTCGACGGTCATCCCGATCTCAATGTCATCAGCAACGTCGGCCGAACTCGACCACCACGCAGCCGGTTTCACGTCGACACCAGCTACGTGCGGCATCCGCCGGCGTACACGGCGCTGCGGGCGGTACAGGTGCCCTCGCAAGGGGGGCAGACATTGTTCAGCAACCAGTACCGAGCCTACGAGCGTCTGCCCGAAGCGCTCCGGCAGCGCCTCGAAGGCCGGGTCATGCGGCACGTTGTCACGGGGGTCGATCCCGGCGAGACGCAGGAGCGCGAAGCCGAGCATCCGATCTTTCGGCCGCACCCGCTGACCGGCCGGGTTGCTCTGTACCTCACCCTGCCCGACCGCTGCGCTGGCATCAGTGGCCTCGATGCCGCCGAGGCAGCGGAGCTGATCGGCGAGCTCCACGAACGCTCCACGCAGTCCGACAACCTCTACCGGCACCTTTGGGCGCCGGGCGATCTGGTGATCTGGGACAACGGCTGCGTCATGCACCGCGCCGACCACGACGGCGTCGTCGGCGACCGGGTGATGCACCGTGGCATGGCCGCCGGGTACGCCACCGCCACCGCTCCGACCGGATGAGCAGCGCCGTCGCGACCAGGCGCCTACTGCCGGGGTAGCCTCCTGAGCGTCACCCCCTCTGCAGCCCCGGGTCACCGTCACGGCAGCGGCGGCAGAATGACCAAGGCCCGGCCCTGACCTCGCGCGGGCGTTCAGCGCGTCGGGCATCGCGTCGTGCTCGTCGAGGCTGCGGGGGCTCGGACTTCGGTGGATGGGGATCGCGAAGTGGTCGGGCGTCCGGTTGCGGGACGTGCTGGCCCAGGTGGAGCCGGTCGACGGTGCAACTTCGTTGTGGTCGAGTCGTTCGGTACGGCTCAGAGCATGCACGACGTCCGCCCTCTCGGGCCCTATTGCACTGTGCTCTTTGGGTCAGGGCGATGGGCTGTCAGCAGGCGGGGTCAGGCCGGGAGCGCCGGTGAACTTCTGCATGAACGGGCCGATGATGTCCATCGGGAGCGGGAACACGACGGTGGAGTTCTGGTCGGCGCCGAGCTCGAGCAGGGTCTGCAGGTAACGCAGCTGCAGGGATGCCGGGCTGCGGCTGAGGGTGTCGGCGGCCTGGCGCAGCTCCTCCGACGCCTGCAGCTCACCGTGCGCGTTGATGATCTTGGCGCGCCGCTCGCGTTCGGCCTCAGCCTCACGAGCCATGGCGCGCTGCATCGACTCCGGGATCTCGACGTCCTTGATCTCCACCACTTTGACGCTCACCCCCCAAGGCACGGTCTGGATGTCGATGGTGGCCCGGAGGTCTTCGTTGAGGTCGCTGCGGTGCGCCAGCAGCGTGTCGAGCTCGGCCCGCCCGAGTACCGAACGCAGGCTGGTCTGGGCGATCTGCGAGGTGGCGACCGCGTAGTTCTCGACGGCCATCACCGACTTCTCGGGGTCGAGCACCTGGAAGAGCACGACGGCGTTGACGCGCGCGGGCACGTTGTCGCGGGTGATGATCTCCTGGGGCGGAATGGTCAGGGTGACGATTCGCAGGTCGACGCGAACGAGCTGGTTGAGCAGCGGTAGCAGCAGGTGCGGGCCGGGGCCGAGCAACGGTCTGAGCCGGCCGAACCGGAAGACGACCGCGCGCTCGTACTCCCGCAGCACCTTGAGTGACATCGCGGCGATCACGAGCATCACGACCACGATGACGACTGCGATGACGATCCAGGTCACGAGGGCTTGCCCTCCTCTTCGGTGCCGTGAAGGCGACTGCTGCCACTCAGGTCGGTCACGCTGAACGACCCCCAGCGGGTCGCGAACCGGTCGTCTGGCAACGGCGGCGCCCCGGCCCGAACGTGTGGCACCTGCTCGGGGAAGCCGGAAGGGGTGCGCCACAGGTGGCGGGCCAGCGGGATGCCGGCCAGCACGGCCACGGCCACGGTCACGAGCAGCAGCAGCGTGTCACTGGCACCACGACCGGAAAGGAGCATACCGGCGGGCAGCACCACAGCCAACAGGGCTATGCAGCAAGCGATTCCGCGATGAAACCGCCCCGCCTCCGAGTGCGGCCACGGGTCGACCTCGCGGGTGACCTCGCGCCCGTTCGGAGAGCTCGTGCAGCTGCTCTTCACCGGGCAGGCGTTGCAGACCGTGGGTTTGGCGCGGTAGCGCATGACCCGCTGGTCGGGGTCGAACGTCTGCGGCCACAGCCACTGGTCCTCCGGGCAGAGCCACGCGTCGTGGTCCGGGTGGTAGGTGAACGACCCGGTGCGCCACTTCGCCGATCGAGCGGAGGTGCGACGGGCCAACCGGTCGAAGCTGTAGGCGACGGCGAGCAGAAAGGACGCGTAGAGCGCAACGAGCAGAGCGGCATCCGATGGTCTCGTCATTCGCCGGGTCGGCTCTTGACGGGAAGGAGCTCGGTGAAGAGCACATCCTCCGGCATCTCGGTCACCGTCTCGCCCGTGCGGAAGTTTCGCAGGCCCAGCCAGGTGATCCACAGGAAGGGCAGGGCGCCCCCGACGATGAACACGACGTCTCCGGGCAGGCGGGCCCACTCCAGCAGGGCGTTGCCCGGGGTGGTGATGAAGCCGAGCGACCTCGCCTCGAAGTAGCCCTTACCGACCGACTCGTAGAGCTGCAGGATGCCCAGCGGTAGCAGCGTCGCGAAGACCATCCAGGCCAGGCCGATGTTGAGCGACCAGAAGCTGAGCTTCGCCAGCTTGTCGGGCCACTTGTCGGGGGGGATGAGGTAGCGCAGCGCGAACATGGCCAGGCCGACCGCCAGCATCCCATAGACGCCCATCATCGCGGCGTGTGCGTGGTTGGCGGTCAGTGCCGTGCCGATCTCGTAGTACGACACGATCGGCAGGTTGATCAGGAAGCCGAACACCCCGGCGCCCAGGAAGTTCCAGAAGCCGACGGCCACGAGGAACATGACCGCCCAGCGGTGCGGGAACGGTGCGTTCGAACGCGACTCCTGCCGTGACCCGAGCTGCAGGAAGCTCCACGCCTCGACGGTCAGGAAGGTCAGCGGAATGACCTCCGCCGCCGAGAAGAACGCCCCCAGCGCCATGTGTTCCACCGGCGTTCCGGAGAAGTAGAGGTGGTGCATCGTGCCGATCACGCCGCCGGCGGAGTAGAGGATCACGTCGAGGAAGATCACCCCGAGCGCGATCTTCTCGCGCACCACGCCGAGCATGACGAAGATGTAGGCCACCATCACCGTGGTGAACAGCTCGAGGAAGTCCTCGACCCACAGGTGCACCACCCAGAACCGCCAGAACTCGGCGACCGAGAAGGTCGTGTCGGTGCGGGCCAGCAGACCGACCGCGTAGAAGGCGGGGATGGCGAGGGCTGAGAAGAAGAAGAGCCACGGCATGTTGCCCTTGGACTCTCGCTTGAGCCGGCCGCGGATGCCGCGGTAGATGATGGCGATCCAGATGAACAGGCCCGCCACGAGCAGGCACTGGAAGACGAAGGGCAGGTCGAGGTACTCCCACTGCTGCGCGAAGAGCGGCCCCTTCGCCCAGGACACCCCGTGGATCGACAGCGCCTCGGCGGCCATCGAGCCGAAGACCACCACGGCCACAGCACCGAGCAGGATGTAGGCGAGCGTGTGCTGATGTCGCGGTTCACGACCAGCGATGAAGGGGGTCAGAAAGATTCCCGCGGCCAGGAAAGCCGCGGCCGTCCAGAACAACGACAGCTGCAGGTGCCAGGTCCGGGCGAGGTTGTACGGCAGCCACTGGGCGAGGTCGAAGCCGAAGAAGGAGAGCAGGTCAGCTCGGTAGTGCTCGGCAGCGGCGCCGAGCAGCGTCTGGGCGAGGAACAGCAACGCGATGACGAAGAAGAACCACGCGCTGGCGCGCTGGGCCTTCGTGAGCCCGACCGTGCCGGGCTGGCGGAACGCGATGGTCGGCGCTTCGGCGCTGTGCCAGCCGATGTCGCGGCTCCACCGCCCGTAGACGGCGAACAGGGCTCCGGTGCCGCCCAGCAGCACGATCAGCGACAGCACGCTCCAGACGATGACGTCGGCCGTGGGCCCGTTCTCGACGCGCGGCTCTGCGGGCCAGTTGTTCGTGTAGGAGTAGGAGTGCCCTGGTCGTTCGGCGGCGGCCGCCCAGGCCGTCCAGGCGAAGAACGAGGTGATCTCGTGGATCTCCTGCGGGTCGGTGATGACCCGCGGCACCAGTCCGTTCGCCGTGGAGTCCAGCCCGAAGAACTGGGCGTAGTGGCCCTCGAGGGTGGTGAACGCCTTGGCCTGGCCGTCGGTGAAGGTGAGCGTGCCGGTGCTGGCGTCGTAGCGGTTGGTGCGGTACTCCTGCACGACTGCCCCGTTCGGGTTCGGCGTGCCGGCGGCGACCTGTTGGGACCGCGCGATCTCAGTCGAGCGGCGCAGGTAGTCGGCGGTGAAGTCGGGCCCCAGGTAGGCGCCGTGGCCGAGGATCGAGCCGTACTCCATCAGGCCCCGGGCCTGGAACAGCTCCTGTCCTGCCGTGATGTCCTCGGTCGTGAACACCGTCGTACCGGAAGAGGTGACCACCTTCGCCGGCTGCGGCATGGAGTCGGTGTAGGTGCGGTAGGCGAGGATCCCCATGACGAAGAACCCGAAGAGCATGACGATGGCGACCGCCTGCACCCAGCCCTTGCCGATGAGCATCGGTCGCCGCACCGGCGACTCGGGCGGTTGCGGGGCCTGCCGGGCGGAGGTGGTGTCGGTGGCCATCGAGCTCCCCTTCGAGTGGCAGATGCCGGGTCAGGGCCCGATGGGTGGTCGGCGGCGAACCGCCAGGAGCTACCGGGTTTCGGCGATGACGCCGGCGACATCTGATGTCAACGCAACTTAGAGCGCAGACCCAAACGGGGGTAAGAGGTCTAAAGTCCCGAACTTGGCGCCCCCGACGCCCGGATGCCGTCGCCGGCCGAGCGGTAGCCGGTGTCGGCACCTTCGCGCCCGCAATGCTCCGGCGGTAGAGTCGGCTCCTGTCGATGAGCAAGACCTGGCGCGAGAAGGGATGCGCAACGCCGATGTTCGGTCGTGAACGAGAGCGGGCCGAGATCGACGGTCTGCTCGATCAGGTGCTCTGCGGGCGCAGCCGCTCTCTCGTTGTCACCGGTGAGACCGGACTCGGGAAGACCACCCTGCTCAGCCTCGCCGAGGAACGGGCCGAGCGGTTCCGGGTCGTGCGGATCACCGGCATCGAGTCGGAGATGGAGTACCCGCTGGCCGGCCTCGGGGCGCTGTGGAGCCAGCTGGACATCGGCGTCATCAACCTACCGGGACCCCAGGACGCCGCGGTCGAGGTCGCGCTCGGTCACCGGCCGGGCCCCGTCCCCGACCAGTTCCTCGTGGCACTGGCTCTGCTCACGGCCCTGTCGGAGGCATCGCAGACGCAGCCGATCCTCTGCGCCGTCGACGATGTGCAGTGGCTCGACCGCGGAACGCGACAGGCCCTCGGCTTCACGAGTCGACGCCTTCACGCAGAGTCGGTGGCGATGATCTACGCCGTGCGTCGACCCCACCGTGTTCCTGAGCTCGACGGCCTCGACGAGCTCACCCTGGGCCCGCTTCCCGACTCGGTCGGCGCCGAGCTGCTGCGCCGTCGGGCCGGACTGCTCGACGAACTCATGATCCGCCGCATCCTTCGCGAGTGCCGGGGCAACCCCCTCGTGTTGGAGGAGGTCAGTGACAGCATCGTGCGCACCAAGCTGGGCACCGGCTACCTCGACTTCGGCAAGGTGACCGAGTGGACAGCCGTTGAGCGACTGTACGCAGGGCGGGTTGCCGCCCTGCCATCCGAAACCCGCCTGCTGCTGCTCGTGGCATCGGCCGACCTGACCGGAGACGTCGGGCTGCTGTGGTCGGCGGCCGCTCGTCTCGGAGTCGAGGAGGCCGCAGCGGAACCGGCCGTGTGCGACGAGCTGCTGCGCATCGGAGACGTGGTCGCCTTCCGGCATCCGCTGATCCGCTCGACCGTGTACCGGGGGGCCCCGCCCGGCGACCGGAAGCGGGTGCACCTGGCGCTGGCCGACTCGATCGACGCGAGCGCCGAACCCGATCGGCACAGCTGGCACCTGGCGCGGGCGGCCACCCGGCCCGACGAGACGCTGGCGTTCGCCCTCGAGCAGTCGGCCGGACGCGCGCTGAGCCGCGGAGGGTCTCGTGCCGCCGCTCTGTTCCTGCGGCGCTCGGCCATGCTGACCCCCGACCCGACCCGTCGAGGGGAGCGTGCGCTGGCCGCGGCCGATGCGGCGGTCACGGCCGGCGAGTTCGACGACGCGATCGACCTGCTCACGCTCGTTGAGCAGTGCCCCGCCGACTCGGTGCGTCGTGGGCGAGTGCAGTCGCTACGAGCCCGCATCAGCTTCCTGACCGTGCGCGGGGCTGATGCAGTGGGGCTCTATCTCGACGCGGCCCGCTGGTTCGACACGCGCGACCCCTTGGCCGCACGCCAGGCCTACCTCGATGCCTTCGAGGCCGCCGACTTCGCCGGTCGCCTGAGCACGGCTGGGTCGCTCGACGACGTGGCGACGGCGGCCCTGGCAGCTCCCAAGGCTCCCGATCCTCCACGCGCGATCGACCTCCTGCTTGACGGTGTCGTGGCCCGTCAGCTGCAGGGCGGGGCCGCCGGCATCGACGCGCTGAAGGCCGCCATCGCCCGCGTGCGCAACGACCGTGAGAGCCCGTGGATCTGGACCGCTCTGCGAATGTGCATCTACCTGTGGGACGACGAGTCGTGGGAGCTGCTGGCCAGGCGAGCCGTGTCGACGGCGCGCCAGTCGGCGGCCCTGGCCCACCTGCCCGTGGGCCTGGAGTTCCTCGCCGGCCTGTTCACCCTCCGGGGCGAGTTCGCTACCGCCGCCGTCCTCATGAAGGATCACGACGACGTGGTGGCCGTCGCGGGAGTTCCACCACGCCAGTACGTACGGTTGCTGATCGCGGCCTGGACTGCCGGCGAGCGCAACACCCAGCACCTCATCGACCGGGCCATCGCCGAGGGCAGCGAGCGGGGGGAGGGCAACGTCATCGCCTTCGGCAACTTCAGCCGGGCGGTGTTCCACAACGGCCACGGCCGCTACCAGCTCGCGCTCACGAGCGCGCAGGCGTCGTTGCGCGAACCCACCGGCAGGGCCTGGGCGCCGCTCGAGCTGATCGAAGCGGCCTCGCACGTCGGCGCCCCGGGGGTGGCTCGTCTCGCTCAGGAACGGCTCGTGGCCGAGGCCGAGGCCAGCGGAACCCACTGGGCTCTCGGCCGGGCGGCCCGCTGTCGGGCCTTGTTGGGCAACGGACCAACAATGGAAGACGACTACCAGCAGTCCCTCTACCACCTGAACCAGACTCCGATGGTCGCTGACCGGGCCCGGTCGCAGCTGCTCTATGGGGAATGGCTACGTCGTCAGAACCGGCGGGTCGACACCGTGCCCAGCTGCGCCCGGCCCTGGAGGCGTTCACCGTGATGCGTGCTCCAGGTTTCGCCGAGCGGGCCCGCATCGAGCTCGCCGCAACCGGCGAGCGCGCGCGTCGCCGAGTGGCCGACACCGACGCCGAGCTGACCCCCCAAGAGCTGCAGATCGCGCGGTCCGCGGCCGTCGGAGCGACGAACGCCGAGATCGCCGAACGCCTTTACGTCAGCGCCAGCACGGTCGACTACCACCTCCGCAAGGTCTACCGGAAGCTGGGCATCACGTCACGCCGCCGGTTGCGCGAGGCGTTGACGGGGTCGATCCAGACCCCCTGAGGATGCCGCTGTCCTGTCGGTCGTGAGCGGCGCCGCCGTCGTCGCTCTCGCAGTTTCGCCGGGTCGTGGGTTGACTACGCGAGTCACGGGACTCGACTCGAGCCCTAGGCGCCGACGATAGGTGTTGCGTCGTCACCATCGCCAGTGGCTCGGCTGGAGTCTGGAGCAGCACCCATGAGTCAACCTGCACCTGCGGCCCCCCGGTCGGCGCTCGCTCCGCTGCGCTTGCCGGTGTTCAGGTGGCTGTGGATCGCGGCGGTCGTGAGCAATATCGGCAGCTGGATGCAGACGGTCGGAGCCCAGTGGTTCCTCGTCGACAACCAGAGCTCACCGACCGTGATCGCGCTTGTGCAGACGGCGGCGGCGGCGCCCGTGCTGCTCTTCGGTCTGGGCGCCGGTGTCATCAGCGAGCTGTTCAACCGACGCCGCCTGCTGATCGGGGTGCAGGCCTTCCAGGTGTGCGTCGGCGTCGGACTTGCCCTGCTGACGGCATCCGGCGCAATGACCTCGGCTCTGCTCCTTGTGGCCACCTTCCTGATCGGCTCTGCGAACGCCCTCCAGCTGCCGGCCTACATGGCCCTCGTCCCGGAGATCGTGCCCCGCCCGCTCATCCCGGATGCCGCCACGCTGAGCTCGATCGGGGTCAACATCGCCCGGGCGGTCGGCCCGGCCGTCGCGGGCATCGCGATAGCGAGGTTGGGGGTGCCGTTCGTCTTCGCCGTCAACGCTGCCACCTTTGCCGTGTTCCTGGTCGTTCTGGTCGCGTGGCGCGACTACCGCCCACCACGCCAGCGAGCGGAGCCGTTCCTCGACGCCGCGCGGGCCGGGCTTCGCTACATGCGTTACGCCGGCGTGATCCGGCGGCTCTATGTGCAGCTGGCGTTGTTCATGATTCCCGCCAACGCGCTCTGGGCGTTGCTGCCCGTGATTGCCAGCAAGCAGCTCGGCGTCGACGCCAACGGCTACGGTCTCCTTCTCTTCGCGGTCGGCACGGGCGCGATCGCGGGAGCCTTCGTCACCGGCGCGGCGCGGCGCCGTCTGGGCACGAGCACCCTCGTGATGGCCTCCTCGATGGTCTACGGCGCGGCACGGTGGTCGTCTCGTTTGCGCACTCGATGACGGTCACTCTCGTCGTACTCGTGGCCGTCGGGGTGGCCTGGATCGGTGTCATCGCCACCATCAACGGCGTCGTGCAGTCGTTCCTGCCCAGCTGGGTGCGTGCCCGCGGCCTGTCGGTCTACCAGGTGACGCTGTTCGGGTGCACCGCCCTCGGTTCCGCCCTGGCGGGCGCCCTCGGCACGGCTCTCGGGGTCTCGTCCACGATGACCGTGGCCGGTGTCGTCACGATCATCGGTGGCGCAGTGCTGCTCGTGCGGCCGCTCCTACGGGCGGCCGACCGAGACCGGGCCGTGGTCGTCGTTCCGCTCACCGACCTGCCGACGTTCACTGCCGACCCGGGCACCGAACCGGATGGACTCGGGGACCGGCCGGCCGCTGTGTTGGCCACGATGGACGACGGCGACCTCGCGGGCCAGATGACACCGGCGCCCGGATCCGGGCGCACCCTCGTGCTCGTGCGCTACGCCGTGCCGCAGAGCCGACGCGCCGAGTTCACCGCTCTCATGCACCAGGTGGAGCGGAGCCGCCGACGAACCGGGGCCCGCGACTGGCAGCTCTACACCGATCGAGATCATCCTGCGGAGCTGGTCGAAGCGTTCACCCTGGGCTCGTGGCGTGAACACTTGAGCCAGCACGAGTCTCGCCACACCGGCGACGACGTTGCCCTGCTGGCGCTGGCGCGCGACCTCGCTGTTGGTGACCCGGCCGTGCAACATCTCGTGGCGCAGGATCATCACGGGCGATCACCGCACGCCCCCGATCGTGGGGGTGCCTGACACTTCAGCGCTCCTGCCCGAGAGGGCGACTACGCGGGTCACGGGACTCGACGGGCGCCGCCCGGCGACAGGATGAGCAGAGGGCAGGCCGCCACCAGAACCGGAACGGACCGAACCGATGAAGCGAGCCGACGTGCAGTGCACCCACCTGAGGACCGTCGCCGACGTCGAACCGTCGTCAACGGGTTGCGAGGACTGCCTCAGGATGGGCGGACAGTGGGTTCATCTGCGTCTGTGCATGCACTGCGGCAAGGTCGGCTGTTGCGACAACTCGCCGAACCGTCACGCCACCGCGCACTCGACGACCCACCTCGACCACCCGATCATCCGCTCCTACGAACCGGGTGAGGACTGGTGGTGGTGCTACCCCGACGAGCTGTTCTTCGAGATCGACGACGCACCACCCGCCCCGAGCCACCCATAACCCGCCCCGGGCAATGAGGCTGTCCAACGCTCCACCACGTGAACCGCACCACCACCTTCCAGCACAAGCAGCAGCACAGCCTGGGCTACGTCACGACGAACGACGGAACCGAGGTCTTCCACAAGGACTGGGGCCACGGACAACCCATCGTGTTCCACCACGGTTGGCCGCTCAGCTCGGACGACTGGAACGCCCGGATGATGTTCTTCCTGGAGAGGGGCTACCGCGTCGTCGCCCACGACCGCCTTGGCCACGGGCTGTCGAGCCTGCCCGCCGAGGACCACGACATCGACACGTACGCCGTCGACGCGCCCGTGGTCGCCGCCCACCTCGACGTGCACGAGGCCCTGCACATCGGTCACTCGACGGGAGGCGGTGAGGCGGCCCGCTACGTCGCCAGGTACGCGGACGGTCGGGACGCCAAGGCCGTTCGCATCGTTGCGATCCTGCCGCTCATGCTGAAGACGGATGCGAACCCCGCCGGCCTCCCGCTGGAGGTGTTCAACGGCTTCCGCGAAGGGACCGGTTTCCACCGCGCACAGTGCTACCGCGACGTCGCGGCGGGCCCCTTCTACGGGTTCACACGACGGCGCCACGCGATCGGAGGGCATCATCGACAACTGGGTGGCGTCAGCGCATGATGGGCGCCGTCAACGTTGGCTGTGCGTGACCTCGGCCAGCGTGTTCGGGTCGGGGGATGGGGCCATGGGAGGGGCGGCCTCGGGGTGGTGCAGGTCGAAGGCCGGCCGCTCAGAACGGATCCGGGGCAAGGTGGTGAAGTTGTGTCGAGGGGGCGGGCAGGACGTGGCCCATTCGAGCGAACCGCCGTAGCCCCAGGGGTCGTCGGTCTCGACGAGGGGTGCATAGCGCCAGGTGCGCCATACGTTGTAGGTGAAGGGGATCATCGAGGCGCCCAGCAGGAACGCGCCACAGCTGGAGATCTGGTTGGCCAGCTGGAAGCCCTCAGCCGGCAGGTAGTCGGCGTAGCGACGGGCCATGCCCTCGATGCCGAGCCAGTGCTGGATCAGGAAGGTGGTGTGGAAGCCGATGAAGAGCATCCAGAAGTGGATCTTGCCGAGCTTCTCATCGAGCATGCGACCGGTCAGCTTGGGCCACCAGAAGTAGAAACCGGCGAACATCGCGAAGACCACGGTGCCGAAGACGGTGTAGTGGAAGTGCGCGACGATGAAGTAGCTGTCGGAGAGGTGGAAGTCGAGCGCCGGGCTCGAGAGGATGACGCCGGTCAGGCCGCCGAAGAGGAAGGTGACCAGGAAGCCCATGGCCCAGAGCATGGGGGTGGCCATGGTGACCTTGCCGCCCCACATCGTGCCGATCCAGTTGAAGAACTTGATGCCGGTGGGCACCGCGATCAACATGCTCATGACGGCGAAGAACGGCAGCAGCACCTGCCCGGTGACGTACATGTGGTGGGCCCAGACGCTGGCCGAGAGGGCCGCGATGGCGATCGTCGCGAACACCAGGGTCTTGTAGCCGAAGATCGGCTTGCGGGAGAAGACCGGGATCACCTCGCTGATGATGCCGAAGAACGGCAACGCGATGATGTAGACCTCCGGATGGCCGAAGAACCAGAACAGGTGTTGCCAGAGGATGGCCCCGCTGTTCTCGGCATCGAAGATGTGCATGCCGAACCGTCGGTCACCACCGAGCGCCAACAGTGCCGCGGCGAGGATGGGGAAGACCATGAGCACGAGGATCGAGGTGACCAGCGCGGTCCAGGTGAACATCGGCATCCGGAACATCGTCATGCCGGGGGCGCGCATGCAGATGATGGTCGTGATGAAGTTGACCGCGCCGAGGATGGTGCCGAACCCGCTCAGGGCCAGACCGAAGACCCACAGGTCACCGCCGAGCCCCGGTGAGTAGCTCACGTCAGACAGCGGGGCGTAGGCGAACCAGCCGAACGCAGCAGCGCCCTGAGGCGTGACGAAGCCCGCGGCGGCGATGATGCCGCCGAAGAGGTAGAGCCAGTAGGCGAACATGTTCAGCCGCGGGAACGCGACGTCAGGCGCACCGATCTGCAACGGCATCAGCGCGTTGGTGAAGGCCGCGAACAGGGGCGTCGCGAAGAGCAGCAGCATGATCGTGCCGTGCATGGTGAACAGCTGGTTGTACTGCTCGGGGTTGTCGACGATCTGCAGCCCGGGCTCCC
>JBDTVJ010000055.1:0-20919 GCA_040007275.1 Terracoccus sp.
GCTGGGTCACCATGCCCCACCCCGAGCTGGGCTCCGAGGACATGTCGTTCGTGCTTGACGAGGTGCCCGGCGCGTACCTCAACCTCAGCGCGCTCATGGGTGATCCCGCCGCTGCCGAGGACAACCACTCGCCGCGAGCACGGTTCGACGACTCAGTGCTCACGGATGCCGCGGCCTTCCTGGCCGAGGTCGCCCTCCGTCGACTGGCCCAGAACTGACCGCCTGACTGCGGCCTCGCCCTACGGCCGCTCGACCTGCGCCGCCGGCCGGGTCAGGCGTTCGGCTGCCCAGGACCGTCGGCTGCGTCCTCGTCGCCGTACGCGTCGGCGATCTCCTCCTCGGGCCGCGGCGGCACCGTCTGGTCCACCTCGAGGACCTCGAGCTCGTGGTCGGGTTGCTTGACCATGTCGTCTCCCTCGTCGGCGCCGTCTCGCTTCTCACGATTCTAGAAGCCCAGCCGCTGCATCTGCTTGGGGTCACGCTGCCAGTCCTTGGCCACCTTGACGTGGAGGTCAAGGTAGACCCGCTGGCCGAGCAAGGCCTCGATGGCCTTGCGGGAGTTGGTGCCGACCTCGCGCAGGCGAGAGCCGCCCCGGCCGATGATGATGGCCTTCTGGCTCGAGCGCTCGACGAACACGTTGACCCGGACGTCGAGCAGGGGGCTGTCATCGGGGCGGCCCGGTCGGGGCAGCATCTCCTCGACCACGACCGCCAGCGAGTGCGGCAGCTCATCGCGCACGCCCTCGAGCGCCGCCTCCCGCACCAGCTCGGCGATCATCACGATGTCCGGCTCGTCGGTGAGCACGCCGTCGGGGTAGAGCTGCGGTGAGAGCGGTAGATACGAGCTGAGCAGGTCGCGCACCTGCGTCACCTGCTCCCCCGAGACCGCCGAGCAGGGAATGATCGCGTCCCACTCCCCCAGTCGGTCGATAGCGATCAGATGCTCGGCGACCTTCTCGCGGCTGACCCGGTCGGTCTTCGTGGCGATGGCCACCACCGGGCGCTTGCGCACCGACCGCAGCTCGCGCAGCTCGTTCGCGATGTAGGCGTCACCCGGCCCGGGCCGTTCGTCGACCGGCAGGCAGAACCCGATGACGTCGACCTCGAGCAGGGTCGCCCGCACGAGGTCGTTGAGCCGCTCGCCCAGCAACGTGCGCGGCTTGTGCAGACCGGGCGTGTCGACGAGGACGAGCTGAGCGGCATCCGTGGTGGAGATCCCCCGGATCGTGTGTCGGGTCGTCTGCGGCTTGGAGCTGGTGATGGCGACCTTCTGGCCGACGAGGGCGTTCGTCAGGGTCGACTTGCCGGCGTTGGGCCGTCCGATGAGACACGCGAAGCCAGCCCGGTAGGAGGCGGACCGGCCCCCCATCGTGAGACCCGGATCAGCACCGGGGTCAGATCTGAAAACGGGGCCCGCGTCGGCGGGCCCATCGTCAGTGCTGGCCATGAGCTGCCTCGGTCTCGGTGTCCACGTCGTCAGTCTCCTTCGTTTCGACCCGGCCCACGATGACCGACGCGACCCGGTGTCGACGACCGGCCATCCGCTCGGCGGTCAGCGTCAGGCCGGCGACGGTCGCCGACGAGCCCACGATCGGCACCCGGCCGATCATCTTGGTCAGCAGTCCGCCGACCGTGTCGACGTCCTCCTCCTCGATCTCGACGTCGAACAGCTCGGCCAGGTCGTCGATGTCCATCGACGCAGGCACGCGCAAGGTGCCGTCGGGCAGGTGCTCGACCACGGGCGCGTCGCGGTCGTGCTCGTCGGAGATCTCGCCGACGATCTCCTCGATGATGTCCTCGATCGTCACCAGCCCCGCCGTGCCGCCGTACTCGTCGACGACGATGGCGAAGTGGGTCTGGTCGAGCTGCATCTCGCGCAGCAGGTCATCGACCGGCTTGCTCTCGGGAACGAAGTGCATCGGCCGCATCACCTCGGCGGCCAGGTGCTTGGCGTCATCGGGGGCGGCGTTGAGACGCCGGGCGACGTCCTTGAAGTACAGCAGGCCGCGCACGTCGTCGCTGTCGTCACCGACCACCGGGATGCGCGAGAAGCCCGACCGCAGGAAGAGGGACATGGCGCTGCGCAGCGTCTTGTCGGCGTCGAGCACCACCATGTCGGTGCGCGGAACCATGACCTCACGCGCCACGGTGTCGCCGAGCTCGAACACCGAGTGGAGCATCTCGCGCTCGTCGGCCTCGATGACCGCGGAGTCGCCGGCCAGGTCGAGCAGGTCGCGTAGCTCAGATTCGGTCTGGAACGGGCCGTTGGTGTAGCCCGCCCCCGGCGTGACGGCGTTACCGAGCACGACGAGCAGCTTGGCGATCGGGCCCAGCACCCGACGCAACCCGACCGCGAACGGGGCCGCCCAGAGCGCGACCGTGTCGTAGTTCTGGCGACCGAGGGTGCGGGGCGAGACCCCGACGATGACGAACGAGACCACCGCCATGACCGCGATGCTGATGAGGGCGCGCCACCAGGTCGCTTCGAACTGCCCGGCGACGGCGAGCGTGACGAGAACCGCAGCCGTGGCCTCGGCAACCACGCGCAGGAAGGCGATGACGGCGAGATAGGCCGGTGAGTCGCCGACGACGGTGATGAGCGATTTGGCCCCCGACCGCCCCTCGTCGAACAGCTCATGGGCGCGCACTCGCGACATGCGGAAGATGGCGGCCTCGGAGGCAGACAGCAGGAAGGCGATGACAATGCTGATCAGCGCCGGGAGAACCAGTTGTGGAAGCATCGTGAGAACGGCGCTCAGTCGCTCGGTCGGTTGCGGGTGGCGAGGAAGGTGAGCAGCAGCTGGCGCTGCAGCTCGAACATCTCCCGCTCCTCGTCGGCCTCGGCATGGTCGTAGCCGAGCAAATGCAGGATGCCGTGGGTGGTCAGCAGCAACATCTCCTCGACCGCCGCGTGACCCGCCTCGAGCGCCTGCTTGGCCGCGACCGACGGGCACAGCACGATGTCGCCGAGGGTGCCCTCCTCCGGTTCTTGGCCTTCACGACCGGGCCGCAGCTCGTCCATCGGGAAGCTCATGACGTCGGTCGGGCCGGGGAGGTCCATCCACTGCACGTGCAGCACCTCCATCGCCGGCTCGTCGACGAGCTTGATGCACAGGTCGGCCTGCGGGTGGACCTTCATCTCCGAGAGGACGTAGCGAGCGCACGCGAGCAGCTCGAGCTCGTCGACCTCGGCATCGGTCTCGTTGAGCACGTCGATGCTCATGCGCGCGACCCCCTCGCCGGGTGCTGCGCTGCGGCACTCTTCGCCGCTCGGGCGGCCTTCTCCGCGCCACGACGCTGCTTCTCCGTGCGCAGGTCGTCGCGTTCGTAGGCCTCGACGATCGCACTCACCAGCCGGTGGCGCACGACGTCGTGCGAGGTGAGCTCGGCGAAGTGGATGTCGTCGACGTCGTCAAGGATGTCACGCACGATGCGCAGCCCCGACTTCGTGCCGCCGGGCAGGTCGACCTGGGTGATATCGCCGGTGACGACCATCTTGGAGCCGAAGCCGAGGCGGGTCAGGAACATCTTCATCTGTTCGCTGGAGGTGTTCTGCGCCTCGTCGAGGATGATGAAGGCGTCGTTGAGCGAACGCCCACGCATGTAGGCAAGCGGGGCCACCTCGATGGTGCCCGAGGCCATCAGCCTCGGGATCGTCTCGGGGCTGACCATGTCGTGCAACGCGTCGTAGAGCGGTCGCAGGTACGGGTCGATCTTGTCGTTGAGGGTTCCCGGCAGGAAGCCGAGACGCTCCCCGGCCTCGACCGCAGGCCGGGTCAGGATGATGCGGCTCACCTGCTTGGCCTGCAGCGCCGCCACCGCCTTGGCCATGGCGAGGTAGGTCTTGCCCGTGCCGGCCGGACCGATGCCGAACACGACGGTGTGCTGGTCGATGGCGTCGACGTAGCGCTTCTGGTTCAGCGTCTTGGGCCGGATCGTGCGGCCCCGGTTGCTCACGATGTTCATGGTGAGCACGTCGGCCGGACGCTCGGCAGTCTGGCTGCGCAGCATCCCGATCGAGCGCTCGACAGCATCGCGGTTGAGGGGCTGCCCGGTGGCCACGATCGTCAGCAGCTCGTCGACGAGCCCGTCGATGATCTCGAGCTCGCCGGGGGGCCCGGTGAAGCTCATCTCGTTGCCGCGCACGTGGGTGTCGACCAGCGGGAACTGGCGCTCCATGGTGCGCAGCAGCTCATCCCGTGGGCCGAGCAGGGCCACCATCTCGATCGGCGGGGCCACCTCTCGAACGAGCAGCGAGCCCGCGGTGGCGGCGGCCGAACGCGGAGAGCGCTCGTTGCCGAGGGTGGCGGGGGTGAGGTCGGGGTTCATGGGTTCGGCATCAGTCATGTTGCCCTTGATTCTACGGTCCCTGGGTCGCCGCCCTCACCAGGAAAGCGGCGAGATCGGCACTCTGCTGCACCCGTGAGGGCTCGTGGACGTACATCATGTGGCCGGCCGGGTAGTACCGGTGCTCGATGTTGGCCGTCAGGGCGGGCGGCAGCTGCAGGTGGGCGATCACGTCCTGTGCCGCGAAGTAGGGGGTGGCGCCGTCGTACCAGCCGTAGGCGACGTGCACCTGAAGGTGCGGGTTCTGGCGCATCGCCCGCTCGAGCAGGGGTGAGACGTCGATGGGCCGGCCCTCGAAGTCCTTGAACGACCAGGGGTGCACGAGCGAGCTGATCTGCTCGTAGTGGAGGTCGCTCTCGTAGCCGAGCTCGTCGCGGATGTAGTGGTTCCAGGCCGCGGCGTACGGCCCCGCGATCGCGTCCATCGACGGGTCGGCATCCATCTCCTCGGCGATGGCCCGGGCGGCCGGTCCGGTGAACCGGCCGTCGAGCCGACCGACGCTGAGGCGATCGTCTCGGAGCAGCTCGGTGAAGTACCGCCAGTGCTCGATGCGCAGGTCGGCCCGGTCGACGTAGCCCTCCGTCAGCCCGCTGAGCCGGGCGACCGTCTCGACCGCCTCGTCTCGTTCGGATGCCGTGAGCCGCGATCCGCGACCCAGCGCCCACGGGTAGTCGCGGGCAGCGTACGCCTCCGCCTCGGCCAGCACGTCCTCCAGCGTGCGGCCCGGGTGTCGACCGTGGACGTGCGCGATGGCGGCGTAGGTCGGCAGATAGAGGGCGTACGCCCGGTCGTTGCGCTGCTTCTCGAAGTCGATCGAGCTCAGGTCGAGCACGCTGGAGATGAGGATGAGCCCGTTGACGAACATCGAGTAGCGCTCCTGCAGGTGGGCCGTCAGAGCGGCCCCGCGCAACGTGCCGTACGACTCGCCGGCGACAAACTTCGGCGACATCCAACGCCGGTTTCGCGAGGTCCAGAGCCGGATCAGCTCACCGACCGACTCGATGTCCTTCTGGTAGCCGTGGTAGTCGCCCGGTTTGCCACCCTCGACCGATCGCGAGTACCCGGTGGAGACGGGATCGATGAAGACCAGGTCACTGACGCCGAGCAGCGACTCGGCGTTGGGCACGAGGTCGTACGGCGGGGGTGCCAGCGCACCAGCGTCGCCACTGACGACCCGCCTGGGGCCGAGCAGGCCCAGGTGCAGCCAGACGCTCGAACTGCCCGGGCCACCGTTGAAGGCGAACGTGACCGGCCGTGTGCGTGGGTCGGCGTCGTCGAGTACATAACTGGTGATGGACAGCTCCGCCCGGGCCCGGTTGCCGCCGAACGTGCCGTCGGTGTGCTCCTCCTCGCGCAGCACGATGCGGCCCGTCGTCGCCGTGTACTCGAGACGACGCTCGTCCACCACCAGCACGTGCTGCGTGGCGACCGTGTCATCGACCGGGTCGGGCTTTTCGGCGCCCGGCGCGCCACCCTGCTCGAGGTCGTCTTTCTTCTTCTTCGCTGCCGTGTCGTCGGCCATCCTCAGAGCCCCAGCCCGTGCTCGACGAAGCTCGCCCCGCCCAGCACGTGCGCGTGCGCGTGGAAGATGGTCTGACCCACCCCGGCGCCGGTGTTGAAGACCAGCCGGTGGTTCTGTGCCACCCCCTCCGCCTGGGCGACCCGCGACACCAGCGCGAACACGTCGGCCAGGTCCTCGCTCGACGCGTCGGCGAGGGCCCCGATGTTCGGCTCGTGCCGCCTCGACACGACGAGCACGTGCACCGGAGCCTGCGGGCTGATGTCGCGGAACGCGATCGATCGTGCGCTCTCGGCCAACAGGTAGGTGGGCGGCTCACCGGACACGATGCGGCAGAACAGGCAGTCTTCGCTCATGCCAGCACTGTAGAGAGGTCAACCCGAAGCCGCAGGTAGGCGTCTTGAGTCCATGAGAGCGTTGGGCATGGCCGAGAGCGAGCTGGGCGGTGCGCACACGGGGGAGCGCCGGTCCGTCGGCACGAGCCCGACCGGGTCAACCGGTGCCACCGCACCGGCGAGCGTGGCCGCCGACCGCGGCATCGCCGACCTCTACGCGGCCCACTGGCACCGGCTCGTTCGTCTCGCCTGGTTGCTGTTGCGCGACCAGCTCGCCGCCGAGGATGTCGTGCAGGACGCGTTCGTGGCCACCCACCGCCGTTGGAGCTCGATCCGCGAGGGGGGTCAGGTGGTGGCCTACCTGCAGACCGCGGTGGTCAACGGCTGCCGGTCGGTCCGACGGCACGCCGTGGTCGTCGACCGGCAGAACGTCAAGGACGCTGCTGCCGCCGATGCGCCCGGCCGGGCCAGCCTCGACAGCGCCGAGGCCAAGGTCATGGATGCCGTCGCGCGCGCGGCCATGATCGATGCCCTGGGCCTGCTCCCGACCCGCCAGCGCGAGGTGCTCGTACTGCGCTACTACGCCGACCTCAGCGAGGCTCAGATCGCAGCGGCCCTCGACATCTCAGCAGGCACTGTCAAGGCGCACGCCCATCGTGGGCTCAGCACGCTCCGACGCGCGATGACCGACCACCCCACCTTTCTTGCGCCGCCTTCTGAGCGCCTGAACGACCCCACGGAGCAGTCATGATCCCCGACGACCACGTCCCCACCGAGCGCGCCGGGGGGCCGTGGCGCCACCCGGCGTCCGATGACCCGGTCATGATCGGCTCGGAGCTGCGCGACGTCGAGAACGGGCTGCGCACCGCCCTTCGCGAAGAGGCCGAGCGGATCATCCCGGGCGGCCGCCTCGACGCCATCCTCGCGGCCGGCCGGGTGGAGGCGCGCAGCGCCCGCAGCCACCGCCGCTGGCTCCTTCCCGTGGCGGCCGCCGCCGCCGCCGTAGTGGTCGTCGGGGGCGCTCTCGTGGTCGGCAACCGGCAGCCCTCACCGCCTCCGGTGGTGGGGGGACCCACGGGCACGACCTCCGTCGGCGCCTCGTCATCCGGGCCGGTCTCGTCCTCGACGCTGCCCACCGCCACCGGCCCCTCGAGCGTGCCCACCCAGACTGCCTCCCAGCCGGTCGTCCCTCCACCTGTCTCGCCGCCTCCAGCCACCACCACGTCGGCCACGACCTCGGCCACGCCACCACCCGTGGCCCCAGCGGTGGCGGCCACCTCGGTGCCCGTCTACTACGTCGGCACCCGGCTGGGCCGCGACGTGCTGTTCCGAGAGTTCGTCACCGCCGACGTCACGAAGCCGGTCTCGCCGACCACCAGGGTCGAGGCTGCCGTACGCACCGCCATGGGCAGTGTTCCTGACGGCTCCGGATACCAGTCCCGGTGGCAGGGTGTCGACCTGGTCAGCGCTGAGGTGAGCGCTGACGGCATCCGGCTCACGCTCTCTCGCGGCGTCAGCGGCCTGTCCACCGAGCGAGCACGGGTGGTCGTGCAGCAGCTCGTCTGGACCGCTCAGGCTGCCGCCGCTCAAGGCCTGCTCCCGGTCACCTTCGCCCTGGCCGACGGTGGCGACGCCGTAGCACCGGGCCAGCCGGTGGGCCGCGCCTACAACCGCCCGTCCGACCCGGCAGCCGTGTACTCACTGCTCTCACCGCTCTGGATCGACAGCCCGGCCCGCGGTCAGGTCGTCAAGGTGGGCGCCGCGGTGACCGCGACCGGCATCGCGAGCACGAACGAGGCGAGCGTGACGTGGCAGCTGCTCCAGGGCGGGCGGGTGGTCACCCAGGGCGCCGTCACGGCTGACAAGGCGGCCCCGGCGCGGGGCGGGTTCTCGATCGCTCTCGGCAAGCTCGTCGCCGGCGACTACGTCATCCGGGTCTACGACGAGAGCGCCAAGGACGGGTCGGTCAACGCCGAGCAACGGACGCCGTTCACCGTGAAGTAGAGCCCCGACGGACCCGGACCACCGAGAGGTCGCTCGTCGGGCTCAGCTCCAGCGGGCGCGGGCGCTGAGCACGGCCAGCGCGGCCGGCCCGGCCGACGACGCCCGCAGGATGGTGCGGCCCAGACGTACCGGATGCGCCCCGGCCGTCATGAGGGCATCGAGCTCGCGCTCGCTGATACCGCCTTCGGGGCCCACCACGATGAGCACCTCGCCCGAGTCGGGCAGCGGAACGCTCGACAGGGGTGGGTCGGCAGACTCGTGCAGCACCAGCGTGAGCCTGCTGCGGGTGACCCGCTTGACGAGCCCGGCCAGGTCGACCGGGGCCGATGTGAGCGGCATCCGGCAGCGACGCGACTGCTTGGTCGCCCGAGTCACCACGGCCTCCCAGCGCGATACCGACCGCGCCACCCGGTCGGGCCGCCACACGACGACGCTGCGCTCGGCCTGCCAGGGCAGCACCTCGTCGACGCCCAGCTCGGTGGCCGCCTCGACGGCCTGCTCGTCACGGTCCCCCTTGGCCAGGGCCTGCACCAGCACGAAGGCCGGCGACGGCGCAGGTTCGTCACAGACCTCGACCACGGTGCCATGAACGACCGAACGCTCGACGGATGCCGTCTCCACGAGCACCCGCCGACCCTGACCGTCGGAGACGTAGATGTGCTGCCCCGCGCGCACCCGGACCACGGTCGCGGCGTGACGGCCCTCGGCGCCGTCGAGGATGAGTGGCTCCCCCACCACGGCGGCCCGCACCGCGGTGGGTTCGCCGAGGAAGAGCAGGTGGGTCACAGCTGTTCGGCCCTGAGACTGCGCCGGGACAGTGTCCTCACTTGTCCTTGAGCGCGTCGCGGATCTTGCCGAACAGACCCTTGTTCGGTTGCAGCCGACCCTCGGGGCGTTCCTCTCCACGAAGGGCCGCGAACTGCCGCAGCAGCTCGGCCTGCTCGTCGGTGACCTTGGTCGGCGTGAGCACGTTGGCATGCACGTGCAGGTCGCCGCGACCGCCGTGCCGCAGGTGCGTCACCCCCAGACCGCGCAGGGTCATCACGTCGCCGGTCTGCGTGCCTGCCTTGATCTCGAGATCCTGCATCCCGTCAAAGGTCGACAGCTTCATCGACGTGCCGAGGGCCGCCGCCGCCATCGGCAGCGGAACGGTGGCGTGCAGGTCGTCGCCGCGACGGGTGTAGGTGTCGTGGTTCGCCACCTTGATCTCGACGTAGACGTCACCGGCCGGGCCGTTTCCGGGCCCCACCTCACCCTCGCCGGTGAGCTGGATGCGAGTGCCGGTGTCGACGCCCGCCGGCACCTTCAGCTTCAGGGTGCGACGCACCCGTACCCGGCCGTCACCGGAGCACTCGTGGCAGGGGTCGGTGAGGGTTGAGCCGAATCCCTGGCAGTTGACGCACGGCCGGGACGTCATGACCTGGCCGAGGAAGCTGCGCTGCACCTGCTGCACCTCGCCTCGTCCCTGACAGATCGGGCACGTCTGGCGACCGGTGCCCGGCTGAGCACCGTCGCCACCACACGTGGAGCACCCGGTCGCCGTGTCGATGACCAGCTCCTCCTCGGAGCCGAACACCGCCTTCGACAGGTCGAGGTCGAGCCGAACGAGCGCGTCCTGTCCGCGCTGGACGCGGGCCCGTGGGCCGCGACCGCCGGCGGTCGCGCCAGCGCCGAAGAAGGCATCCATCACGTCGCTGAACGAGAAGCCCTGGCCGGCCCCGCCAGCGCCCGCGCCGGTGGCGAACGGGTCGGCGCCCATGTCGAACGACTGGCGCTTCTCGGGGTCAGAGAGCACCTCGTAGGCCTGCGAGACGCTCTTGAACTCCTCCTCCGCCTCGGCGCCGGGGTTGACGTCGGGGTGCAGCTTTCGGGCCTGGCGGCGGTAGGCCTTCTTGATCTCCTCCTGGCTGGCGTTGCGGGAGACACCGAGCACGGCATAGTAGTCGTTCAAGCGGGTAGTCCTGTCAGTGCGGTTGGTGCGATCGGTCAGGTCGGTCAGGTCGGTCAGGTCGGTCAGGTCGGTCAGATCATGGCGGCGGCGAACCGTGGGGACTCGGGTGGGGTGTGGTGGCCGGGCCGCGGGGGTGTCGCTCCACGAACGACGCTCATCACGCCGACGAGTTCTCGTCGAGGATCTCGGAGACGTAGCGGGCGACGGCTCGCACGGAGGCCATCGTGGTCGGGTAGTCCATGCGGGTCGGCCCGAGCACGCCGAGGCTGGCCACCCGCTCGGCGCCCGAGCCGTAGCCCATGGAGACGAGCGAGGTCGACTGCAGCCCGCTCACCGGGTTCTCGGCGCCGATGCGCACGGAGACGAGGTCGGGCTCGTCGGTCAGCTGCCCGAGCAGGCGCAGCAGCACGACGTGTTCTTCCAGTGCCTCGAGGATCGGGCCGATCGACCGAGGGAAGTCGGCGCCGGCGCGCGCGAGGTTGGACTGGCCGGCGAGCACGACGCGCTCCTCGCGCTCCTCGACCAGGGCGTCGGCCAGGGCCGAGACGACGGTGCGCATGACGGGTCGGTCGACCTCGTCGGCGGTGTCGACGAGCGCCCGGAGCCGGGTCGCGGCGGCCGTGAACGGAACGCCGGAGGCGACCTCGTTGATCGAGGACCGCAGCCTCGAGACGACCGCCTCGCCGTCGGCGACCGACAGCACCGGGTCGAGCTCGATGACGCGCTGTTCGACGCGTCCGGTGTTGACAATGAGCACGACCAGGAGGTGGCGAGGACCTAGTGGGACGAGCTCGATGTGGCGAACGGTCGAACGGGTGAGCGACGGGTACTGCACCACGGCCACTTGGCGGGTGAGGCTCGCTAGCAGCCGCACCGTGCGGTCGACCACGTCGTCGAGGTCGACGGCCCCCTCGAGGAACTGGCTGATCGCACGCTTCTCACCGTGGCTGAGCGGCTTGATGGCGCTCAGGCGGTCGACGAACACGCGATAGCCGGCGTCAGTGGGAACCCGCCCGGCCGAGGTGTGCGGCGCGTGGATGAGGCCCTCCTCCTCGAGCAGGGCCATGTCGTTGCGTACGGTCGCGGCACTCACCCCGAGGTGGTGTCGTTCGACGAGGGCCTTGCTGCCCACCGGCTCGGAGGTTTGAACGTAGTCCTGGACGATCGCGCGCAGCACCATCAGTCTGCGTTCGTCGCTCATCTCGCCCTCCTCCCGGTCTGGCACTCTCTGGTTTCGAGTGCCAAGTCTACGACGCTCGGCCGTCAGTTCCGACCTCACCACGGTATGCCGCCCTGCCGCTCGCCGCTCGGCCCTCCCGCTGGCCTCCCTCCCGCTGGCCCCCTCCCCCGTCGACCGAACGCAGCGTTCGTTCTCGAACACCGCGCTGGAACACTGAGTTCGAGAACGAACACTGCGTTCAGATGCCGGGTGGGGGTGTCCGCGTGGCGCAGGCGCCCGAGCGACACGACCGCCTACGCTCACTGATCGTGTCGCAGCTACCGCCCCACCCGACCGATCGCTACGGCGCCAACGTGTTGTCCGGTGACTGGAAAGCGCCCACGCACGGCCGCTCGACCCCGGTGGCAGCCGAGCGAGACCTCGTCGTCGAGGACGTCGAGACCGGCTGGGTCGGCGCTGTCGTGCGCGTCGAGAAGGCCGGTGGGTTGCACGTCGTTCACCTCGAGGACCGCCGCGGACGCACCAAGGGCTTCCCGCTGGGGCCGGGTTTTCTCATCGACGGGCGGCCCGTCACGCTCACGGCCCCCCGGGTGGCATCCGCTGCGGCCTTGGATGCCGCCCAGCAGGCGCAGGCCCGCACGGCCAGTGGGTCGGTGGCGGTGCCTGGAGCCCGGGCCCGGGTCGCGAGGGGCTCGCGCCTCTACGTCGAGGGCCGGCACGACGCCGAGCTCGTTGAGAAGGTCTGGGGCGATGACCTGCGCGTCGAGGGGGTCGTCGTCGAGCTGATGGACGGTGTCGACGACCTCGCCGCGATCATCGCCGACTTCGGTCCGGGGCGAGGGCGGCGGATGGGGGTGCTCGTCGACCACCTCGTGCCGGGCACCAAGGAAGCGCGCATCGTGGCGCAGGCCCGGGCGCTCCCCGGGATCGCGGACGACGTGTTGGTGCTTGGCCACCCGTACGTCGATGTGTGGCAGTCAGTTCGGCCCGAGCGTCTCGGCTGGCAGCGCTGGCCGGTCATTCCGAAGGGAACCTCGTGGAAGCACGGCATCTGCGCCGCCCTCGGCTGGCCGAACGACACCCAGGCCGACATCGCCCAGGCCTGGAAACGCATTCTCGGCACCGTGCACAGCTACTCCGACCTCGAGCCCACCCTGCTGGCCAGCGTGGAGGAGCTCATCGACTTCGTCACGGCGCCGAGCGAGTGACCGACAGTCCGGCCCGTGGCGGCGAGCCGGCGCGGTCACTGCCCGGTCACTGCCTGACGTAGCCCTGCACGTCCGCGACCAGGTGCGACCCTTTGGAGGTGTAGAGGCGCACCGTCCCGTCCGAGGCAACCTTGGCCAATACCGAGTTCGCCACCACGCGCCCGGTCGTGTAGTTGACGTTGGAGGTTTCCGGACGAGTGGTACCGGACGGGTAGGCCGTCTCGTACCCTTCGCCCTGAGGGGAGGCGACGGTGAGCGTCAGCATGACCGCCTTGACGCCGGACGACGGCACACCACCGACCCCACTCACCTTGAGGCTGACCGTCCCCCCCGCCGGCATCGCGCCGGGCCGCGAGACTCCGGTGCCCGTGCGGGTGTCGAGAACGCGTGCGGGCGTCCCCGCGACGACGTCGGACGTACTGGGCACCCAGCCGAGAACATCGGCGATCAGGTGGGACTTGGCCGACGTGGCGATGCTCACCTTGCCACCGATTCCCACCTTCGCGACGACCAGGCCGGCCACCACGTCCCCGCCGGAGTAGTTGAGGTTCGAGGTCGAAGGCTGGCTGATCCCGGCCGGCCAGACGGTGGCGTAGCCCGCGCTCGACGGTGTGACGGCCGTGACGTTGAGCACCACCGCCGCAGCGCTGCTGGGCACCCCTCCACGTCCGGCCACGCTGAGATCGACCCGGGAGCCCCCCGCCACCGGCCCGGCGCCGGCTCCTATCCCCGATCTCGTGTCAAGCAGTCGCGTCGGAGTCAGCGTCGACATGTTCTGGGTCGAGAGGTAGTAGCCGGCGACGTCGACGACGACATCGGAGTCGGCTGAGCTGTAGACGCGCGCCTTGCCGTCGGAGCCGACCTTGGCGATGACCTGGTTGGCGATGGTGGCGCCTCTGGCGTAGTTGAGGTTCGACGAGGAGGGCCGTGAGCCACTGTCAGGCCTGACAGTCAGGTAGCCGGCCGCCTGGGGGTTGACGGCCGTCACGTTGAGCACCACCGACTGCACGCCGCTGCTCGGCAGGCCGGCTCGCCCCGCCACCTGCACGGCGATCTCGGTGCCACCGGTCACCTGCCTCCTGCTCGCACCCAGACCCAGCCGGGTGTCGACGATTCGCACCGGGCTGATCGCCTGGTAGGGCGATGGCCCGGGAGCCGCGAGGTCCTTGAGGTGGATGAAGCCCTGCGGCCAGCGTCCGCCGGAGCGGGTGATCTTGCGCCACCGGAAATCGCCACCCCAGTTGTCCTCGGAGACGTAGATCTCCGAAGAGGAGACGACCTTCTCGACGTAGGCCACGTGGCCCGTCGACGAGAACGAGCTGTCCCACCAGGCTACCGAGCCGACCGTCGGGGAGTCGTTGGTCTGGCTGGCGAGGGCCACCCCCCAGTTGAGGGCGTTGCCGCGAATGGCGGCCGGTCTGGTGCTCGACATGCCGTTGCGGATCATCCGATAGGCCACGTAGTTGGTGCAGTTGTGGCCGCTGTACTGCGACCAGAAGCTCGACTGGTAGACCGCGTCGTACCCGTCGTTGCCGTAGCCGGCGGCCTGGCACGGCGAGAAGCTGGTGCAGAGCACGATCCACTCCGACGAGGTGGCGTTCTGCACCGGGTCGACCATCGGAGCGGGCCTGGGCCCCTGGACCGACTGCGGGCTCTCCGGGCCGCTCGTCGCGGAATGGCCGCCCACCCCGACGCCGTCGTCGGCCGCAGCCGTGGTGGGGCCGACGGCAGCCACGAGGGCCAGAACAGTGCCCACGACCAGCAGGCCGCTGCCGCTGCGCGTCCCGCCCGGTCGGCACCGGCGCATGCCCATGTCACGAGAAGTCATGATATCTCCAGATATGTAGGGGTCCTAGAGACAACATAGTCAAGTCGCCACGCCGTGTGGGTCTTGAGTCGAGACAATCTTTTCGTGAACGCTGAGTGGGAGCGTGCCCGGTGTGCTATTAGCTGGCCCGGATGGTTGACCGGCCCAGCCGACGCACCCGACGGGGTGTCGTCAGTGTCGCCGTCGGGGGGTCATCAGCAGCTGCACGAGGCGCCGCTTCACCCCCGCGAACGGAGGGTAGATCAGGGCCGTCGAGTCGGGCCGGGTGGGGTGGTTCAGCACGCCCTTGGCGTGCGTGAACGTCTCGATCGACGCCCTACCGTGGTAGGCGCCCATGCCACTTGGCCCCACGCCGCCGAACGGCAGATCGGGCACCATGAGGTGGGCGAGCGGGATGTTTACCCCCACACCACCGGAGGAGGTCTCGCGCTCGAAGCGTCGTTGAGTGGCCGCATCGGCCGTGAACAGGTAGAGCGCCAGCGGCCGGTCCCGGTGGTTGATGAAGTCGATGGCCCCGTCGATGCCGGCCACCTCCACCAGCGGCAGCACGGGGCCGAAGATCTCCTCCTGCATCACCGGGTGCTCGCCCGTGACGCCATCGAGCACGGTCGGCTCGATGTAACGGTGACGGGCGTCGGTCCCGCCCCCTGCCACGACCAGCGACGGGTCGATGAGGCCGCACAAACGGTCGAAGTGACGCCCGTCGATGATGCGGCCGTAGTCGGGCGAGGATGCCGGGTCGGCCCCGAAGAAGTCACCGATCGCCCTCGCCAACAGCGGCGTCAGGCGGTCGAGGACCTCTCGGGTGGCCAGCACGTAGTCGGGCGCCACGCAGGTCTGGCCGGCGTTGGTGAACTTGCCCAGCACGATCCGGCGAGCTGCCACCTCGAGGTCGGCAGTGTCATCGACGTAGGTCGGAGACTTGCCACCGAGCTCGAGGGTCACCGGCGTCAGGTGCTTCGCCGCGGCCTCGAGCACGATCCGTCCGACGGTACCGTTGCCGGTGTAGAAGATGTGGTCGAAGCGTTGGGCGAGCAGAGCAGTGGTCTCGGGCACCCCGCCCTCGACCACCTGCACGGCATCCGGATCGAGATGGGTGCGGAGCAGCCGCGTCAACGCGTGCGAGGTGGCTGGGGCCACCTCGCTGGGCTTGACGACGACGGCGTTGCCGCCGGCGATGGCGCCGGCCACCGGCCCGAGCGCGAGCGTGACGGGGTAGTTCCATGGCGCGATGACCAGCACCACCCCGAGCGGCTCTCGAACGATGTGGGCCTTGGCGAAGGGCAACGTGATCGGAACGGACACGCGCTCGGGCCGCAACCACGACCGCAGGTGCTTGAGGAGGTGGTCGATCTCGTTGACCGTGAACCCGATCTCGGTGATCATCGCCTCGGTACGGCTCTTGCCGAGGTCGGCGGCCAGGGCGTCGCAGAGCACGTCGCCGTCCTCGACCAGCATGTGTCGCAGGGAGCGCAGCTGGCGTTCGCGCCACTCGAGCGGCTTGGTGACCCCGCCGGCGTAGGCACCGCGGGCGCGGGCCAGCACGGCGACCGCATTCTCGCCGGTCGGGTCCGGTGAGGTGCGGTCGGTCTCAAGCGTGATGTCGGTCATGGGGTCCTTCTCGTCAGGGGGCCAGCAGGCGGTGCACAACGGTATCGGCGAGCAGGCGGCCCCGTCGGGTCAGCACGACCCGACCGCTGGAGAGCGCCGCGGTGCCGTCGACGAGCCCGTCGGCGATGAGCCCGGCCACGGCCGTACGGCCGGAGCCCTGCACCTGCTCCAGCGGCAGACCCGCGGCGAGCCTCGACCCGAGCAGCACCCGCTCGTCGTGACGCTGCTCGTCGGTCAGCGTCTCGCGGGCGTGGGCCGGCGAGGTCCCTTCGGCCAGCCGAGCGGCATACGCGCTGGGGTGTTTGACGTTCCACCAGCGCACCCCGCCCACGTGGCTGTGCGCGCCGGGCCCGATGCCCCACCAGTTGGTGCCCGACCAGTAGGCGATGTTGTGCCGGCACCGGGTGCCCGGTGACCGCGCCCAGTTGCTCACCTCGTACCAGCCCAGGCCGGCCGCGGTGAGCAGCTCGTCGGCCAGCTCGTACTTGTCGGCCTCGTCGTCGTCGTCGGTCATCGCGATCTCGCCCCGACGCACCTGGGCGGCCATCTTGGTGCCCGCCTCGACGACGAGGGCGTAGGCCGAGACGTGGTCCGGCGCCAGCGCCACCACGGCATCGAGGCTGTGCCGCCAGTCGGTCAGCGACTCCCCCGGCGTTCCGTAGATGAGGTCGAGGCTCACCTGCAGCCCCGCGTCACGGGCGGCCGTCACGGCCCGCTCCACGTTGGCAGGGTCGTGGGTGCGTTCGAGGGTGGCCAGCACGTGTGGCACCGCCGACTGCATCCCGATCGAGATCCGGGTGAAACCTCCGTCGGCGAGCTCGCGAAGCGAGTCGGGGGTCACCGAGTCGGGGTTGGCCTCGGTGGTCACCTCGGCGTCAGACGCGAGGCCGAAGCGCTGCCGGATGCCGTCAAGCACCCTGACGAGGTCGGCCGAGGGCAGCATGGTCGGTGTACCACCACCGACGAAAACCGTTGACACGGTTGGCGACTGGTCACCCAGCACAGACCGCGCGAGGTCGACTTCTCGGAGGGCGAGATCGGCATACGTGTCGACCCCCACGGCCGCGCCGTGTGGCCCGCGACCGCCCAGCTCGGTCACCGTGTAGGTGTTGAAATCGCAGTAACCACAGCGCACCGTGCAGAACGGCACGTGCACGTAGAGGCCGAGATCGACGTCGGCCAGCCCCTCGAGGGCGCTCGCCGGGAGGCGGCCCGATGCGGGGGCAGGATCGCCGTCGGGCAGGGCTGAAGGCGACATGATCACCAGTGTCTCAGGAAAGGGCGAATGGTCAGCGCCGGTCGGCCGCCCGCGCCTCGCGAGGGAGCCCGCTGGTGCCGAGACGGCGCCGAAGGGCGATGCTGGGGTAGACGAGCGCGCCGAGGGCGAGGACCTCGATCAGCGGTCGGCCGACCCCGGCGAAGGCCTGGCCGGAGGTGGCCACGCAGGAGGCGATTGCAACCGCGATGGCCGGCTCGACGTTGTTCCCCGCAGCGCTCAAGGCCAGCGTCGTGGTGCGCGGGTAGCCCGGCCGCAGAACGGTGCCGAGGGCGAACCCGCCGGCCCCCATCAGGGCGAAGGAGACGAGTAGGGACACTGCGATCCGGGCCACGTCCCAAGGTCGGGAAGTGATCACCACCGCAGTGATTGCTGTCGATGTATCGCCGTCGCTGACGCATCGACGATTGTCAATGCTCGTGAGAGGATCGGGGGCATGACCTCGACCGCCGCCGCAGCCACCGCGACCTCGCCAGGTACCCCGCCGCAGGACCGAGGTTCAGAGGCGGTGTTCAGCCGTGCAGGGTGCTGCGCGACGGTCACCGGCAGCGGGCTCGAGCTGCTCGAGGCCGAGCGCCTGTCCAGGTCGTTCAAGGCCCTCGGTGACCCCACCCGGGTGCGGCTGCTGTCGCTCATCGCCGCCAGCCCGAGTGGGGAGGCGTGCATCTGCGACATGACCGACGTCGTCGGGCTGTCGCAACCGACCGTGTCGCATCACATGCGCCAGCTCGTCGACGTCGGCCTCGTGACCCGCCAGCAGCGGGGCAAGTGGGCCTACTACGCCGTCGTCGACACCGCTCTCGACCGCCTGCGCGGCGATCTCGGTGCGGTGCTGACCACCGGTTTGTAGCACGCGGGGCGTGGCACCGACCGGCCGGTGACCACCCGTCCGGTTCGTCTCGCCTATCGTCGAAGGATGAGATCACCGAACTGGATCGAGCTCGCGGGGGTCGTCAACATGCGCGACCTCGGTGGACTGCCCACCGAGGCGGGCGAGGTCGTCCAGCCGCACCGACTGCTGCGTTCTGACAACCTGCAGGACCTCCCGGTGGAGTCCGTGCGCTCTCTCGTCGACGGCTACGGCCTCACCGACGTCGTCGACCTGCGAACCGACGTGGAGGTGGTCAGAGAGGGTGACGGGCCACTGCGGGCCGTGGCCCGGGTGCGCCACCACCACTTCACGCTCTACCGCGACTCCTCGTCCGAGAGCGGCATCCCCGCAGCCGAGCGCGCGCTGCCCTGGGAGGTCGACGATCAGGCCGAGCGCGCTGCGACGGCGGAGGGCGCTCAGCCCGCTGCCCCCAGTCACGACGAGTTCTGGTCGAAGCACTACCTGGCCTACCTCGAGCAGAGACCCGACTCGGTCCTTGCCGCCCTGCACGCCATCGCCAACAGCCGGGGCGCCGCGGTCGTGCACTGCGCGGCCGGCAAGGACCGCACCGGAACCATTGTCGGTCTGGCCCTGAAGACGGTCGGGGTGCTCGACGACGAGATCATCGCCGACTTCGCCGCCTCGGCCGAGCGAGTGCCGCGCATCCTCGAGCGGCTGCGCAGCCGGCCCGCGTACGCCGCGAACCTGCGCGACAAGACGGTGGCCCAGCAGTCGCCCACGACCGACACGATGCGCCTGCTGCTGGGCACGCTCGAGCAGCAGTACGGCGGTGCCGGCAACTGGCTCGCCGATCACGACTGGACCTCTCGCGACACCGATCGCCTGCGCCGCAAGCTGCTCGCTCCCTGAACGCGTGTGGGACTGGCGCAGGCGTCAGCGGTCTGGTCACTGGCCGGAGGTCGGTCAACCGGCGTAGGTGCCGAAGCTCCACGAGTTGCCCTCAGCGTCGGCGATGGAGAAGCCGCGGGAGCCGTAGTCGGTGTCCTCCATCGGGCGCACCACCGTGGCCTCCAGCCGCTCCACTCGCGCGAAAACGGCGTCGGGGTCGTCACAGACCACGTAGACCGTGGCGGCACCCGAACCCGAGACGAAGGTGTCGTCACGCTTGGCGCGGCTGCTCACCATCACCCGGCCTCCCTCCGGCCAGAGCATCTCGCTGTGCTGTACGTGCCCGTCGGGGTCCTCGATGAGGTCGCCTTCGGTGAAACCGAGCCGAAGCAGCCACGTGCGCGCCGCGTGAGGGTCGTCGTAGCTGAGGCCGACCCAGACGTTGTGGTCGGTGCGGGTGGGTGCCGGTGTGTTCTTGGTCTCCATGCCGTGCAGTCTGCAAGACCGCGACGCTGATGTCTTGGACGAATGCGCACCCCTCTCCCCCTGCTCCCCCTGGTTCGGCTCAGGTGTTGGCGAGCGCGTCATCGGCGCGCCACTGCGTCGGCGAGGTGCCGGCGAGGTCACGCCAGTCGCGGTTCATGTGCGCGTGGTCGGACCAGCCACACCACAGGGCGACCTCGGTCAGCGGCATCCGGCCCGACGACACCAAGGGCAGCGATCGCTCGAAACGGCGCACTCGGGCCGCGGCCTTGGGCGTCACCCCGAGCTCGGCCCGGAACTGCTGCTGCAGCCGGCGCATCGACCAACCGACGACCTGCGCCACCTCGCGTATCGGAGCCGCTCCCCGGGAGGCACCGATCAGGCGCCACGCCTCGGCCAGTTCCGGCGCAGACGGGCGGGGCTCGTGCAGCCTGGCCAGCAGCGACCGCTCGACGAGGTCGAACCGCCTTGCCCACGAGTCGGTCTCGTGCAGCCGGTCACGCAGCTTCGCGGCATCAGAGCCCATCACGCCCTGCAGCTCGAACGAGCTCTCGGCGAGCTCGGCTGCCCGAACCTGGAAGAGGGCTCTCAGCGCCCCCGGTCGCATCGCCAGCTGGATGCCGTGCTGGTTGCCGTCGTGATGGATGTGGGTCGGTCCGGTCGCGAGCCCGGCGAGCACCGAGTCGAATCGACGTGGCGCAGGGCTGCCGGGGTGGGAGAGCGTCAGCGCGTCGTCGAACGGGATGACCAGCGTGACGGTGCTCGACGGCATCCCGATGTGCACCCCGGCGGGAAAACCCGCGATGCGGTAGCCGACCACCCGTTCGACGAATGGCGCGAGCCGTGGGCTCGGCGTGTGCTCGACGTGCTCGACGTGCTCGATCCTGGACGTCACACCTCACGGTACGACGCACGCGCTCGGATCGCGCCCTACTTCTTGCCCTTGTCGCCGTCGCTCGACAGCGCTGCGACGAACGCCTCCTGAGGGACCTCGACGCGACCGACCATCTTCATCCGCTTCTTGCCCTCCTTCTGCTTCTCGAGCAGCTTGCGCTTGCGGCTGATGTCGCCGCCGTAGCACTTGGCGAGGACGTCCTTGCGGATGGCCCGGATGTTCTCGCGGGCGATGATCCGCGAACCGATGGCAGCCTGGATCGGCACCTCGAACTGCTGGCGCGGGATGAGCTCCTTGAGCTTGCCGGCCATCATCACGCCGTAGCCGTAGGCCTTGTCCTTGTGCACGATGGCCGAGAAAGCGTCGACGGTCTCGCCCTGAAGCAGGATCTCGACCTTGACGAGGTCGGCCACCTGGTCGCCGTCGGGTTCGTAGTCGAGCGAGGCGTAGCCGCGGGTACGCGACTTCAGCTGGTCGAAGAAGTCGAAGACGATCTCGGCGAGCGGGAGCGTGTAGCGCATCTCGACCCGGTCTTCGGAGAGGTAGTCCATGCCGCGCAGGT
>JBDTVJ010000056.1:0-20777 GCA_040007275.1 Terracoccus sp.
TGCTGCCGCTCAGGATCTCGAGGAACGCGTCGTCCTGGTGGGGGTAGAGGGTCAGTCCTCGCTCGGTCGTCCACGCCGTGAACCGCTCGTAGAGCGCGTCGGGGTCAGGGTCCCGCGGGAGGCGCTCGCTGAGGTTCTTCACCACGCGAGTATGCCGCCCCGCCGTCGCCTGCCCCCAAACGGGCGACCGACCCTTGCCACCACCAGCACTCCTCCGCAACACACCGAGTAGCCGTCAAACCCCCGTTACTGCAGTCACGGGTGCTTGACGATTTCTCGGTGTGTTGCGGCGGCGTGGGTATCAGCGGCCGCTCGCGTACGGTCGGGCGGCCGGGTTCTGCTGCCTGATCGGCCTCGAGGCGGGTCTGACCGTGCACGTCGTACTGGCGACCGCCGGGGTCGGTGCCCTGCTGGCCGCGTCTGGCCCGGCGCTCACGGTGCTGCGGACGGCCGGGGTGGCCTACCTCGTCATCCTCGGTCTGAGGCAGATCTTCGCACCCGTGGCCGTCGGCGGCGCCGCGACGGCCACGCCCCGCGCCGTCCGGTGGGCCCTGGCTCGCGACGCCTTCGTCGTCGAACTGTTGAACCCGCAGACCCTGCTGCTCCTGCTCGCCTTCCTGCCCCAGTTCACCTCGCGGCAGCCGGCTGCCGCGCGCGGCTCGATGGTCGTCGTCGGCTTGTGTGTGCTCGGCCTCGCTGTCGTCTGCGACACGGCCTGGATCGTGGCCTGCACGAGCGGCTTCGTCCGGCGTTCGGCGGCGACGCAGTTGTCCTGGCTGGGGGAGGGGTCGCGGCGGGCCGCCGTTGCGAGGGGCGCGGTCTACCTCGGCCTGGCCGGCTGGGCAGCGGTGGGCTGATCTGCTCGCCGAGGGGGGAGGGAGGGAGCCGGCTGCGGCCGGCCCGGGTGCGTCCGTCAGACGTGGCGGTGCTGCTCGACCGATCGCGCGAAGGCGGCCGCCTCACCGCGGTTGCCGACGCCCAGCTTGGCGAGCACGTTGCCGACGTGCGTGCTCGCCGTCTTCTCGGTGATGAACAAGGCTTGGGCGATGGCCCGGTTCGTAGCGCCTCCGGCGACGAGCGCAAGTACCTCGCGCTCTCGTGGACTGAGTCGGTTGAGGGGCCCCGGCTCGTCACCGGCGAGTGGAAGCGGGACGCGGAACCGCTTGGCCGCGAGCGCCGCCTGCGTCTCGAGCCAGCCAGCACCCATGGTGTGCGCCTCGTGCCAGACCGCGGCGAGCAGATCTCTGCCGGCGTCGCGCTCGCCGTGCTCCAACTGAGCCCTGGCCAGCTCGAGCCGCGGCCGTAGCGAGGTGTACCGGCCGAATCGAGCCGCGACCTCGACCGCCTGTCGCCATTGGGGGATGCCCGACCGGCCGGAGAGCCTGGCCTCCAGAGCCTCCGCGATGAACAGGTGCATTCCGTACTGGGTGATCGTCCAGTCAGCGCAGGACTGGCTCCGGGCCAGATCCAGCGACGCCCTCGCCGCTTGGATGAGACGCGTCGTCGGCCGGGCTAGCGAGCTCGCGGCGAGCGCCAGTGCTCGGTAGGCGTAGTCGGCGGCCAGAGCATGCTCGAGCGGGGAGTCGCTCGAACCGACCTTGTCCAGCATGGCCTCGGCCGCGCTCAACGCGCGCGCGGGGTCAGGCAGTGCCTCGCAGATCTCGATGAGGCGCGGGGAATGCTCGACCCCGGGGCCGTTGGCGTGGTCGGCGAAGGCCGCTTCCTCGATCGCCAAGGCGCCACGCATGTCGCCTCGCACGATGCGCAGGAGGCATCGTGTCCACCGCAGTCGAAACTCAAGCTTGGTCGCGACGCAGTAGGCCTCGAACAGAGCCTCCGCTTCGGCGAAGTGACCCTGTCCGACCAGGATCTCCACCTCCTGCTCGGCGCCGAAGGCGACGTACCTCAACAGTCCGGTTCGCGTTGCGGCCTCCCGAACCCGGCGAGCAATCTCGAGTGCCTCGTCTGCTGATCCGTAGATGTAGAGGTACCAGGCGAGTTCGCCGGAGGCCTCGAGGGCGGTGCCGAGCTCGTCTGCCCTTTCGGCCTCGCGCACGGCCTGCCGATGCAGGGCCAGCGACTCGCTGCACCGGCCGAGACACCACAGCGGCTCGGTCAGCTCCCAGAGGGCCTCACTGACGAGGTCGTCGCCCCCGATCGCCCTGGCCACGTCGAGCCCGCGCGTCGCGAACCCAAGAGCCTCCGCGTAGTGGCCCACCCGGCATCCGTGGAACGCTGACGCGATGAGGGCCTCGGCGAGCTCGCGTCTCGGGGTCGGGCCGGCCAGAGCGACGGCTCGATCGAGAGCCTCACGTCGAGTCATGAGGCCTGGCACGTCGACCCAGTGGGCGCCAACGGCGGTGAGCACGCGGCACGCCGCCAGAGGGTCACCGTCAGGCTCAAGCAGGGCGACGGCCCGTTCCAAGAAGTGGTTCGCACCCCTTCCTTCGTTGGCCAGCACTCGGGCGGCAAGGCGCGGAAGGTCGGCCTTGGCCAGCCCGGTGCGCGCGGGCGCATCGGGCACCCTGTCCCAGAGCTCGAGAGCGCGTTCGAAGTGGTCGGCCGCCGCCGGTGAGCCGTACTGCTTGCCGGCGATGCCGGCCCACACCGACGCCTCGAGCGCGAGTGTCCAGTCGCGTGCTCCCGCCGCGTGCAGAGCGAGGGAGGCCCCGTACTGCCAGCGGTGCTCGGTCGACCCGGCCTCGACCTGGCCACGGAGGGCGCGAGCGTAGGCAGCGTGCAGCTCGACGAGCTCTCCGGGCAGCATGTCATCGTGGACCGCTTCGCGCAGCAGTGCGTGACGGAAGGTGAAGCGGTCGCCACGGCGGACGACCACGTTGTTCTCGTGCATCTCGTGCATGGCGCTCGCGAACGCCGCCGGGTCGAGGGTAGAGGCGTCTTGCAGGATCTCGAGATCGACGCGGCTACCACCCACCGAGGCAAGCCGCGCGAGCTGGGCCGCAGGTGGTGAGAGCTTCTCGACGTGCCGAAGCAGTAGGTCGTGCATGAGGCCGGGGACGCCCGGCTCATCAGCGGCGACCAGCTCTTCCAGGTAGAGCGGGTTGCCGTCCGAGCGGGCCATCAGCGTGGCGAGCTCGTCTGGGTCAGGATTTCGTCCCGAACGGCGAGCGACGAGCTTCTGCGCATCGGGCGGGCTCAGCCCCTCCAGGTCGATCCGCACTGCTCGCTGGCTTCTGGTGAGCTCCACGAGCGGAATCCCGAGCGGGTGACCGGTGGTCAGGTCGTCGGCCCGGAAGGTGAGAACGAGCAGAAGCGGCGCACGGCCGGTGCGCAGCAGCGCGAGGGCGAAGTCACGCACCGAAGCGTCGGCCCAGTGGAGGTCCTCGAGAACGAGGACGAACGGCGCCTGCCGCGCGAGCGCCTCGGCCGCCTCGAGCAGGGACTCCAGAGAGGCGGATATAGACCGCCGGCCGGGTTCCAGCCACTCTGGGCGGGCCAGAGCGGCAGAAGAGCCGACGGTCAGCTGGGCGGACACGTCGCGCAGCGCTTCAACCACGGGGGCGAACGGCGTACCTGTCGCGAGGTCCAGGCAGTGACCTACCGCACAGACCAGTCCCATCGCGCGACATCGCTCCACAAGGACGTTGACCACCGTTGTCTTCCCGATGCCGGCATCACCGCCGATGATGAGACCGCGAACCAGGGTGTCTCCGGCGTCGGCGTCGTAAAGGACGGCACGGAGCAACTCGTCCGCGAGACCGATCTGCGCGTCCCGGCCGACGGGTCCTTCGTGCTGCAACGACCTGACCATCCGCCACTCCCAGGCCGAGGAGGGGTGCGGTGCTGTTCGACCTGGCATTCAGCATAGGAGTGATTGGTGGTCGTGTTCACCGGACGAGGCAACTTGGCTGCTGGGTGTCTCTTCAGCGGCGGGGATCGACCGGACGAGCTTCGCTTCTCCGGTTGCGAGCAGGACCGGACCAACCGCAGCGCTACCGAGTGGGACGGCTGACGCACTCGAGGGGTCCCAGTCGGTGCGGTGCCCTGACAGCCTGAAACCCCCGCGCCAGTGGGTGGACGAGGTACGCCGCGTAGGCGCAGCGAACCGCGCCCGCCTTGGGGCCGCTGTGGACCTGGACGGATACCCCTTCGGCCGCACGGCTTCTACCGAGCAGCCGTCTGCTGTCGGGCAACAGCTGGGGACATACCGCCTACGGCACCTCGGAATGCGAGACCCGCGCGGTCGGGCGGTACGTGGGTCTCGGTCACCTGCCCGACCGCGGCACCCGCATCACCACCTCGCCCATCAGTGTTGCGGCACAGCGATGCCCGCGGTCAGAATCCGGCCACATCTTCGGTCCGATGCTCGTGAGGCCGTGGGGGTGCGTCGAATGCGGCGAGGAGTGGGTCAGCCTCTCGAGGTGACAGTCCCTGCGGATGGCTGCGTCGTCCGGGCTGCCGGGGGAGTCGTGGAGCAGCGGGTGGAGGTGGGGTTCGACAAGGTGACGTCACCGAGGAGGGCCTCGAGAAGGTCGTAAGCCTCTGCACTGGACGAGTGGTCGAGATCGACGGCTCGGGACTGCCCGTCGGTCACCGTGACGACAAGAGGCCCAGCCTGCTCCCCTTCGTTGTCCGGCGGTGAGCCCTGCAGGGATGGCGGTCGTGTTGGCCGGGTCGACTCCTGGCCCAGCGGGCTGATGGCCAACAGCGTCAGGAGTCGTTGCTGCGCCGGCGTCAGGAAACAGACCCGTCCTTGCACGCTGCGGGAGTCGACGTGCACGCGCCCGTCAGCCTCCAGCTCGAGATGGTCGTCGAACCCGGCGACGCCACCCGTGCGTGCGACCGTGAGCGGGAACACGACCCGTCGGTCGCCGGTGAGCTGTTGGAGGCCCGACCGGTCGTGTGAGACTGCCATTCTGCCGGTGGCACCGCCGGAGGCTCCCGGTGTTGGGGGTTCAGACCCGAGCGCACAGCTGCTCGAGGCGAGAGCGCAGAGCGCGATGAGGGCCGAACCGAGCCGTCGGGCCGATCCCGCCGCGAACCGCAGCAACAGTCCGTGTTCCTCCATGGTCACCACCGCCCTATGACAGTTGGTCGCCGGTTCGCGGCCGGGGTCGCACTACTGCGGGACCGAGGCGCTGGTGGGGTCCTTGTCGCCCTTGGGCACGGCGGTCTCGAAGAGCGGTGCGACGAGTGCTGCGAGAGCGCCACCGACCATGGGGGCGACGATGAACATCCACAGGTGAGTGAGCGGGGTGCCGCCCTCGAACAGGGCCGGGCCGATGGATCGGGCCGGGTTGACCGAGGTGCCATCGAGGGGGATACCGACGAGGTGGATGACGGTAAGCACGAGCCCGATCGCGAGCCCGGCGAAGCCGGGAGCGGCGGCGCGGCTCGTGACCAGCAGCACGACGAAGACGAGTAGGAAGGTGAGGATGACCTCCAGCACGAAGGTGCCGCCGGCGGTGATGCTCTTGCCCCAGTCGTTGGTGCCGAGCCCGCCGGTTTGGTCGGTGACGCCGCCGAAGCCGGACACCATGATCTTGATGACGGCGGCGGCCACGATGGCCCCGACGAGCTGGGCCACCCAGTAGTAGGCGGCCTCGGTGGCAGTGATCCCCCTGTTCAGCAGTACCCCGAGGGTGACGGCGGGGTTGACGTGGCAACCGGAGACGGGCCCGATGCTGTAGGCCAGGGCGAGCAGCACGAGCCCGAAACTGAGCGCGACGCCGACGGGGCCGAGCCGGTCGATGCCGAAGACGGCGGAGCCGACGCCGAAGAAGACGAGGATGAAAGTGCCGACGGCTTCGGCGACCGCTTGACGGGTCACGCTTGGCGTCATGACGGGCATGGTGTCGCTGGACATGGATGAGCCTTTCGGTTTAGGGGGGTCTGAACGGGCGGGTCGAAGATGGGCGGTGAAAAGAGTAGGCGAGGCTAGCGCCGTCGCTCGTGAGCAGCTGGGTCTATTCGTGGTGGTCCCGTCGGAGGGCCCGCACCTCGCTGGCCCGGAAGCGACGGTGGTTGCCCAGCGTGCGTACCGAGGTCAGACGACCACTCTCGGCCCATCTCGTGATCGTCTTGGGGTGGACCCGGAAGTACGCCGCCACCTCGCCCGGTGTCAGCAGCTGCTCGTCAGCCTCGGGGCAGACGTCCTGCCCACCGGGGTGGGACCCGGACGGCGAAGGCGACACCGCTCGTTCCCGCGACGATTCCATGACGAGCAGGCTGATCGCTGGCTCGCTGCCCAGGTTCACGACCCGGTGCAGGCGCTGAGTGGGGAAGACCACCTGCTGCGCGGCCCGCACGGCGATGACCCGCTCCGGAGTCGCGGCGGGAGAGTCGAGGTCGACGGCAGAGGGGTAGCTCGCCACCTGTTCGGTCAGCTCACCCCGCACCGACGTGAAGCACCCCGCGCTCTGGTGTACGTGCCACGTGGTCGCCTGTTGCGGCAACCACGTCATCAGCCACGCCTCGACGTTCCCGTCTGCGAGCCTGACACGGACGCGCTCGACGGGGTCGAACCGAATCAGGGCTTCCCACTCGGCGGCTCGCGTCAGGAGCTGGGCCAAGGCGTCTTCGACCGACCCCGGACCGACGACGGTGTCGCCGTGACGACGGGTGCTCTCGATGTCATGACTTGTCACGGCACTGAGGATGGTTGACGCCTGGGGGTGGCGGCATCCCCGCTTCCGGATTCATCGCTCAGAACCGGGGTGTCGCGGGCGTGGGGCCGCGGCGTCGGGACGGAATCTGTGCCGGAATCGTCGGACCGCCTACCGCGTGTGCTGCCATGACGGTGATGTACGGAACTGCGTGTCATCGTGATGCCCCTCGATGTCGTGACTTGTCACGTCCATCCTTCGGGTCATCCCAGGCCACCGTCGACATACCTCGGCGTCAACCATCCGACACTTCCCGCCAACGCCAACGCCAACGCCAACGCCGGCCGCGGTCGCCCGCGTCAGCCGGCGAAGGTGCGACGGTACTCGTGCGGCGTCAGGCCGATCTCGCGAATGAAGTGCCGCCGCAACGCAGTGCTGGACGGGAACCCACACCGTCGCGCGGTCCGCTCCATATCGAGGTCGGTCGCTTCCAGCAGATGCCGCGCGCGCATCACCCGCTGGACGGTGAGCCATCGGTGGGGGGTTGTTCCGACCTGCTCGCTGAACCTACGGGTGAACGTGCGTTCTGACATGTGGGCCCTGGCGGCGAGATCCGGCACGGCGTGGTCGCGGTCAAGATGTTCGACTGCCCACTCCATGACCTGCTGGAGACCTGAGTCGCCGGTCTCGATCGGCACCTGGTAGTCGATGTACTGCCGCTGGCCACCGATTCGGTGAGGAGCCACGATCATGCGTCTGGCAATGACGTTGGCGACCTCTGATCCCAGCTCGCTCCGCACCACGTGCAGGCAGGCGTCGATGCCCGCCGCGGTGCCGGCGCTGGTCAGCACCGGCCCGTCCTGCACGTACAGCACGTCGAGGTCGACCATGGCGTCGGGGTAGAGCAGCGACAACAGTCGAGAGAAGCGCCAGTGGGTGGCGCAGGTGCGTCCGTCGAGCAGCCCGGCGGCTCCCAGGGTGAAGGCGCCGGAGCACACCGACATCACCCGTGCGTCTCGGCTGGCGCAGTCTCGAAGCACGTCGAGCATGTCTTCGTTGAAGGGCCCCCGCACCGGACCGCCCGGGATGGCCACGAGGTCGGCGTCGCGGGCGTCGTCCAGCGAGTGGGAGGCGACGATGGAGATCCCGGACGGTGTCTTCAGTGGGACGCCTGGCGTGGGTGAGCAGACTTTGAAGTCGAAGGCCGGAACGCCGTCACTGGTCCGGTCGACACCGAAGATCTCGCACATGACCCCAAGCTCGAAAACAGCCACCGGTTCCTGGACGATCACCGCCACCGTGTTGAGCATGGCCTCAGTATGTCTGCCTTCTTCAGTGATGAGCCGTGCCGACGGCTTCGCGGTAATGCCACCGGCCTCAATAGTGCGCTAGCCTCATCATCGTCCGTACAGGCGGTCGAAAGGGTCGATCGATGCGCGTGTCTCGGGCCCGGGTGCCGAATGGGTCGGTGAGGTGACGAGCCGCGGTTCCAGGTTGGCCTTCGAGTGGGGCGTGGAGCTGCGAGGCCAAGAGGGCTTGGATCTGATGTCGGTCTCGTGCCAGATGTCGAGCCCGGTACCCGACCTGTTCCGCGCGCGGGTGATGGCCACCTCGTTCGACGACATGCTGGTTACGCGAACCCGAGCCCAGCACCTCGTGGTCGAGCGCACCCCAGAGACGCTCGACGACTTCTACTCCGAGTTTCTGCAGATCGGGTTCACCATCTCTGGGGCGACGCGCACCGAGCATCTGCAACGGAGTTTCGTCTCAGACCCCGAGCATGTGGCGATCCTCTTTCCCGGCTCGACCTTCACGTCGGTCTTCACCCGTAGTTCCGAGGTGGTCCAGTTCTACCTGCCGATCACCGTGCTCGCCGAGCACGGTTTCTCGCCAGTGCAGTTCGCGGGTCGCGGGTGGGGGGAGCTGCCAACCGCGAGGGCGACGCGCCAGTTCCTCGTGTCCATCACGTCCGACCTGCCCGTGCGGGCGCGGTCGCTGTCGCCGGGCTTCATCGCACGCGCCCTCACTGAGCTGGGCCTGGGAATGCTCTATGAACTCCGTGACGAACAGTCGCCGCAGTCGGACGCTCAGGAGGCCACCCGAGTACGAGTCAGGCAGTACATCGCGAGGAACGCCCACCACTACGACCTGTCGGTCGATCGGGTCGCTGACCACGTCGGAACGAGCCGGCGCTACCTGCAGGGATTGTTTGCCGGTGAGAGCCTCGGAGTGGGTGAACTGATCCGCGCCACCCGGTTGCAGTACGCGGCGGAACGTCTGTTGGCCCGGCCCTTGTTACCGATGAGCAGGGTGGCTGCGGTGACGGGCTTTCGGGGCCCGGACCAGCTGAGCCGGGCCTTCCGTGCTCTCTACGGCGTCACGCCTTCCCAGTACCGACGACAGGGCCTCGCGCCACCCCTGTCAACGAACACACCGAGCGGCGTGAAGAGTCTGCAGGTGTAGTTCCTCGAGATTGTCGGTTACACAATATGTCGCCGAGGGCGGGCCAGGGCCGGATCTGTGGTGGTGGGGCTGATACGGCCCGTCAACCGCACTAGATGCCGCTGTCGGTGGCAGGTGGCAGGCTGGGCTCGATGGCCAAGGGCAAGAAGACAGACGCGCTCGCGCGGTTCTCACCGGCGACGGCCGAGTGGTTCCGCAACAGTTTCAGCCTGCCCACCGCCGCTCAGGAGGGAGCCTGGAACGCCATCAGCTCAGGCCACCACTGTGTCGTCGTGGCTCCCACCGGCTCGGGCAAGACCCTCTCGGCCTTTCTCTGGGCCATCGACCGGATGACGACCGAGCCGGCGCCGGAAGAGAAGCTGGCCCGCTGCCGGGTGCTCTACATCTCCCCGATGAAGGCCCTTGCCGTCGACGTCGAGCGCAACCTGCGCGCCCCCCTGGTCGGCATCGGTCACGCCGCCGCCCGGCTTGGGGTGGCGCCCCCCGACATCAGCGTCAGCGTGCGCTCAGGTGACACCCCGGCCAACGAGCGCAGGGCCTTCGCCCGCACACCGAGCGACATCCTCATCACCACGCCCGAGTCTCTTTTCCTCATGCTCACCTCGGCGGTGCGCGAGGCCCTCAAGGGGGTCGAGACGGTCATCGTCGATGAGGTGCACGCCGTGGCCGGCACCAAGCGCGGGGCCCACCTCGCCCTCAGTCTCGACCGCCTGGATGCCCTGCTCGACAAGCCCGCCCAGCGGGTGGGCCTGTCGGCGACGGTGCGCCCGGTTGAGGAGGTGGCCCGCTTCCTCGCCGGCGGCCGCCCCGTCGAGATCGTGCAGCCCGTGTCGACCAAGCAGTGGGACCTCGAGGTCGTCGTGCCGGTGCCCGACCTCGGCGAGCTGGCCGGCGCCGCCGCCGAGATCTCCCCAGGCGTGCCCGACCTCAGCGGGCCGGCGGCGGGTCAGGCGCCCCAGGCGAGCATCTGGCCGCACGTCGAGGAGCGCATCGTCGACCTCATCGCCGGCCACCGCTCGACCATCGTGTTCGCCAACTCGCGCCGCCTTGCCGAGCGGCTCACCGCACGCCTCAACGAGATTTGGGAAGACCGTCTCGTCGCCGCCGAGCTCGAGGCCGCCGCTCTCGACGGGTCACCGATCGAGGGGCTGGATGCCGCTGGGCCAGCTGAGCGGCATCCGGCCGGGTCGGCGCGCACCCCGGCCGTGGTCATGGCCCAGGCAGGCGCGTCGCGCGGAGCCCCGGCAGTGCTCGCCCGGGCCCACCACGGCTCGGTGAGCAAAGACCACCGCGCCGCGATCGAGGACGACCTCAAGGCGGGTCGGCTGCCCGCCGTGGTCGCCACCAGCAGCCTCGAGCTCGGCATCGACATGGGTGCCGTCGATCTCGTCATCCAGGTCGAGAGCCCGCCCAGCGTCGCCAGCGGGCTGCAGCGGGTCGGGCGCGCGGGCCACCAGGTGGGCGCGGTGAGCCAAGGGGTGATGTTCCCGAAGTTCCGCGGCGACCTCGTGCAGACCGCCGTCGTCGTCGAGCGGATGCGGGCCGGCGCCATCGAGAGCCTGCGCATCCCGGCCAACCCGGTCGACGTGCTCGCCCAGCACATCGTGGCGATGTGCGCGATGGACGAATGGAGCGTCGCCGACCTCGAGGCGCTGGTGCGCCGGTCGGCCAGCTTCGCGGGGCTGCCGCACTCGGTGCTCGAGGCCACCCTCGACATGCTGGCCGGGCGCTACCCGAGCGACGAGTTCGCCGAGCTGCGCCCCCGCATCGTCTGGGACCGCGTCACCGACACCCTCACCGGTCGTCGTGGTGCCCAGCGCCTGGCCGTGACGAGTGGCGGCACCATTCCCGACCGCGGCCTCTACGCCGTCTTTCTCGCCTCCGGCGAAGGCCCCGGCCGCCGGGTCGGCGAGCTCGACGAGGAGATGGTCTACGAGTCGCGGGTGGGCGACATCTTCACCCTCGGCACGTCCACCTGGCGCATCGAGGACATCACCCACGACCGGGTGCTGGTCACCCCCGCGCCGGGGCAGGCGGGCAAGCTGCCGTTCTGGAAGGGCGACCAGCAGGGCCGGCCTGCCGAGCTCGGTCGGGCCCTCGGGGCGTTCGTGCGCGAGATCGTCGGGCTGACACCCGAGCGGGCCCGCGAGCGGGTGACGGCGGCCGGACTCGACGAGTGGGCCGCCGACAACCTGCTCGGCTACCTGGCCGAGCAGAAGGAGGCCACGCGGCACGTGCCCGACGACCGCACCATCGTCGTCGAACGGTTTCGCGACGAGATCGGCGACTGGCGGGTCGCGGTGCTCTCTCCGTTCGGTGGGCAGGTGCACGCGCCGTGGGCCCTGTGCGTGGCGGCTCGGATGCGCGAACGCTTCGGGGTCGACGTGCAGGCCATGCACGGCGACGACGGCATCGTCTTTCGGCTGCCCGACCTCGAGTTCGACGAGGCGTCCGGTGACGGGGGTGTGATCGGGCAGCAGCTCATCGAGCTGATCAGCATGGACCCCGACGAGGTGAGCGAGCTCGTCACCACCGAGATCGGCGGATCGGCCCTGTTCGCAGCCCGCTTCAGGGAATGCGCGGCCCGCGCCCTCCTGCTCCCGCGACGGCGTCCCGACCGGCGACAGCCGCTCTGGCAGCAGCGCCAGCGGTCGGCGGCCCTGCTCGAGGTCGCCAGCCAGTACCCGACCTTCCCGATCGTGCTCGAGGCGGTGCGCGAGTGCGTGCAAGACGTCTTCGACGTGCCCGGCCTCGTCGAGCTGATGACCCAGGTGCGCTCGCGGGCAGTCACGCTCGTCGACGTCGAGTCACGCCAACCCTCGCCCTTCGCCAAGTCCCTCGTCTTCGGCTACGTCGCCCAGTACCTCTACGAAGGCGACTCCCCGTTGGCCGAGCGCCGCGCTGCCGCCCTCGCCCTCGACCCGTCGCTGCTCGCCGAGCTGCTCGGCCAGGGCGAGGTGCTCGCCCTTCGCGACCTGCTCGACCCCCAGGCGGTGGCCCGCACCGAGGCCGAGCTACAGCGGCTCACCCCCGAAAGGGGAGCCCGTGACGCCGACGACCTCTCCGACCTCGTGCGGGTGCTCGGGCCGCTCGGGGTGGCCGATATCGTGGCGCGGGCCGCCGAGGGCTTCGAGCCATCGGCCGTCGAGGCCGCCCTGACCGACTTGGAGTCGGCCCGACGCATCATCGCGGTGCGGGTCGGCGGCCAGCAACGCTGGGCCGCCATCGAGGATGCCGCTCGGCTGCGCGACGCGCTCGGCACCGCCCTGCCGGTCGGCGTGCCGATGGCGTTCCTCGAGTCGGTGCCCGACCCGCTCGGTGACCTCGTCGCACGGTTCGCCCGCACGCACGGGCCCTTTGCAGTGGCCACGGTCGCGTCGTGGTGGGGGCTCGGTCCGGCCGTCGTACACGACGCGTTGCGCCGGCTCGTCTCGGCGGGCCGGGTGATTGAGGGCGAGCTGCTACCCACCGAGAACGGTGGGGGTCACGGGCTCGAGTTCTGTGACGCCGAAGTGCTGCGGCTGTTGCGCCGTCGCTCGCTCGCCGCGCTGCGCCACGAGGTCGAGCCGGTCGAGCCGGCCGACCTCGCCCGCTTTCTGCCGCAGTGGCAGGGTGTCGGCGGCGGCCAGCGCGGCCGGGAGGGTTTGTTGCGGGCGATCGAGCAGCTCACCGGAGCGGTGGTGCCCGCGAGTGCTCTCGAGACCCTGGTGCTGCCGGCCCGGGTCGCCGACTACCGACCGTCGCTGCTCGACGAGGTGATGAGCGCAGGGGAGGTGGTCTGGCGCGGTCACGGGTCGCTGCCCGGTGACGACGGCTGGGTCAGCCTGCACCTGGCCGATGCCGCTCATCTCACGTTGACCCCGCCAGAGCCGCTCGACCTCACCGACGCGGAGGATGCCGTGCTCGACGCCCTCGCCGGCGGCGGCGCCTGGTTCTTCCGCGACCTCGCTCGTCGGGTCGATCTCGGTGACGTGGAGGTGCTCGAGGCGCTGTGGTCGCTGGTGTGGTCGGGGCGCGTCACGAACGACACGGCGGCCCCGCTGCGGGCCCTGCTCTCCGGTGGTCGCACCGCGCACAAACGCACCGTCACCGCTCCACGCTCCACCCGGTACTCCGGGCGTCGCGGTTCGCTGGGCCGGTTCGGTTCCCTTCGAGGGGCGCTCGCCGGCACGACGCCAGAACAGGTCGAGGCCGCTGAGTCGAACGCCGAGGCGGTCAGTCGCCGCGCCGGTCGGGTCGCGGGTTCGGGGCCGGCCTCCGGCGTCGGGCGCTGGGCGCTGCTCCCGACCGCCGAGAGCGACCCCACCGTGCGAGCCGTGACCACGGCCGAGCTGCTGCTCGACCGCTACGGCGTGCTGACTCGTGGCTCGGTCATGTCAGAAGATGTGCCCGGTGGCTTTGCTGCCGTCTACCGGGTGCTGGCCGCCGCCGAGGAGGCCGGCAAGGTGCGGCGCGGCTACTTCGTCGAGGGCCTCGGCGCCTCTCAGTTCGCCCCCACCGGCGCCGTCGACCGGTTGCGTTCCCTGACCCGCCTACCCGGCGCTGCCTCGCAGAACGAGGGTGGTGCCGGTGCCCAGCGAGGTCGGGGTGACGACGACGAATGGCTCAGCCCGGCCCCGCGCGCCGGCGAGAGCCGAAGGGAGGCGTCTCGGCTCCCGGCGCTGGTGCTCGCCGCAAGCGACCCGGCCAACCCGTACGGGGCCGCGCTCGGCTGGCCCGAGCGGCCCGCCACCGACGCCGCCGAACCCGAGGAGGGGCCCGAGGTCCGAGCGAGCTCGAGCGGCCCCGGGGTGGCCGCACGCACAGCCCGGTCGGGCTCGACGGCCTCTGGTGGGGGCGGCGGAACGGCATCCGGCGACGTACCTGTGGCTCGGCCGGCGCGCCGTAAGGGTCACCAGCCGGGGCGCAAGGCGGGCGCGCTCGTGGTGCTCGTCGACGGTGAGCTCGTGTTGTACGTCGAGCGAGGTGGCAAGACGATGCTCTGCTGGTCTGACGACGTCGAGCAGTTGCAGGCCGCAGCCGACGCGCTCGCACTGTCGGTGCGAGAGGGGGCGCTGGGCCGTCTCACCGTCGAGAAGGCCGACGGCGCCTCCTTGCTCGGCTCGGGCCACCCGCTCGTGCAGGCTCTTTCGCAGGCCGGCTTCCACATGACCCCCCGTGGGCTCCGCCTGCGCCGCTGACCCCACTCGCGCGAACTGAACGCTGCGTTCGTGCGCGAACTCACTGTTACAACACGGCGTTCGAGAACGAAGGCTGCGTTCACGTTGCTGGATCGTTCGACGGGGTACGACTCACGTGGACACTGGTTGGACCATGAAAGCAGGAGGGCCGACGTGCCGGAGGGTGACACGGTGTGGCGCACCGCTGCGCGCCTCGACCAGGCGCTGGCGGGAAAGCAGACCATCGAGAGCGATCTGCGCTGGCCCGAGATCTCGACCGCCGACCTCACCGGTCGACGCACTCTCGAGGTGGTCAGCCGAGGCAAGCACATCCTGCACCGCTTCGAGGGTGGGCTGACGCTGCACTCGCACCTGCGGATGGAGGGGCAGTGGCGAATCGAGGCAACGCCCAGGCTGCCCCGACGCTGGCGCACCAGCTCGCAGCTGCGCGCACTGGTCGCAGCCAGCGACTGGACCGCTCTCGGTCTGCGCCTCGGCATGCTCGACCTCGTGCCGACCGCCCGCGAGGGCGACCTGGTCGGACACCTCGGGCCTGACGTGCTCGGGCCCGACTGGGATGCCGGGCAGGCCGTCGAGAACCTGGCCCGCGCCGCGGTGCCGGTCGGACAGGCTCTGCTCGACCAGCGAAACCTCGCCGGGGTCGGCACGATGTGGTGCGCCGAGACCCTCTTCCTCGAGAAGCTGAACCCGTGGGTCACGGCATCCGAGCTGGGTCGCCCGCGCCTCGAACGGATCGTGGCGCGCGCCCACCGGCTGATCGACAACGGCAAGAACCACGCGGTGCAGTCGAGCACCGGCTCCTACCGCCTCGGCGAGGCCCACTACGCGCACGCCCGAAGCGGGCGCCCCTGTCGACGCTGCGGAGCCACGGTGCGGGTCGCCCCCATCGGGCAGCCACCGCAGGAACGCACGATGTTCTACTGCCCCGGCTGCCAGGGCGGGCTCGGACCGACTGACGACGGTCGAAGACAGCGTCCGCTCGGCTCCGAGGGGAGCGCCAAGCGATCGTCGCGCCCACGCTGAACTCATCACATGTGTCCCGTGTGAACTTCTTCGTCGAAACCCGGTCGGCGGTGCCCCTTTGGGCCTAGTCTGCGATGGTCGGTGACCGCGCAGCGAAGGAGCACCCATGGGATCGCGGCTCAACCCCTACCTCAGCTTCCGTGACAACGCCCGAGAGGCCATGGAGTTCTACCAGGGTGTCTTCGGCGGTGATCTCGCGATCAGCACGTTCGGGGAGTTCGGCGCAACTGAAGGGGTGGCCGCCGACGGTGTGATGCACGCCCAGCTCGATACTCCGAGCGGCTACACGCTGATGGCGTCCGATACCCCGGAGGCGATGGGTGACGTCACCTCCGGCAACACCATCGCGGTCAGCCTGAGCGGCGACGACGTCGACGAGCTCAGTGGCTACTTCGCCAAGCTGTGCGACGGCGGAACCGTGACGATGCCGCTGGCCAAACAGATGTGGGGAGACCACTTCGGAATGGTCACCGACCGGTTCGGCAACGCCTGGATGGTCAACATCACCGGGCCCGAAGCCGCCGAGCCCCCCACCGCCGGCGCCTGAGCAACACGGACGGTGGCTGGGGATGTCCTCAGCCGAGCACAGCGACCGCGGCGTCGTAGTCGGGCTCCTGGCCGATGCTCGGCACGAGCTCGGTGTAGGTGACCTTGCCCGCCTCGTCGATCACCACGACGGCGCGGGCCAGTAGACCGCGCATGCCGGTGTCGGTGAGGGTGAGGCCATAGTCCTGGCCGAAGGACGAACGGAAGCCCGAGGCGACGGTGACGTTCTCGATGCCTTCGGCGCCGCAGAAGCGGCTCATCGCGAAGGGCAGGTCGTTCGAGATGCAGAAGACGGTCGCATTGTCGAGGCCGGCGGCCAGCTCGTTGAACTTGCGCACGCTCGCTGAGCAGACGCCGGTGTCGATGCTCGGGAAGATGTTGAGCACCACCCGGGTACCTCCGGTGGGCAGCGTGACGTCGCCGAGGTCGACGCCGGTCAGCGTGAAGTCAGGCGCCTGGTCGCCGATGGCGGGAAGGTCGCCGACAGTGTGGGCGGGGGTGTCTCCGAGTGCAGTGGTAGCCATGTCCTCCTTTCTAGCATCCGGATGCGGCGCACGTCGGAGCGGTCCGCGACGGATCACCTCCGCGCCACGGGATGAGCGCGCGAGCGGGTGCGGAAGACCATTGCGTAGGTTTGGCCCATGACCGAGTCACCCATCAGCGCCGGCGACGAAGCCCGCATCGTGTCTGTCGCCATGGACCTCGCCCGTGAGGGCAAGACCTCTGAGCTGCGTGCCTTTCTCGAGCACGCCTTCCCGGTCGATGCCCGCGACGCACAGGGCAACACCCTGCTGATGCTCGCCGCCTACCACGGTCACTCCGACACGGTCGATGCGCTGATCTCGCACGGGGCCGACGTCGACCTTCCCAACGACCGCAACCAGTCGCCGATCTCCGGCGCCATCTTCAAGGGCGAGGAGCAGGTCGTGCGAGCCCTGGTGGCGGCTGGCGCCGACCTCGACTTCGGGAGCCCCAGCGCTCGGGAGACCGCCGCGATGTTCGGCCGGGCCGGGCTGCTCGACCCACCTGCAGACGATCCTGACAGCGAACAGGCCTGATTCGGTGGCAAGCCCGGTGCAGACCTCAGGTGCGGGACGTCGGTTCGTGATCAACACCGTCGGGGTCATCGGCCTGGTGTTCGGGGCGTTGGCGGTGCTGCGATACCTGCTCGACAGCGACATCCTCGCGTTCAGCGACGCCCCCTACCGCTGGCTCGCGCTCGAGGGCGGCGCCCGCTTCATCCCCCCGGTCATGGTGCTCGTGGTGTGCATCGCGGTCGCGTACTGGTTGGAACGCGGAGCAGACGACGACTGAGCCGACGGGGGCCGAGCGGGGCGCGCTGGCGGCCCTGGCCGGCGACTACCCGTCGTCGGCCCGGCGTCGGCCCGTCGCCTGCCCGTTGTCCTGCCCGCACGCGGAACAGGGTTGCCGTGATGTGATGGTGGTATGCCGGTCGGGCCGCGTGGCGGATCACAGAGGAATCGGCCGGCCCGTCGTGTGATGGCCCGGTCGTTCGTCGTTGTCGGGGTGGCCGCCGCCGTTCTGGCGGCGCCGACCACGTTGGCCGTGGCCCCGGCCCACGCTGCCGGGGCCCACGCCGCGGTCTCGGCCATCCTGAGCCCCCCCCGAGCAGCGCTCGACGTCGTGGCGCTGCGCACGCAGGCAGACCAGCCGGCCCCGGCGGCGGCGAAACTCCCGGTGCGGGCCGAGCCAGACGGCACGGCGGTCCAGCTGGACATCTCCGTCTACGGACAGGCCGACGGCACGCGGCATCCGCTCGTGCTGCTGGCCCACGGTTTCGGTGGCAGCAAGGACTCCGTCGCCGGGCAGGCCGTCGAGCTTCAGGCGCGCGGCTACGTGGTGGCCACGTGGAGCGCTCGTGGGCACGGCAAGTCAGGCGGCCGCATCCACCTCGACGACCCAGACTTCGAGGTGAACGACGCCAGGGCGCTCGTCGACCTTGCCGCGAAGCGACCCGACGTCGAGCTCGACGGCGCAGGAGACCCGCGCTTCGGTGTCATGGGCGGGTCGTACGGTGGCGCGCTCGGTCTGATGCTGGCCGGCACCGACCCCCGCGTGGATGCCGTGGTGTCGGCGATCACCTGGAACGACCTGGCCCAGGCGTTCTTCCCCCAGTCGGCGCTCGTTGCCGCTCCGACCACGGCCGCGGGCCGCGACCCGATCGGGGTCGCGGGGCCGTTCAAGCAGGTCTGGGCCAGCACCTTCTTCCTCTCGGCCCGCGGCGGAGGCAGCGCCGGAGCCGTCGATGGCGGCTCGGGCACAGCACCGGGTGCACCGGCTGGTCTGACCCCCGGTGCCACCGCCGCCGACTCGTGCGGCCGGTTCGACAGGGCCTTGTGCCGGCTCTTCCTGAAGGCATCCGACTCCGGAGTGGCCGGCCCCGAGCTGCTGACGCTGCTGCGCGCCCACAGCCCGAAGCCCAGTCTCTCCCGGGTGAAAGCGCCGACGATGCTCCTCCAGGGCATCGGCGACTCGCTCTTCGGGCTCGACCAGGCCGACGCGACCGTGGCCGCCCTCGATGCCGGCGCCACCCCCTACGCCGTGCGCTGGAGTGACGGGGGCCACGACGCCCCGAGCACCCACGAGGCGGAGGAGACGGAGGCCTCCTACGCCTGGCTCGACCACTACGTCCGCGACAAGGCACCGCGCGACTCGGCCCTGCCCACGGCGAAGTTCACCTACCCGATCGCTGCCACCCGGGCGGGCCAGCCGTCCACGCTGCACACCCTGCCGGCCTACCCCGGCCTGTCGGGCACGACCCTGCAGACCCAGGGCGTCGGCTTCACGCAGAAGCAGGGAGCCCTAGTGCACCCGCCCGGCGGGTTGCCGGCCTCGATCATCGCGGTGCCCGGCCTCGCCGCGCTCGGCATCAGCCTCTCGACCTACCAGGTCGCGGCTCTGCCCGGGCAGTCGGCGGCCTTCGACACCGAGCCGTTGACCGAGGCCCGAACCGTGGTCGGGTCACCGACGATGACGATGACGATCACCTCCGACACCGCCGACGTGACGCTCTTCGGGTCGGTGTGGCGGGTCACCGGTTCGTCGGTCACGCTGGCCAACCCGCTCGTGGCGCCCCTTCGCCTCACGGTGACCCCCGGAAAGCCGACGCCGGTGACCCTGTCGCTGCCCGGCGCCACCTACGACCTGCCGTCGGGCAGCCGGCTCCGGGTGCTGCTCACGAGCACCGAGTCGACGTTCTCCAACACACGCGAGCCGAGCCAGGTCGCCGTACAGGCTGGTGCCAGCCTGACGTTGCCGGTGTCGCAGCTCGATGGAGCCGCCCCTGGCGCCGCCGTGTCCGTGGTCGACACCGAGGTCGTACTCGCGATGACCGCGCTCGGCGCCCTGCTGCTCCTGGCGCTGGGCGGCTTCCTCATGCGCCGGCGGCGTCGCCGGCTGCTGCCCTCACGCCCCGACCTGGCCGACATCCCGCTGGTGATCGAGGGGTTGGTCAAGACCTACTCCGACGGTCACCGCGCCGTTGACGACGTGTCGTGGCGAGCCGAGAAGGGCCAGGTGGTGGGCCTGCTCGGCCCCAATGGTGCCGGCAAGACCACGACCATGCGCATGGTCATGGGCCTGATCTCCTCCGACGCCGGTTCGGTGCACGTGTTGGGCGAGTCGGTGTCGGCGGGCTCGGCCGTGCTCGCTCGGGTCGGCGCGCTCATCGAGGGGCCTGGATTCCTGCCGCACCTCACCGGTCGCGCCAACCTCGAGGCCTACTGGGCCGCGACCGGCCGGGCTCCCGAGGAGGCGCACTTCGACGAGGCCCTCGACGTCGCTGCTCTCGGTGGCGCCGTCGACCGGCCGATGAAGAGCTACAGCCACGGCATGAAGCAGCGCCTCGGGATCGCCCAGGCCATGCTCGGGCTGCCCGAGCTGCTTATCCTCGACGAGCCGACCAACGGGCTCGACCCACCCCAGATCGCCGCGATGCGCCCGATCCTGCGGCGCTACGCCGAGACGGGGCGCACGGTCGTGGTCTCGAGCCACATGCTGGCCGAGGTCGAGATGACCTGCACCCACGTCGTGGTCATGCACGCCGGCCGGGTCGTCACGCAGGGCCTGGTGGCCGACCTGATCGACTCCGACGACACAACGATCCTCGACCTTCCCGAAAACGCGGATGCCGCGCTGGTGCGAGACGGGGTGCACGCGCTCGAGCGGCACGACGGCATTCACGAGGTGCGGGTCGATACGGCATCCCGGCTCGTCGTCGTGGGCGAGCTGTCGCGGGTCGCGGTCGTACAGGCCGCGGTCTCGGCCGGGCTGCCCGTCGTGGGGGTCAGCAGCCGGCGTCACCTCGAGGAGGTCTTCCTCGGCGTGATCTCATCGGCGTCCGCGACCCCCGGCGGCGAACCCGACGACGAGGGCACCTCGCTCGTCGAGAGACTGAGGCAGGTGAGAGCCCGATGACAGACCAGCAGACGAGCGGTTCGACCGGCGGCGCAGCCGACCCGAACCCAGACTCCCGGCCCCTCGCTGACCACCGCCCCGGCGAAGCGCTGCTGGAGGTGATCGAGTCCGCCCCGGCCATCACCGGCACGGCCAGCGAACCCATCGTGCAGGTGCGTGAGCCGCTCTCGTGGCGGGCCGAGCTGCGGCGCCAGTGGGGTCGGCGCCGCACCCTCTGGGCCTTCGGCCTCCTGCTTGCCCTTCCGCTGATCCTCGTCGCCTCGTTCGCGTTCGGCGACCGGAACGGCAATCCCAACCGCAGCAGCCCCAGCAGCCGCATCTTCGACCTCGCCCAGAGCGGAGCCGCGAACTTCAGCCTCGTGCTCGTGTTCCTCGCTTCCGAGCTGCTGCTCATCCTGCTGGCCGCCCTTTTCTGCGGGGATGCCGTGCCGGCGGAGGCGTCCTGGTCGTCGTTACGCTACCTGCTCATCGCCCCCGTTCGACGGGCCCGGCTGCTCACGAGCAAGTTGTTCATCGGGGTCGCCTCGACCCTGTTCGCGACGTTCTTGCTGCCGGCGTGGGG
>JBDTVJ010000057.1:0-20757 GCA_040007275.1 Terracoccus sp.
CCGGGTCGACATTGCCTAAACTGACCGGACGCCCGGGGTCGATCCCGCATGTTCGAGGAGAGGTTCGTTGACCAAAGAGCAGGAACGCGCTCGTGCGCGCCGTCGCCACGAAGCAGCGCAGAAGACCCAGAAGCCGCCCGTGGGCGACTCTGCCCGCGACAAGCAGGTCTTCGGCGTGATCCTCGCCGTCATCGTCATCGTGGCCGCGGTCATCGCAGTGCCTCACTTCATCGGCAACCGCACCGACGACTCCTCGACGCCGGCCGCCGCCTCTACGGCAGGGGCGACAGGTCAGGCGACCAACGCGGCTGGCCTCGCCGAGGGTCAGAAGCTCGCTGCCGGCTGCGAGAAGCCCCCAGCCCTGCAAGCGTCGCCGAAGAAGTTCACCAAGGTGCCCGACAAGGCCGGCGCCGTTGGCAAGACGTTTACGGCCACGGTCGCCACCACCTGCGGCGAGATCGACTTCGAGCTCGACGGGGCCCGGGCCCCGCAGACCGTAGCCTCCTTCAACAGCCTCGCCAAGGAGGGCTACTGGGCGCCGAGCCCGTGCCACCGGGTAACGAGCAAGGACATCTACGTGCTCCAGTGCGGCGACCCCACCGGAACCGGCTCGGGCGGCCCCGGCTACACGTTCGGAATCGAGAACGCCCCCAAGGACGGTGTCTACCCGGCCGGCTCGCTGGCCATGGCCCGAACGCAGGAACCCAACAGCAACGGCGGCCAGTTCTTCATCACCTACGAGCAGAGCAAGCTGCCCACCGACGGCGGCGGGTACACCATCTTCGGCAAGGTGACCAAGGGCCTCGACATCGTCAAGAAGATAGCCGCGAACAAGGCCACCGGCGCGAACCCGGCCGACGGGCCCCCCGTCTCGCCGATCAGCATCCTCAGTGTGAATGTCACGGAGAAGAAATGACGGACAACACCACCACCACCACCGGTCCCGACGAGCCGATCGAGGTGGATGCCCTGAACCAGGGGGCCGACGCAGCTCTATCGGATGCCGTCGAATCGGTCGCGACGGTCGAGGGAACGACGGTGCCTGACAACGAGTCCGATTCGGCCGACTCCGAGCCCGCACCCTCCGAGCCCGCACCCTCTGAGCCCGCCAACTCTGAGCCCGCACCCTCTGAGCCCGCCAACTCTGAGCCCGCCAACTCTGAGATCGACGACGAGCCAGCACCGGTCGAGGCAACCATCGAGGTCACCGGGCCGCCTGTCGATGCCGAGGTCCAAGTGATCGTCGAGGCCGGTGGCACCGAAGACGAGGCTGAGCCTGCGCCCGCGGCGGCACCTGCCCCCGACGCGTCGCAGGCTGCTGACGCGCAACCCGACGCCACCAGACCAGATGCCGTCGACCTCGAGACCAGCGTGCCGGATGCCGTCGACCCCGAGCCCGGCGCGCCGGACGGCACGGAGCAGTCGGTGGGCGTCGAGGCCTCCGTGACCACCAAGACCGGCTCCTCGGTCGAAGCCTCCGCCGAGGTAGCACCAACCCCTGAAGTCGTTCCGGCGCCGACCGAAACAGCCGAGACCGGCACGTCGTCTGCCACCCCTGCTCCTCCCAAGCCGAGCGCCGTGCCGCGTCCGCCGGTGCCGACACCGGCCGCGCTGGCCAAGGCCGCGCCGCACCCGCCTGCCGTGGTCGCCCCGCCCACCATCACCACCGACCACTCGGCCTCGGCCGCCTTCGGGCGGGTCGACGAGCAGGGTGTCGTCTACGTCCGCACGCCCGACGGTGAGGAGAAGGAGGTCGGGTCATACCCAGGGGCGAGCTCCGAGCAGGCGCTGACCTACTTCGCCCGCAAGTACGACGAGCTCTTTGCTTCGGCGGTGCTGCTCGATCAGCGTCTCGGTCAGCCGGAGGTGCCGTCGAAGGACGTGCAGGAAGGTTTGAAGACCCTGAAGGCCCAGACCGACGACGCTGCGGTCGTCGGCGACCTCGATGCGCTCGCATCCAAGCTCGACGAGATCCAGTCGGGTATCGCCGCCAAGCGGGTCGTCGAGCAGCAGCACCGCGCGGAGGCGCGGGCCGTGGCCAAGGTCGAGCGAGAAGCCATCGTCGCCGAGGCGGAGTCCATCGCGGGGCAGCCCGAGAGCCGCATCCAGTGGAAGACGAGCGGCGCGCGCATGCGCGAGCTGCTCGATGACTGGAAGGCGCACCAGCGTGCCTCGACCCGACTCGACCGCGAGTCGGAGACGGCCCTGTGGCAGCGGTTCAGTACGGCCCGCAACGGCTTCGACAAGGCGCGCAGAACGCACTTCGCCGGTCTCGATGCCGCTCACTCGGAGGCGAAGTCGGCCAAGGAGCATCTCGTGGACGAGGCGGAGAAGCTCGCCGCGAGCACCGACTGGGCTCCCACGGCTGGGGCGTTCAAGCGGCTCATGGACGAGTGGCGTCAAGCCGGTCGCGCCAGCCGCAGCGACGACGACAAGCTGTGGATGCGGTTCAAGGCCGCCCAAGACTCGTTCTTCGCGGCGAAGGACGCCGTGGTCGCGCAGGAGGAGGAGGGCTTCAGGGGCAACCTGAGTGTCAAGCAGGCTCTGCTCGTCGAGGCCCAGGCCATCCTGCCCGTGACCGACCTCGAGAAGGCCAAGGGCCAGCTTCGCGCCGTCCAGGACAAGTGGGACGCGGCGGGCAAGGTGCCCCGGGCCGACATGGAGCGCATCGAGAAGGCCCTTCGCCGCATCGAGCAGACCGTGCGCGATGCCGAGGACAAGCGCTGGAAGGCAAGCAACCCCGAGGCCGCTGCCCGTGCACAGGCCATGGTCGACCAGCTCGAGAGAACAGTCGCTGACCTTGAGGCCGACCTGACCAAGGCCCAAGCCTCGGGCAACGCCTCGAAGGTCAAGAAGGCCACGGAGGCCCTCGACGCCAGACGGGCCTGGCTCGACCAGGCCCGCGCCGGCGTGGCTGAGTTCGGCGGCTGAGTTCGACGCCTGAGTTCGACGAGCCAGGCGGCTTCCGCGACAGAGCGGCACACCTCCAGCGTCCTCCCAGAGGGTGCCGACGACGATGAGCCATCGCTCGTTGCCCCACCGCGGGTGGCAGGTGGTGAGCGTGAGCGGGCCACGGGTGGGCGTGGCCCTCGGCTGGCGCAGAACCGGTAGATGACACCACGACCCACCGCCAGTCGTGACCGGGCCGCGGAATCGTGAGGTCGAGCTAGGCAAGCGGGATGCCGCACTGGAGGGTCAGGCGGTCGACTTGCCACCGTTGACCCGGTAGACGTCAAACACGCCGTCGATCCTGCGCACGGCCTTGATGACGTGGTCAAGGTGCGCCGGGTCACCCATCTCGAAGGTGAACCGCGAGATGGCGACCCGAGCCCGCGAGGTCTGCACCGAGGCCGAGAGGATGTTGACGTGCTGGTCGCTCAGTACGCGCGTCACGTCGCTGAGCAGTCGGTTGCGGTCGAGCGCCTCGACCTGCAGCTGCACGAGGAACACGCTGGCGGAACTGGGCGCCCACTCGACCTCGATGAGGCGGTCGGGGTTGGCCGTCAGCTGGTCGGCGTTGGTGCAGTCGACGCGGTGCACCGAGACACCGCTGCCTCGGGTGACGAAACCGAGGATGGGGTCGCCGGGCACCGGGGTGCAACACTTGGCCAGCTTGACCCACACGTCGGCGGCGCCGACGACCACGACTCCGGGATCGCCGTCGTGGCGACGGGCCCGGCCCCGGTTCGGGACCGTGGCCTCGGCCAGGTCTTCGGTGGCGCCGTCGACCCCGCCCATCGAGGCGACCACTTTGCCGACGACGTGCTGGGCCGAGACGTGGCCCTCGCCCACGGCGGCATAGAGCGCCTCGATGTCGTGGTAGCGCAGATCGGTCGCAACGGCCGTCATCGACTCGTGGCTCATCAGCCGCTGCAATGGCATGTTCTGCTTGCGAAGGGCCTTGGCAATGCTCTCCTTGCCGGAGTCGATCGCCTCCTCTCGGCGCTCCTTGGAGAACCAGGCCTTGATCTTGTTGCGGGCTCGGGGGCTCTTGACGAACTGGAGCCAGTCGCGGCTCGGGCCGGCCCCGTCGGCCTTGGAGGTGAGCACCTCCACGAGGTCGCCGTTCTCGAGGGTCGACTCGAGCGGGACCAGTCGACCGTTGACCCGGGCGCCGATGCAGTGGTGCCCGACCTCGGTGTGCACCGCGTAGGCGAAGTCGACGGGGGTTCCGCCGGCTGGGAGGGCCACCACCCCCCCCTTGGGGGTGAACACGTAGACCTCGCTGCTGCCCATCTCGAAGCGCAGCGAGTCGAGGAACTCACCGGGGTCCTCGGTCTCGCGCTGCCAGTCGAGCAGCTGCCGCAGCCAAGCCATGTCGTTCTGCGGGGTGATCTCGCCGGGGCGGGCGACGCCGCCACCGTTCTGGTCCTTGTACTTCCAGTGTGCGGCCACGCCGTACTCGGCCCGGCGGTGCATGGTGTGGGTGCGAATCTGGATCTCGACCGGCTTACCCTCCGGCCCGATGACGGTCGTGTGCAGCGACTGGTACATGTTGAACTTCGGCATCGCGATGTAGTCCTTGAACCGACCGGGCACCGGGTTCCAGCGGGAGTGCAGCGACCCGAGCGCGGCGTAACAGTCGCGCACGGTGTCGACGAGAACCCGCACGGCGACGAGATCATAGATCTCATCGAAGTCGCGGCCACGCACGATCATCTTCTGGTAGACCGAGTAGTAGTGCTTGGGGCGACCGGTGACCGTGGCTTTGATCTTGGCGGCGGTCAGGTCGTCGGACACCTGCCTGCGCACCCCCGCGAGATACTGCTCCCGCGCTGGAGCCCGCTCGGCCACGAGGCGCACGATCTCGTCGTAGACCTTGGGGTAGAGGGTCATGAAGCTGAGGTCCTCGAGCTCCCACTTGATGGTGTTCATGCCGAGCCGGTGCGCCAGCGGCGCGTAGATCTCAAGGGTCTCGTTGGCCTTGCGTTTGGCCGACTCGGGGCTGACGTAGCGCCACGTGCGAGCGTTGTGCAGGCGGTCGGCGAGCTTGATCACCAGCACCCGGATGTCACGGGCCATGGCGATGACCATCTTGCGCACGGTCTCGGCCTGCGCGGCCTCACCGTAGGTGACCTTGTCGAGCTTGGTCACCCCGTCGACGAGCATCGCGATCTCTTCACCGAAGTCACGCCGCAGCTCATCGAGGGCGTAGGCCGTGTCTTCGACTGTGTCGTGCAACAGGGCCGCGGCCAGCGTCGGCGGCGTCATACCGAGCTCGGCGAGGATGGTGGTGACCGCGAGCGGATGGGTGATGTAGGCATCACCGCTCTTACGCAGCTGACCTTCGTGGGCCGCCTCGGCCACCTCGTAGGCACGCTCGATCACCGACAGGTCGGCCTTCGGGTGGGCCTGGCGGACCGCCGTCATCAGCGGTTCGAGCACCGGGTTGCCCGCCGGCCGGGTGGCGCCGAAACGCGCGAAGCGAGCTCGAACCCGCGAGGGGGTCGACAGCTCGTTCCGCACGTCCTCACTCATGACGTGAGTCTAGGGCCTGCACCTGATACCACGGCCGGAGGTCGGACGGGTGCCGCCGTGATCACACCGGAACACACCCCACCAGCACACCCCATCCCGACACGCGACCCACTCGGCCATTCAGGTCGAGCTCATGACCTCGCGGCCCGCTCGATCAACAAGGTGACCACCGTGGGGACCGAGACCATGGGTAGGTGGCCACTGCGCACCGTACTGATGTGGGCGCCGGCCCGGCTGGCCATCGACCGCTGAACAGCAGGAGGGAGAACCTTGTCGAGCGTGCCGATCTCGTACCACGACGGGATCGTCTTCCATGCGGGGACCGTGGACGGCTCGGTCAGGGCTGCGAAGGTGACCGGACGCTGGGTCGCGGCCAGCACCTGCCCGCGCCGGCGCGGGAGGTCGTTCGCGACTTACTTGACGAAGACCTTCTGGTCAATGAACAGCTCGGTGGTGGGCGTGGGGGGACCCAGCGGAACCGGGTTGAGCACCCCGGGCAGGTTGAGCGCCGAGTCGGGGCCGGCCAGGGCGATCGCCGGCTCACCCTCGTCGGGGGCGAACGCGTCGAGGTAGACCAGGGCCTTGACCTGACTGGATCCGGCGGCCGCATCGGTGATGACGGGGCAACCGTAGGAGTGACCGACGAGAACAACGGGGCCGGAGATCGAGGCAAGCAGGTCGCGCAGCGCGCTGGAGTCGCCCGACAGACTCTGCAACGGTGTCGCGAAGGCAGTCACGGGGTACCCGTCATGGATCAGTCGGCGCACGACGGCGTTCCAGCTGGAGCTGTCGGCCCAGGCCCCGTGCACCAGCACGACGGTGGGCTTCGGGGCTTCGGGGCTTCGTGGCCGGCCGACAAGGGGGATGCCGCTGACGCTGACATGGTCCTCGCCCCCGAAAGGAGCGCTGCGACCGTGACGACGATGGCGCCGACGCGGGCCGGACGTGACGACAGGATGGGCTTGGTGGGCACGAGGCGCTACTTCAGGGGGGTGGGTGTCTCCCGAAGGGCAGGTCGCGGCACGCGGCCGTGACTTCAGTCGAGTAACTGCTCGTGACCGCCAGCCCAGCCGGTTTTAGAGGGTCAGCACCGCGTTCACGACGCGGCCCCGGAGGCGGTCTCGGCCCCCGAGGAACCCCAGTTCCAGCACCACCTCGACGGCGGCCACCGTTGCTCCCGCGCGCTCGATGAGAAGACAACAGGCATGCGCCGTTCCCCCGGTGGCAAGCACGTCGTCGAGCACGAGCACGCGTTGACCGGGCGGGAACGCGTGGGTGTCCACCTCGATCTCGGCGGTGCCGTACTCCAGGGCGTAGCTCTCCTTGAGCACCTCACCGGGCAGCTTGCCGGCCTTGCGCACGAGCACCATCCCGAGACCGAGCTCGTAGGCGACGGCCGCGGCGAGCACGAAGCCGCGCGCCTCGATACCGACGACGACGTCGACCAACCCGTCGTAGCGACCCGCGGTGTCACGCACCAACCTGGCGAACGCGGGGCCGTCGGCGAGCAACGGGGTGAAGTCCTTGAACAGCACGCCCGGCTGCGGGAAGTCGGGGATGTCGCGCAACCGGCTCGAGACCATCTCAGCCACCGACTCGACCCGGCCGTCGCCGGTGCGGGCGGTGTACCCCTCGGTACTCCTCGTCTTGGTCGGGTCGTTCATGTGTCGTTCAGCGCTTCGACTTCGGCGGCCGCTTGGGCTGGTTGCGGGGGCCGGCCTGCGCGTACTTGTGCACGGGGCGAGACTCGAGACCGGCGGCTCCGGTGTGATCCGCAGGCACGGATGCCGCACCGCTCACATCAGCTCCGACCCGTACTGGCGCGGGAGGGCCTTCGAGCCCTCCCACTCTGGCCGCCTGCCGCGCGCCGTGCTTGGCCACGTACTGCTCGAGCTCTACCACAGCCTTCTCACCTCGGCGCAGATCGACCAGCAGGGGCGTCGCAATGAAGATCGAGGAGTAGGCGCCGACCCCGATCCCGATAAACAGGGCCAGCGAGAGGTCGAGCAGGGTGCCCGGCCCGAGCAGGGTGAAGCCGACGACAAGCACCGCGGCGATCGGCAGCAACGCCACCACTGTGGTGTTGATCGAACGCACCAGGGTCTGGTTGACCGCGAGGTTGGCGGCCTCCGAGTAGGTCATCCGTTTGGTGGCGAACGCGTCGGCCGTGTTCTCTCGCACCTTGTCGAACACCACGACCGTGTCGTAGAGCGAGTAGCCGAGGATGGTCAGGAAGCCGATCATCGACGACGGCGTGATCTCGAACCCGAACAGGGCGTAGATGCCGACCGTGACGACGAGGTCGTGCAGCAGTGCGACCAGGCCGGCCACCGCCATCTTCCACGTTCGGAAGTAGAGCGCCATGACGATGGTGACAAGGATGAGAAAGACGACCAGGCCCTGGATGGCCTGCTTGCTGACCGACTCCCCCCAGCTGGGACCGATCAGCGAGGCGCTGACGGCCGTGGGAGCGACGCCGAAGGCACTGCCCAGCGACGCCTTCGCAGCCTGGGTGCGTTCGCTGGCCGACTCGGTCTGCACGCGCACCGTGCTCTGGCCGATGACCGTCGACTCGACGTTCCCGCTGATGCCGGCCTCCGTGGCGGCCTTCTGAGCGCGCTGCTCATAGTTCTGGGTGTTGGTCACTCCCGAGACCCGGAACTCGGAGCCGCCGCTGAACTCGATGCCGAAGTTCAGGCCGCGAGCGAAGATGCCGACGAGGGCGAGGGCGATGAGCACCGCCGACATGGCGTACCAGGTCTTCTGCCGTTTGATGAAGGCGACCGACCGTTTGCCGGTGTAAAGGTCGTTGCCGACCTGCGCGAAGTTGATCATGGCTTGGCCTTCCCCGCGATGAAACCGGTGGCGCCCGTCGAGACGGGTGCGACCGGCCGTGGTCCTGTGCCGAACTGGCCCCGGCCGCGGTAGCGGGGGCTCTCCTTGGCGCCGAGACGCTCGGGGTCGAGCCCCGACCACTTGTGGCCGTTGCCGAAGAACTCCGTGCGGGCCAGCAGCTGCACCATCGGGTGGGTGAAGAGCACCACGACGAGGAGGTCGATGAGCGTGGTCAGGCCGAGGGTGAAGGCGAAGCCGCGCACGTTGCTCGAGGCGAGGAAGTAGAGCACGGCGGCCGCGATGAAGTTGACGGCGTCGGCCGCGATGATGGTACGCCGGGCGCGTTTCCACCCGGCTTCCACGGCGGCGACCAGGGGCCGGCCGTCTCGCACCTCGTCACGAATGCGCTCGAAGTAGACGATGAAGCTGTCGGCCGTGACGCCGATGGCCACGATCAGTCCGGTGACCCCGGCCATCGTGAGCCGGAACCCCACCAGGGTGCCGAGCGCCGTCACCGCGAGGTAGCTCAGGGTCGCGGCCACGACGAGCGAGACGACCGTGACCAGACCCAGGGCGCGGTACTGGAAGAGCGAGTAGACGAGGACGAGCAGCAGCCCGATCGCGCCGGCCAACAGACCCAGCCCCAGCTGCTCGGCCCCGAGCTGCGGGGTGATGTCGTCCTGTGTCTGCAGCGCGAACGAGATCGGCAGGGCCCCGAACTTCAGTTGCTGGGCCAGGGCCTTGGCCGAGTCGGTGGTGAACGACCCGGTGATCGACGCTCGACCGTCGGGGATCGCGGCCTGAGACCGAGGAGCCGAGATGACGACCTTGTCGAGCACGATGGCGAACTGGTCGAGCGGCGGCTGGCCCTTCATGTCGAAGAGTCGCTTGGTCACCTCAGCGAACTTCTTCGCACCGGTGGAGTTGAACGTCAGCGAGACCTCGACGATCGACGTCGGCTGGCCGTTCGGCCCGGCCTGGAAGCCGCTGGACGCGTCGGAGATCTCGCTGCCCTTGATCTCGACGGGGCCGAGCACGTACTTCGTGACCCGGTCCTCACCACAGGTGGCGATGGGCAGGGCGGGATCGTCGACGATCTGGTCGACTGCGCCGGATTTGGTGCAGTCGAGGGCCGCGTACTGCCCAGCGACCTGCTTGGCGGCGGCGGGAGCCTTCGCCTTGTCAAACCCCATCCCGATGAGCGACGTGGTGACCTGCGCTTCGATCGCGGCTGCCGCTTGCGCCGCCGTCGGAGCGGTGGGCTGGGGAGTTGGCGCCGTCGCGACGGGCGCCGAGGCGACGGGGGTCGGGGTGACCGTTGCTGTGCCGGTTGCGGTGGGGGTGGCCGGGGTGGTTGCGGCCCGGAAGACGTCGGGAACGACCGCGTTCGCGGCCGTCGAGTTCGGTGCCGGCGTTCCACTGGCCCCCGTCGCCGTGCCGGATGCCGCTGGGGTCTTCGCCGTTCCCGAGGGCGTGCCACTCGAGGGCGTGCCGCTCGAGGGCGTGCCGCTCGAGGGCGTTGTCGGAGAGGTGGCCGGAGGGGCCACGTTGGTGGGGATGTTGCCAGCGGCTTCGACGAAGACGGCGCGGAAGCTGAGCTGGGAGGGTTTCCGGATCGCCTGGAGCTGCTCCGGGGTGGGCGTGCCCGGGATGGCGACGACGATGTTCTGCCCGCCGAGGGTGGAGATCTCGGCCTCGGCGACCCCGTTCGCGTCGATGCGCTGACGGATGATGTCGACGGCCTGGTCGATCTGACCGGGACTGACCTGCTGGTTGCCCACCAGCACGGGGTTGAGCACGATCTCGGTGCCGCCCTCGAGGTCGAGGCCAAGACGTGGGGTCAGCTGCGCGCCGCCCCACAGAGCAAGACCGCCGGTGAGAGCCCCGAGGCCGATGAGGATCGCCACGAGCAGCGCCAGGCTGCGAGTGGCGACGCGTTTGGTGGAGCTACCAGCCACGGGCAGGCCTCACAGACCAGCGGCGCGGTTCCCGAAGGGTCCTTCGCCGTTGGAGTCGTCGGCGATCGGCTCGCTCGTGTGGGCTTCGGTCACGGCGCTGGGGGTCTCGGTCTGCTTCATGGCCACCGCGCGCCGGTCGACCCGGATGGTGACGCCTTCAGCCACCTCGAGCCACGCGCTGCTGTCGTCCATGTGCCGGATGGTGCCGAACATCCCAGACGAGGTGACGATCTTGTCGCCGACGTTGAGCGCCGCTGCGAAAGCCCGCACCTGCTTCTGGCGACGGCTCGAGGTCAGGAAGAGCCAGCCGAGCAACAGCAACGGCAGGATCAGGATGACGGCTTCCATCAGGCATTCCTTTGTGTTTGTTCTGAGGTTCGTACTGAGGCTCGTGCCGACGCAGACACGCTGCGGGAGTCGGGCTGGCGAGGTGCCGCGGCTTCCCGATGACCAGAGATCGCTGGGCTGCTCGCATCAACGACCGAGGGCACCGGAAGGTGCCGCAGTAGCGGCCGGGGGGTGCCGGAGGGAGTCTACGGGTGCCCGCGCCATTTGTCAGAACGGCACCGCCACGGCGGCGCGGATCGGCGGGTCTCACGACTCGAACCGGCCCCCGCCCACCTCGTCGAGCGGAAGGGTTGAAACCCACCCTCCCTGCGTGTCGAGCGGCGGCGTGAGCCCCAGGTGGCGCCAGGCCAGGGCGGAGGCCGCCCTCCCCCGGGGGGTGCGCACCATGAAGCCCTCCCGCACGAGGAAGGGCTCGGCCACCGTCTCGACAGTGTCGGGCTCCTCCCCCACCGCCACCGCCAGCGTCGACAGGCCGACCGGGCCCCCGTTGAAGCGGCGACAGAGGGCGTCGAGCACGGCTCGGTCGAGGCGGTCGAGGCCGCGCTCGTCGACGTCAAAGAGGGCCAAGGCCTCCCGGGCCGCCGCGTGGGTCACCTTGTGCTCGCCGTGCACCTGGGCCCAGTCGCGAACCCGTCGCAGCAGGCGGTTGGCGATGCGCGGTGTGCCACGCGAGCGCACCGAGATCTCGGCGATGCCGTCGTCGTCGGCCTCCAGCCGGAGCAGTCTGGCGGATCGATGCAAGATCGTCACGAGGTCGGAAGGGGCGTAGAAGTCGAGGTGGCCGGTGAAGCCGAAGCGGTCACGAAGCGGTGGTGGCAGCAGCCCCGCCCGAGTCGTGGCGCCGACGACGGTGAAGGGCGGCAGCTCGAGCGGGATCGCGGTGGCGCCGGGCCCCTTGCCGATGATGACGTCGACGCGGAAGTCCTCCATGGCGAGGTAGAGCATCTCCTCCGCTCCACGCGACATGCGGTGGATCTCGTCGAGGAAGAGCACCTCACCCTCGGCGAGCGAGGACAGCACCGAGGCGAGGTCTCCCGCGTGCTGGATCGCCGGGCCGGAGGTGATGCGGATCGGCTGTTCGAGCTCGCTGGCCACGATCATGGCCAGACTCGTCTTCCCGAGGCCGGGCGGGCCCGATAGCAGCACGTGGTCAGGCGGGGTGCCCCGGCGCTTGGCGGCCTCAAGCACGAGCCCCAGCTGGTCGCGCACCCGGGTCTGGCCGGGAAAGTCGTCGAGCCGTTTCGGCCGCAGCGCCGCCTCGACGTACCGCTCGTCGTCGTCGGCGCGGTCGGTGCTCGCGTCGACGATGCGGGCCGTGGCCTCGAACGAGCCGTCGTGCCAGGTGTCGGGCCCCTCGGGACCGCCGAACCGCCCGGCTTCGCGGGCGCCCGTCACCGGCCCAGCTCCTGCAGCGCAGCACGCAGCAGCGCCGAGACCCCGGCTCCCTCGGCCGCCCTCGGGGCCACCTTGTCGAGCGCGACATCTGCCTGTCGCACCGTCCAGCCAAGGCCGACCAGGGCCTCGCGCACCTGCTCGCGCCACTGCTCCTGCTGCGGTTTCGGCTGCGGCACCGCCGCGTCAGCAGCACCGGGTAGTGCGCCGAGCTTGTCGCGCAGCTCGAGCACCAGTCGCTCGGCCCCCTTCTTGCCGATGCCGGGCACCTTCATCAGGGTGACCAGGTCACCGCTGCCGAGGGCCAGGCGCACGGCATCCGGTGAGAGCACGGCCAGCAGCGCGAGAGCGAGCCGAGGGCCGACGCCCGAGACCGTCTGTACCGTCTCGAAGACGTGCTTCTCGGCGTCGTTGGCGAAGCCGTAGAGGGTGAGGGAGTCTTCGCGGACGACGAGCGTGGTGGCGAGCTCAGCCGGCTGGCCGACGCGGACCGAGGTGGCGGTGGCCGGCGTGGTGTGCACCAGCATGCCGACCCCGCCCACCCCGATCACGAGGGAGTCGAGCCCCACCTTGAGCACGGTGCCGGACAATGACGCGATCATCGGAGAGTGGCCTTCGTCGGGGTGCGTGGGACGCGCCTGGGGATGCGGCTGGGCCGGTCAGCCTGGGCGGCGGCTGCTTCGGCGAGACGGTTCTGGGTGCCACCACGCCAGACGTGGCAGATCGCGAGTGCGAGGGCGTCAGCGGCATCCGCCGGCTTGGGGGCATGGTCGAGGTGGAGCAGGCGCGTGACCATGGTGGTGACCTGGGCCTTGTCGGCCCGCCCGTTGCCGCTGACGGCCGCCTTGACCTCGGTGGGAGTGTGCAGGGTCACGGGTAGGCCCCGACGCTCGGCGATGAGCATGACGATCCCCATGACCTGCGCGGTGCCCATGACGGTCGAGACGTTGGTGTCCGCGAAGACACGCTCGATGGCCACCGACTCGGGGTGATGCCGGTCGAACCACAACCGCAACGCGTCTTCAAGCGCCACCAGGCGCCGAGGCGTCGAGTCGCTCGAGGGCGTGCGGATGACACCGACCTCGACAAGCGTGAGCCGGCGACCGGGCAGGCCGTCGACGACGCCCACCCCGCACCGGGTCAGACCCGGGTCGACGGCGAGCACACGCACGGCATGCCTCCTGTCGAGCTCGGACGGGTCTGGCTGCGCGAGTCGTTTGACCGACCGAACAGGTGTTCGGCTCAACGGTAACGAACCCGCCGCCTCGACGTCGGAGGCGCGCCGGTCACTTCTCCTCGGTCGATCCTCGAGCCTTGGCTCAGCCGGTGTCTTCTGACCGGCCGAGCCGAACCGACCCTCCGGTCCTCCCTCGCTGGCGCTCGGTCGATCCTCGAGCCTTGGCTCAGCCGGTCTACTCGTCGTCGTCGTCGCCGAGCTGGGCCAGCACCTCATCGGGCACGTCGCCGTTGACATAGACGTTCTGCACGTCGTCGCTGTCCTCGAGCGCGTCGATGACCCGGATCATCTTGCGGGCGCCGTCGAGGTCGAGCGGCACCTGCAGGTTCGGTACGAACGAGGCCTCGGCCGAGTCGTAGTCGATACCGGCATCCTGGATGGCTTGGCGCACGGCGACGAAGTCGGTGGCCTCCGAGACGATCTCCCACGACTCACCGTTGTCGTTGACCTCCTCGGCCCCGGCGTCGAGCACGACCTCCAGGATGGAGTCCTCGGTGGCCTCGCCGTTGCTCTGTTCCTTCGGCACGATCACGACACCCTTGCGGGTGAAGACGTACGACACCGAACCCGGATCGGCGAGCTGCCCACCGTTGCGGGTCAGGGCGATGCGCACCTCGGCGGCAGCGCGGTTGCGGTTGTCGGTGAGGCACTCGATGAGCACCGCGACGCCACCGGGGGCATAGCCCTCGTAGGTGATGTTCTGCCAGTCGGAGCCGCCGGCCTCGACCCCCGAGCCACGTTTGACGGCCCGGTCGATGTTGTCGTTGGGCACCGAGGTCTTCTTCGCCTTCTGCACGGCGTCGTAGAGGGTCGGGTTGCCGACCAGGTCACCGCCACCCTGACGGGCCGCGACCTCGATGTTCTTGATGAGCTTGGCGAAGAGCTTGCCGCGTCTGGCGTCGACGATGGCCTTCTTGTGCTTCGTGGTCGCCCATTTGGAGTGGCCGCTCATACGGATTCCTTCGCGTTCGAGGTGATCGTGACGAACTCGGCATGGATGCGGCGGTCGCTGCCCACCTCGGGGTGGAACGAGGTCGCCATCAGGTTGCCCTGCCGAACCGCGACGATCCTACCGGCGGCGGGCCCCTCCCCCACGCGGGCCAGCACCTCGACGGTGGGGCCGGTCTGCTCGACCCACGGCGCGCGGATGAACACGGCATGCACGGGCGAGTCGAAACCGGCGAAGTCGATCTCCTGCTCGAAGGAGTCGACCTGCCGACCGAACGCGTTGCGCCGCACCGTGATGTCGAGGCCGCCGAGCGTCTGCTGGTCGGGGCGGGCGTCAGCGATGCGGTCAGCGAGCAGAATCAGTCCCGCGCACGAGCCGTAGACCGGCATCCCCGCGGCGATGCGCTCGCGCAGAGGGGTCTGCAGCCCGAACGCGCGGAGCAGCTTGTCGATCACGGTCGACTCCCCGCCCGGGATGACGAGCCCGTCGATTCGCTCGACTTCTTCGGGCCGTCGCACGATGACCGCGGTGGCGCCCAGATCGGTGAGGGCGGCCAGGTGCTCGCGCACGTCACCCTGCACGGCGAGCACCCCGATGCGGGGGACGGGTCTGCTGGTCACCCTTCGAGCATAGGTGGGCCCGGACGGCATCCGAACGCCACCTGTGACGCCGCATCAGTCGGCAGATCAGGCGGCGTTCGAGGTCGTTCTGACAACCCCATCTGCAGTCTGATCCGCCGCGTGATCCGCCCTCGGACCAGGCCGGCGGCGAACGCGATATCTTGCGGTCATGACTGCCGCCCCTCTCGACGAGCTGCTGGCCGAGGCCGCCGCCCGCGATACCGCTGCGCCCCTGCGTGCCACCCGCGAGCTCTTCACCCTCCCCGAGGGCGTCATCTACCTCGACGGCAACTCGCTGGGTGCACTGCCCAAGGCAGTGCCGCCGGTCGTGGCCGACGTCGTCACGCGGCAGTGGGGTGAGCAGCTGATCCGCTCGTGGAACGACGAGGACTGGTGGGGCGCCCAGACCCGCGTCGGTGACCAGGTCGGCCGGTTGGTCGGAGCAGCCCCGGGGCAGGTCGTGGTCACCGACTCGACCTCCATCAACCTTTTCAAGGCCATCGTCGGCGCCGCCCGGTTGCGCCCCGGCCGCCGGGTCGTGCTCACCGACCCCGACTCGTTCCCGACCGACCTCTACATCACGGATGCCGCGGCCCGCCTCGCCGGCGTCGAGGTGCGTCGGGTGCACCCCGACGAGGCGCTCGCGGCGATCGCGGAGGCGGGCGACGACCTCGCCCTCGCCTCGTACTCGCAGGTCGACTACCGCACGGGTGAGAAATGGGACCTCGTGGCCCTCACCGAGGCCGTCCACGCCGTCGGCGGGCTGATCTGCTGGGACCTGTGCCACTCGGCCGGGGCGATGGAGGTCGACCTCGACGCAGGGCAGGCCGACCTCGCAGTCGGTTGCGGCTACAAGTACCTCAACGGTGGTCCGGGCGCCCCTGCGTTCCTCTACGTCGCCGCGCGCCACCTCGACGACTTCGACCAGCCGCTCACCGGGTGGCACGGTCACGCCCGGCCGTTCGAGATGGGCCCGAGCTACGAGCCGGCTCCCGGCATCACCCGGGGCCGGGTCGGCACCCCGCCACTCATCTCACTGTTGGCGCTCGAGGCGGCCCTCACCGCCTTCGAGGGACTCTCACCCGCCGACGTTCGCGCCCAGTCGCTGTCGGTGACCGGCACCTTCATCGCGGCGCTCGGCGCGCTCGGTGTCGACCTGCCCCTCGCCACGCCGCGCGACGCCGACCGGCGGGGCTCTCAAGTCTCGCTGCGCCATCCCGACGCGTTCGCGGTGGTCTCGGCGCTCATCGCCCGCGGTGTGATCGGCGACTTCCGCGAGCCCGACATCATCCGTCTCGGCTTCGCCCCGCTCTACGTCACGCACGCGGATGCCGTTCACGCCGCCGAGCATGTCCGTGCCGTGCTCGACGGGCGAGAGTTCGAACGCCCCGAGTTCGCCGAGCGCGGGGCCGTCACCTGAGTGAGGTGCGCGCGTACCCGCCACCGCGCGGGTTCGGCCACCCGCCTTCCTCCCACTCTTGGGCAACACACCGAGAAACCGTCAACTACCCGTGACTGCAGTCGCCGAGGGCTGACGGTTACTCGGTGTGGTGCGGTGACTGCTGGGGTCAGGTGGTGCGCACGAACGCGAGCACGTGCTCGGCCAGCACCGGGCCGGCATCCTCTTGCAGAAAGTGGCCGGCGCCGACGATGGTCGGGTGCTCTCGGCCCGCCGCGCCCGGCAACTGTCGCTCCAGCACCGGCCGCATCGGCGCGGTGATCGGGTCGGAGTCGGAGAAGGCGAGCAGCACGGGAAGCTCGAGGCGGCCGAGCACGCGCCACGCAGCACGGTTGGCCTCGGTCGCCGGGTCGTCGGGCCGGGTCGGCACGATGAGCGGCATCGCCCGCGGCCCAGCCTTGAAGCTCTCGTCCGGGAAGGGCGCGTCGTAGGCGGCGCGCTCGCGCACCGACAGCGGCTGCACGCACCCGCTCGCCACGAGCCGCCCCACGTCGAGCTGCTCGGCGCTCTCGACGGCGCGACGAAACTGCCACCAGACCGGCGGCATGTCGTGGTCACCCGTCGGCAGACCGGTGTTCGAGGCGACGAGGCGGCCGACGAGACCCGGCTCCTCGGCCGTGAGACGCAACGCGATCAGGCCGCCCCAGTCCTGCCCGAAGAGGGTCGCGCCCGACAGTCCCAGCTCAGCGACGAGCAGCGACCGCACCCAGCCGACGTGGCGAGCGAAGCTGTGGTCGGCGACCCGGGTCGGCTTGTCCGACCGACCGAACCCGATGAGGTCGGGGACCACGACACGGCAGCCGCCGTCGGCAAGCACCGGGATCATGCTCCGGTAGAGGTAGCCCCACGTCGGCTCGCCGTGCAGCAGCACCACCACCGGGCCGTCGGCGGGCCCGTGCTCCACCCACGCCATCTCGGCCGTCGCACCGTCGGGGGCCGTTACCGGGGAGCGCCTCACGGCGTACGGGAAGTCGGTGAGCAGGTCGAAGCTCTCGGGCGGAGTCTGCAGCAGGTCCATCAGCCCATCATGGCGGGTGGGATGCCGGCCGGCCCGCGCGCGAGCGCGTCAGTCGTTGAGCGCGCTCCACCGGCGGAACGGCTCGGTGGGATCGTTGGTCTCGCCCTGCACGAGCGGCAGGTTCTGCTCGTCGATCGGCTTGCTGTACTCCGCGTAGAAGGTGGACAGGCTCATGTAGCGGTTGCCGTCGTCGTAGTGCTCGCCCTCCTGTTCGCGGGTTGCTGCGAACACGACACGGTCGGGTGTCGCGTAGTAGAGCGCACCCAGACACATCGGGCACGGGTAGGCGGTCACGTACATCTCGTAGCCTGACAGGTCGGTGATGCCTTGCAGGGCGGCCGCCCGGAGAGCGCTGATCTCGGCGTGCGCCGTCACGTCACCGGTCTGCGACACCTGGTTGGCCGCTTCGACGACGACGGCACCGTCCTTGGCGATGAGGCAGGCGAAGGGCTTTCCGCCAGCATCGACGTTGGCGTTCGCGAGCTCGACCGTCCGCTTGACGAGTGCCCTGTCGATCCCGACGCCGTTGTTCATGAAGGACTCCTCCTGGTCTGCGAGCCCGGCTCGCGGTATGGAACGTGCTGACCCTCGACTCTCGTGAGCCGGGTGTGAGCCAGCCTCTCACTTCTCCCTGACGTCACGCTCCGGCATCCTCGGGTGAAAGTCGGATAAATCGGTACTCGTGGCATATATTTCGGGGGTGACCACCTCTCGCGGCCTGACCCGCATCAGCGTGCTGGCTCTGGCCGCGCTCTTGTCCACCGCCTGCAGCGGCTCGCCCGAGGCAGCCTCCGGTTCCTCGCCGACCGCAGTGGCCCAGACATCGCTCCGCCCTTCTCCGAGCGGGCCCACGACGCCGACCACGTCGACCGCGTCGACCGCGTCGACCGGGGACACAACCGGGCCGAGCCCGACCCCCACACCGGCCTCCCCCGCGACCTCCACCACGGCAGCGGTAGCCGCGCCACCTCGAACCGCCAGGGACCTCAAGAGGGCGCTCATCGGCGTCGACGACCTGCCCTCGGGCTGGTCGGTCGCGACGTCTTCCGCCAGCGGCGGCGACCAGCCCGCCTCGTCATCGAGCAACCCCCGTTGTAAGGGCCTGAACGCGCTCCTCAACACCAACACCCTCGCCGGGAGCCGGGCCACGGCCGAGACCAACTTCAGCGCCGGCGCGGACGGCCCGTTCGTCAGCCAGCGCATCGACGCGCTCGGATCGACCGGTGCCGCGACCGCCACCGTGCAGAGGATCAGGACGTCCGCGACCGGCTGCAGCGCGGTGACACTGCGTTTCCCGGGGCAGGGCTCTTCAAAGATGACGATCAGCCAGGTCAGCGCCCCCAAGGTCGGTGGGAAACCCTTCGCCCTACGTCTGACGGCCAACGGGGGTGCGCTCGACGGGCTCGAGGTGACCTTCCTCTGGGCACCGGTCGGTGACGTCGTCCTCTCACTCAGCTTCATCAACGCCTACCCGGAGGATTTCGACGGCATCACCACTGACGCGCACTCGAAGCTCACCGACGTTCTCAAGGTCAGCTCGCAGACGACCTGACGCCCGCGCGACCAGCCGCGTCGAGGAGCACGTTGACATTGTGGCTGCGCTGCTCCGTCGAGCCCATTCCGTACGGGCGATCGCGCACCCGCGCGGAGACGATGCTCGCCGTCACGGCCTCGATGACCTCAGGGCGGATACCGTAAGCCGGGCGGTCGTAGAAGCGGCCCACCGGGTCACCGACGTCGGGCAGGCCGACATCTCGTTGGCGCAGCGCGAGGTACCGTACGCCCTCCACGAGGGCAGCCTCTCGTTCCCGCCAGTCGTCGGCGGCCAGCGCCCGGCCCAACAGCGGGGTCACCTCTTCGCCTGGCTGAAGCGTCGCGAACACCGTGCCGATCCACTTCGAGTACGGCGGCCAGCGCCGCTCCAGCAGAAACCCCAGGTGCATGACGATCCCGGCCAGCCGAGCGGCCAACACCCGTGAACCGAGGTCGTCTCCCCGCCCACCCGTCCGCCCGACGAAAGGCAGTTCCTGCTCGAGGCGGGCCCAGTCGACCGCTACGACGTAACGCCAGACGTCGTCGGGGTACCAGCGCAGTCGATGCCGGATGCCGCTGAGCTCGCCGTTCGTGTCCACGAAGACCGCGCCGGCCGTGACCTCCAGCACACCCTGCCCCGTCACCGAGAGCCACTCATCGACCGTGAGATCGCGCCAGGCGTTGACGCCCAGAGTCGAGGTGGTGAAACGCCTCACGTCGGCGACCGCGACCCGGTGGCGCACGGTTGCGTCCGAGGCCATGGTGAAGCGTGTTGGTCGTTCGGCGAACCGGTCCGGAAGCGAGGCCGCGAGGGCCGCGTCCACCTCTGTGGTCATCTCCGGCGGAACGAACAGGTTGAGCCTCAGTCCCCAGTCGTGGTCTCGTGACATCTCGTCGTCGAGGTCGAGCACGTCAGAACCGTGGCCGAGCCGGGCCGCCGCGTGCGGCATGCTGGGCCAGCGTTCGAGCACGATCGGCGCGACCACCTGCTCCCAGTAGGCCCGTGAAAGTTCGATCCCGTTCGCGGCGTCGGCCTTCGTCATCTGGTAGCCCTCCCATGGGTTCCGTTGACGTTCCGGCGCGATACGTTGTCTCGTCCAGTTGAGAGTAGCGGCTGCCATCCTGGAAGGTTTTGGGCGCGCAGAGCCGAGCGGGCTGGTGGCGATCGCCTCGCGGACCGTGGCCGAGTCGACGTAGACGCTGTGGCTGCCTAGGAAACTACCGGGCGCGTCGAGCTGTCGGCGAAGCACAGCAGGCCCTCGCCGCACCCCGTCTCGGTGTCCCGGTCGTCCCTGGTGACCCCCGTCGGCGTACCAAGGCCTGCCTGCAGGGCGGCAGAGGTACTTCCCCCGGTCGGTGGCCTTGACGGCTGCGACGTCGAACCCAGTCCGCGACTTGTTGACCGACTGCTGGCCCCCGGGCCAAGCTCGTCAGCATGGTCCAGGAGTGGGCGGATTTCAGCGAACCGCACCTGGCCAGACACCGGCCCCACCACAAGTGTCTAACTGCCGCGATTGGGCCAGGTGCCTGTACATCCCCTCATGCCGCTCTTGAGACGGGCGACTCAGGCGCTCTGTAGCGGCTGGATCTGCTCGAGTACGCCGCCGAGGTTGTCCTTCTCGATCTCAAGGTCGTAACGGGTCTGCAGGTTGAGCCAGAACCGGTCGGTGGTGGCGAAGTATCGCGCTAGGTGCAGGGCGGTGTCGGCGGTGATGCGGCGCTTGCCGTGCACGATCTCGTTGATCCGCCGTGGGGGGGCACGCCGATGGAGACGGCCAGGTGGTGCTGGGTGACCCCGAGTGGGTCGAGGAACTCCTCGAGCAGGACTTCCCGGGGGTGAATGGGAGCGATGCTGGTCATGGGGAGGCTTCTGCTCTTAGAGATTCCGCGGATAGGCGTGGTTGTCGCGGCGTGTCGTGAAGGAAGCAGG
>JBDTVJ010000058.1:0-19819 GCA_040007275.1 Terracoccus sp.
ACGTCGGGGCCTGGACCCGGGTCGTGGTGCGGCGAGCCACTCCCGACGAGGTCGAAGCCTACGCGTGAGCCAACCCGCTTGAACCGACCCTGCTGAGCGCACGCCGCCTGAGCCAACCCGTCGGGGCGGCCCGAGAGGTCTCAGACGTCTCGGGACTCCCGCGGCTCCCGCGCGTGCAGCTGCGGCGGCTTGGTGTCACCGACGATCGCGTTGTGGCTCCGGCCCCACGCCAGGTACTTGGCGCCGAGGTTGACCATGGCGGCGACCCGGTTGCGGTTGCCGAGCAGCGTGACGATGTGCACGCCGTTCCACACCATCCAGGCCGGGAAGCCCTGCAGGCGTGGTATCCCCGTGACCTCGGCCACGGCGGAGGCCCGACCGATGGTGGCGAGGATGCCCTTGTCGGAGTAGGTGAAGGGCTCGGGCGTCTCGCCCCGGAGGCCGTCAGCGATGAGGCGGCCGACGTACTTGCCCTGCTGGATCGCCGGCTGGGCCAGCTGCGGCAGGGCCGCGTCCCCGTCTGCCACGGAGATGTCACCCACCGCGTAGACCCCGTCGAGGCCCTGCACCCGTTGACGGTCGTCGACCATGATGCGGTGCCCGCGCCCCTGCGGCACCCCCCAGGTCGACACCGCATCCGGCGCCGTGACCCCACTGGCCCAGATCACGACGCCCGCCGGCACGAACTCGTTGTCGTCACCGACGACGACCCCGTCGGCGCGCACCTCGTTCACCTTCGTCGACAGACGCAGGTCGACGCCGCGACGGCGAAGGGACTTGAGGGCATAGTCGCGGCTGCCTTGTTCAAAGGGCGCGAGCAGCTCTGGTGACATCTCGACCAGCGTGACGTGAACCTTCGTCGGGTCGAGCTCGGGGTAGAGCACGGGAATGTCCTTGTTACGCATCTCGGCGAGCGCGCCCGCGGTCTCGACGCCGGTCGGGCCGCCACCGACGACGACGACCCGGATGTTGTCGTAGTCCCGGTTGACTGCCGCCTCCTCCAGACCCGAGAAGACCGCGTCGCGCACGGCGAGGGCCTGGTTGCGGGTGTAGAGCGGCCTCGCGAACTGCTGCGCACCCGGCGTGCCGAAATAGTTGGCCGCGACTCCGGTGGCGATGACGAGATGGTCGAAGGTGAGCACCTCACCGCCCGAGAGGCGGAGCGTGCGCGCGTCGTGGTCGACCCCGTCACAGTCGCCCTGGACGAACCGCACGTTCTCCTGCTTCGAGCGGGCCGAGCGCAGGAACCAGGTGACGTCACCGGGGTTGAGCGTCGCCGTCGCGACCTGGTAGAGCAACGGCTGGAAAGTGTTGTAGGGATGCCGGTCGACGAGCGTCACGTCGACGTCCTGCTTGCGCAGCGCCCGCACGGTGGCAAGGCCTGCGAAGCCCCCACCGAGGACGACGACGTGTGGACGAGTCCCCGTGCCATGCAGATCGTTCATGCGCCCAGCCTAAGCGGCCGGCGTTCGCCGCTGCCCGAGCGCACCCGGTGCGAACAGAACTTGAACGTCACCTGAACTTTGGAACCGGACGGCCTCCGCAGGCATAGGCTGGCCCCGTGAGTTCGTTGGCCGCCCTGAGGCACGATCTCGACGTGCCGCAGGTCATCGTGGTCACCGGCGTCATGGCGGCCGGAAAGTCGACGGTGAGCCAGTTGTTGGCCGAACGGTTCTCGCGGGCCGTGCATCTGCGTGGCGACGTCTTCCGGCGCTTCGTCGTCACCGGAAGGGTCGACATGTCACCCCAGGCCGAGCCCGAGGCGGATCGACAGCTGGCGCTACGCCACTCCATCGCTGCCCTGACCGCCAACCGCTACGTCGCCGCCGGCTTCACCGTGGTGGTCCAGGACCTCTTCGTCGGCGCCACCCTCGAGCCGTTCGTCGACCAGCTCGTCGAACGACCTGTCAGCCTGGTGATGCTCGCACCCGATGTGGCTGTCGTGATGCAGCGCGAGTCGGAACGGGTCAAGGTGGGCTATGGCGACCTGTGGTCGGTCAAGGACTTCGACCACATTCTCAGAACGAAGACGCCCCGCATCGGGCTCTGGCTCGACAGCTCACAGCAGACACCCGACGAGACCGTCGACGAGATCCTGTCGAGACTCGCCGAGGCGAGGATCAGCTGACGTGCCGGGGAATCAGACCGGCTTGACCATCGGCGAGGTCGCCGAACGCACCGGCATGGCGACGTCGGCCCTGCGCTACTGGGGCGACCTCGGGCTGATCCGGGACCGGCGCACCACCGGCAACCAGCGCCGGTACGACCGGGCCACGATTCGGCGGGTCTCGTTCGTGCGCGCCGCCCAGCGGGTGGGGCTCTCGCTCGAGGAGATCGCGGCGGCGCTGGCCACCCTGCCCGAGGAGCGCACCCCGACCAGTAGCGACTGGGCTCGGCTCTCGCAGGCGTGGCGACCGCGGCTCGAGGAGCAGATCCGTCGCCTCGAGAAGCTGCGCGACCAGCTCGACTCGTGCATCGGCTGCGGTTGCCTCAGCCTGTCGTCGTGTGCCCTGCACAACGCCGAGGACGTCTTGGCGAACCGGGGTCCCGGGGCGGTGCTGCTCGAACCGTGAGCACGACTGCAGACAGACTGTCGCCACGCGGGCCTCGACGGGCACCGACACCCGAGAACACCGACACCAGGAGCGCCGAGATGGCCCCAGCAGAACACGGCCAGATCCACGTTGTTCTGCCCGAGGTCGACAGCCAGCCCTACACGTCACTGCGGCATAAGTCGACGCCACGCGTGGAGCGCTACCGACTCGGACACAGCCTGCGCCATCGGGTGCCACGGTCGATGCTCGGGCAGTGGGCGGAGCCGGCTGACCGGCCCGACATCGTCGACCAGATCACCGAGTCGCACCGCGGTCGGCGCAGGGAGCTGGTCGCCACCCGGGTCGAACGCATGACGGCCTCCCCGTACGGCTTCCTGCGCGGCAGTGCGGTGGTGATGGCCGAGGACCTCGCCCACCTGCCTGCCACGGGCATCTCGCCCGTCATCTGCGGCGACGCCCACTTCGGCAACTTCGGCTTCTACGCCTCTCCCGAGCGCGACCTCGTGCTCGACCTCAACGACTTCGACGAGGCCCACCCCGGAGGTTGGGAGTGGGACCTGCGCCGCCTGGTCGCCAGCATCTGGGTGGCGAGCCGACAGAACGGCCAGAGCGAGCAGCACTGCGCCACGGCCGTCGAGTCGTGCTCGGCGGCCTACCGCAACCAGATGCGGTGGCTGGCCTCCCAACCTCTGCTGGCCCGCTCCTACGAACGGCTCGACCTCGACCGCCTCCAGGACGCCGCGGCCGACGCCTCGCTGCAGGCGCAGATCGAACGGGCCGCGCACCGGGCCCAGGGCCGCACCAGCGACCGGGCCCTGCCCCGGTTCACGACCACCGAGGGCGCGGGCCGGCGCATCGTGCAGGAGCCGCCCCTGATCACCCACCTCGACGACGAGGAGGCCGAGCTGCTCGCGGGCGGACTCGATGACTACCTGGCCACGCTCGCCCCGCATTGGCGCCGGGTGCTCGGCGGTTACACGCTCATCGACTTCGTGCACAAGGTCGTCGGGGTCGGCAGCGTCGGACTACGCGCGTACGTCGCACTGCTGGAGGGCAGCAGTCCGAGCGATGTCGTCTTCCTCCAGCTCAAGCAGGCCAGACGATCGGTGCTCGCCCCCCACGTGCACGGCGAGTCGGCATGGCACGCGCACCAGGGTCAGCGCGTCGTGGAGTACCAGCAGGCCCTGCAGACGGTGAGCGACCCGTTGCTCGGATGGACCACCGTGGCCGGGCGCCAGTACTACGTGCGGCAGTTCCGCAACATGAAGGGCACGATCCCGCTCGACGCGCTCAAGCCCTCGGCGACGGCCGACTACGCGGGCATCTGCGGGCAGCTGCTCGCCAAGGCCCATGCGCGCTCGAGCGGTGCGTCGATGATCGCCGCGTACGTCGGCGGCTCCGAGAAGGTCGACCTGGCCATGAGCGCCTTCGCCCGTGCCTACGCCGACCAGACCGAGCGCGACCACCAGCGGATGGTCGACGCCGCCCGCCGGGGGCACCTCTTCGAGGCCCCGGCGTGAGAGGGTCGGCGAAACGGCATTCTGACGTGGGAGGTGCACGGTGCCCGGTAGTAGACCTGTGGCGCTCGGAGGGACCGGCCTGGGCGCTGTCGCCGAGCTGGCCCGACGCCGCAAAGCAGGGTGGGCGGCCTTGGCAGAGATCTTCGCCGCTCCCACACCGGCCTGGGTCGCCGACGCGCGCGAGGGCCGGGTTCGCCAACGCTGGGAGGATGCCGTCGGCTGGCGCACCGGGGAGCTGGAGGGCTTCGGCCCCCCGCTGCTTGTGCTCGGGTCGTTCGAACGTTCCAGCCGACGCCGCGAGCTCGACCACGACATCGCCACGCTGCATGACGCCTTCGACTCATTGGCCGAGATCGGGTCGTTCGGCGCGGCGCTGGCCGCCTGCGAGCTGTTGCACCGCCTCTGCGCTGACGAGGCCGTGGCGTGGTCGGCCGGCCAGCTGCCCAAGGCTCGGGCCCTGCGCGTTCACCAGCACGACGAGCTGAACTCGGATGCCGGCGAGGCCCTCGGGGCGGGTTGTGCATTGATGCTGGCCGCGCAGCCCCGCCAGCCGTACCTGGCGCTCACTCAGGTCGGCCGTCTCTGGGTCGATCGTGAGCGGGGTGGCAGCAGCTTCGTCAACGAGACCCAGCGTTAGTCGAGTGTCCATCGATCGTCAGTCGCGCTGCGACCGTGTGAAGCCGGGTGGCAACCGAGAGGTGAAGGGTGACGCGGCCCGGAACGTGCAGGCCGAACACCGCGCTCCGCTGCCTCGGAAGGAGGCCCCACACCGGCTGCACCGTTTCGAGAGCGCGACTCTCACGGGGCGCTCCGCGCCGGCCAGGGCAGGCAGCCAGGGCAGCGGCCCCACCCGCTGCATCGCCTGCTCGGGGCACTGACGAACACACTCCCCGCAGTCGATGCAGCGAGCCGGGTCGACGGCGAGCACGAACTCGTCGACGAGCGCGGGCCGGTGCTCGCGGGGGGTCTGGTACGGCTGTGTTCCGACGGGCCGCTCATCGCCGAGAGCTCCCGACTCGCCCAGCTCGGTGACCCGCAGCGTCAGGGCGTCGGTGGGGCAGACCCGAACGCAGACGCCACTGCCGCCACACGCTGGGGCCGCCAGGTCGGCCGCTCCCGTCGGCACGGACAGCAGCCCGGGAGGAGGCGGGTCGTCGCCGAGCAGCTCACCGACCACCGCGAAAAGCCGGTCGTGCGGGGCGTCGCCCGACCTGGTGTGTGGGGCTTCTGCTGTGCGCCCCGCCGCCGTCACGAGGAGGCGCCGCGTCACCGGCATGGCGAGGGCGTCGAGCACCGGTACCGGCGACTCTCCTCCGGTGGTGGCGCCCCGGCGGAAACGGCGGCTGCGTGCAGGCTCGTGCTCGGGCTGCGCCGGCGTGACCGTGGCCGTCGCCATCTGATCGGGCCGTCCGATCGCGGTGGCGACCTCATCGGCCCGGGTCACGACCTCTGCCGCAGCCGAGGGCGACCGGCATCCATCGACCAGCGCGGTGACCCGTGCTCCGGCCGCCAGGACCTCCAACAGGGCGGCGGGCGGCACGTCGGCCAAGCAGCCGGTCAGAACGAAGACGGCGCGGCCGTCGTCTTCACCGGGCGCGAGCCACGGACCCAGGTCGGGGTACTCGCGACAGGCCACCAGCACGTGCGCCGGACGCGCCGAGGGTGCCTTGGACGCGAGCCATCGCAGCAGCGGCAGGACGTCGACCGGAGTGGTCACGAACAGAGGTCTCCTTCCAGGGTGCGCAGCACTCCCCGGGTCAGCCCCGCGACCCCCCGGTAGAAGTCGGTGTCGGCCCCCTCGGCAACGTGGTCGAGGCACTCGCCGGCCCAACGGAGGAGGTGCTCCGACGCGAACGCGCCCACCGCGTGAAGTTCGTGCGCGGAGGTGTCAGCACCCGACTCGAGCGCGTCCATGCCGAGCACGCACAGGTGCGACACGAAACCGAGCTCGAGACCGATGTGGTCGTCGGGCTCGCGCCCCTCTGCAGGGGCTCGTAGCCCGTAGCGGCGGTACCACTGGCGTACGGCGAGCGTCTGACTGCCGAAGGTCAGGTGCTCGTCGCCGAGGTACACCGACTCGTACGGACAGGCGAGCACCCGCTGCGGGCCGAGGAACAACCGCTGGTAGTCGGCGACCAGCTGCTCCAACCCCTCGGCCCCCTTAGCCCCCTCGGCGGCCAACGACCGTGACATCCAGTCGAGGCCGGCGCGCGAGTCGTCATCTTCACGCAGCGGCCAGTCGGGCCACACGTCAGGCGCCGACAGGGCCGCCAGCAGGGGCCCGTCGGGTGGCCCCAGCAGTAACCGGGAGAGCAGCGACGTCGCCGCGGCGACGCGGTCGAGCCACTGCGCGTCGACCGGGGCGGCGAGCCCCGGTTTGGTCATCGTCGGCGTCCTCGCGATCGTCACGGCTCTCACATCCCCACCCGCACCATGCTCGCGTAGAACAACATCCGGCCGATGACCTCGCCCGTGAGCACGAGCACGAACGCGCTGCCTGCCACGAGCCCGAGCGCCCGCGCACTGACCGCGCGCCGAGACAGCTGGGCGAGAAAGATCCCGAGCACCGCCACCCCCGCGAAGACGAGGATCGTCTGGGCCAGCGAGAACCCGCCGTAGGTGCCCGACAGCGTGTCGAGCGACTGATGCGCTGCGACCTCCTCACTGGTGGCCAACCCCCCGAGGTAGCTGGGCAGGCCGACAAACTTCACTCCCAGCACGAGGATCGAGCCGATGGCGATACCGCGTAGGGAGCTGACGATGAGCCGGCGGGCCTGCGGGTCGTCGTCGCCGCGGCGCGTCCTGATGCCGTGGGCGACCACCAGGGCCACCCCCACCGCAAGGAAGCCCAGCAGGAAGGTCGTGGAGTAGAAGCGGATCGCTGTGTGCCAGGTGTCCCACGCCGGCACGGTACGCAGGGAGTAGACGCGGCTGATGAAGAAGACCAGCACCAGACCGGTGACCGCCGTCGTCACCGCCAGCCCCTGCCGAAGCCGGGGCGTGAGCCATCTGCGCCACTGACAGACGGCGAAGGCGGCGCCCAGCCCGGCGAAGAGTATTCCGACCAGGATCTCGCGGCTCAGCCACGACGACGGCAGGTGCCGTAGCGCGTTCGCCGCTCGGAGCGGGGTGCCCAGGTGCAGCGTGGAGGCGGCCAGGCCAAGCACAAGGAGGGGCCCGATGGCGAAGAGGGCCGGGTCGCTCACCCGGTCCATCACCTTCGGTGGCACCCGGAAACCCACGACGTGGATCAGGCCCAGCACCACGAAGGAGCCAACTGACATCTGGGCGAAGACAGTGAAGACCACCAAGGGAAGCTCGTGCAGCATGGCGTCAGATCTCCTCCGGGTTGGCCACCGCGCCGGTGCCGTGACCGGAGCCCTGGGCGTCGCGGTGCGGGGTGATGACGAGGTTCGGCCTGGTGATGCTCGGGTCGGGCAGCGGTTCGATCCCGCTCTCGGTGCCGTACTTGGCTCGCAGGTCGTCGATCTCGCCGTAGTCGAGCACCCGGGAGGGACACGAGGCGACACAGGCAGGATCACGCCCCTCCGCCAGGAAGTCGGCGCAGAAGTCGCACTTGGTCATGACGCCCTTGGCCGCGTCGAACTGGGGCGCGCTGTACGGGCAGGCCATCTCGCAGTACCGACAACCGATGCAGATGTCGGGATCGACCGACACGATGCCGTTCTCGCCCTTGTGCATGGCCGTGCTGGGACACACCTCGACGCAGATCGGGTCGGCGCAGTGGTTGCAGGCCATCGACGTGTAGTAGGTGAAGACGTTGGTGCGGAAGGAACCGTCGGCCGCGTCGGTCTCGCTCGACCCGCCGGTGTACTCGGCCACCCGTCGCCAGCTCACCCCCACCGGGTTGTCGTGCTTGTCCTTGCAGGCGATCTGGCACGCCTTGCATCCGGTGCACTTGCTCTGATCGACGTAGAAGCCGATCTGTTTGAACGTGGGCATCGTCGGTCCTCAGGCTCTTTCGATCTGGACGAGATTCGAGTGTTGCCCGTTCGCCTTCGCGTACGGGGTCGGGTGCAAGCTGGTCAGCACATTGATCGACCCACCGTGGTCAAGGCCACCGGGCTTCTCCGGGCTGTACCAGGCGCCCTGCGGCACGGAGATGACTCCGGGCGCGATCCGTTTGGTCACGTGCGCCGGCAGCTGAAGCTGACCGCGGTCGTTGAAGACCCGCACCTGGTCGCCGTCGCGGATGTTGCGGTCGGTCGCGTCGACCGTGCTGACCCACACCATCTGCGGATGGGCTTCCTTCAGCCACGGGCTGTTCCCGTAGCTCGAGTGCGTGCGCGCCTTGTAGTGGTGACCGATGCACTGCAGTGGATACCGCTGCTGCAAGGGGTCGCCGGGCATCTCACGGGCAGCGAAGTACTCGGGGGTCGGGGTGATGACGTTGCCCTTCTCCATCGGCCAGTCCTTCGACATCCGGTAGAGGTTCGACGAGAAGATCTCGATCTTCCCCGAGGGGGTCGGCAGCGGGTTCTTCTTCGGGTCGTCACGAAAGTCCTTGAGAGCGATGACGGACTCGAGTTTCGTCTTGTAGATTCCCTGCTTGCGGAACTGCTCGAACGACGGCAGCCCGGGCACGGTCTTGCGGGACTCGTCGACGATCCAGCGGACCCAGTCCTCCTGGGTGCGGCCCTCGGTGAACTTCTGTTTCACACCGAGCTTCTCAGCGATACCGGTGAGCTGCTCGTACACGGGCATGCTGTCGTACATCGGCTCGATGGCCCGGTCGGTGAAGATCGCGTAGCCAAGGTTGCCCGCGCTCTGCTGCGCCGAGAGGTCGACCTGCTCGGCCGTGGTGACGTCGGGCAGAATGATGTCGGAGTAGCGGGCGGAGACCGTCATCTGGTTCTCGATGTTGACGATCATCTCGCACTTGGTCTCGTCAGAGAGGATCTTGATCGTCTCGTTGATGTCGCCATGCTGGTTCACCAGGCAGTTGGAGCCGTAGAGCCAGATGAACTTGATATTGCTGTCGAGGGTGACATCGTTTTTGACGTTGGCGTTGCCGTTGACGTCCTTGCTGTCGCGGATGCCGTCCCGGTAGGTCATGCCCTTGCCGCGCAAGATCGCCTCGGTCCAGCGGTATACGGGCAGCACCGGCCGCACCGGGTTCTCGAGCACCGGGAACGCGGCCATGGGCAGACCGGCCCAGCCCTCACGGCACCCGGTGCCACCACCACTGATACCGACGGCGCCGATCATGTTGGAGAGCAGCATCGGGGCTCGAGACTGGTTCTCACCGTTGGCGTGTCGCTGCGGTCCCCAGCCCTGGTTGATCGACACCCGCTCGGTTGTAGCGATCTCGCGGGCCAGGCGACGGATGTCACGGGCGGCGACTCCGCTGATCCTGGCAGCCCACTCGGGAGTCTTCTCGACCTTGTCAGGTCCCTGACCGAGCACATAGCTGCGGTAGGAGAGACCGGCCGGCACGCCTGCCGGCATGTGCTCCTCGTCGAAGCCACTGCAGTAGGTGTCGAGGAAGCTCTGGTCGAGCAGCTTCTCGGTGATCATCACGTGGGCGAAGCCGGCCACCAGTGCGGCATCCGTGCCGGGCCGGATGGGAACCCACTCGTCGGCGAGGTTCATCGCGGTGTCGGTATAGCGGGGGTCGAACACGATGACCCGGTGACCCGACTCCTTCTTGGCGGTCTGGGTCACAAAGACCTCGCCGCCACCGCTCATCCGGGTCTCGTGCGGGTTGTTCCCGAACATCAGTACCAGATTGGCGTTGACCGTGTCGTCGTTGCTGTTCGAGGTCGTCCAACCGCCGTAGTGGAAGTCGACAGCCGTCTCGATGTTGGCCGCGCTGTAGTCGTTGTACTGGTTGAGGAAGCCGCCGACACAGTTCATCAGCCGCGCGACGGCACTGCTGCTGGGTGGCCAGCTCGTGGCCACGGTGGCCCCGAGCACCCCCGTGCCGTAGTTGATGTAGATCGACTCGTTACCGTGATCCTTGATCAGCCGCTTCAGCGTGGCCGCGATCGTCGTGAAGGCCTCGTCCCAGCTGATCTCCTCCCACTGACCGCCACCGCGCGGACCGACCCGGCGCATCGGCTTCTTCAGCCGTTCAGCGCTGTAGATCCGCTGCCGGATCGAGCGCCCACGAACACAGGCGCGGATCTGCTGGCTGCCGATGGAGTTGTCCCCCGTGTTGTCGGGGTCGACCCGCACGATCGTCCCGTCAACGACGGCAAGGCGCAGCGGACAACGGCTGCCACAGTTGACGTTGCACGCGCTCCAGACGACCTTCTCCCGTCCGGGCGCGACGCCGCCGGGGTCGAGCGCTGCCGTCTGGAGCCCCAGCGGCGTCGGCCCGCATCCGGCGGCGACCGTGGCCACGCCAGCGGCCCCCCCGGTGATGGCACTCCAGCGCAGGAACGTGCGGCGGTCCGGAGCCGGGGAGGAACCCCGTTCGATGACGGGTTCTTCACGTTTCACGGCAGTCCTTCGGTGCGGCTCTGGCGGTCAGTGCACAGGCAGGTCGGCTGCCATCCACTGAAGACACCGACCACGGTAAGGGCCGCCAAGTGAGTGCCAACAGGGACTTTGTGCCCTAATCAGCACGGTCCTCACCGCCGCCGCTGACGCGCAACCCTCGCCGACGATCGTGAGGCCATCTCACCGACAGAACCGTGGCCACTCGACCTGACTGGTCGAGTGGCCGCGATCTTCCAGGGGCGGTCAGCGCGAGGGGTGATCCTCGTCAGGCAGCACGGCATCCGGCGACGGCGGGCCGGCAGGCGTACCCGCCCCCGCTCCGGAGCCCATCGTGGCATCGGCCATCTCGCGAGACTCCTTACCGCGCTCGACCGCGCTCTCACCCTGGCCACGTCCATCGACAGGGTCGACGGCCGTCGTCTCGTCGAGATCGGCGGCAGCACCGGCGAACTGGGCAGCGTACAACCGGGAGTAGGCGCCGTCGACCGCGAGCAGCTCGGTGTGCGAACCCTGCTCGACGATGCGACCGTCCTCCATCACGAGGATGAGGTCGGCGTCGCGAATGGTCGAGAGACGGTGCGCGATGACGAAGCTCGTGCGGTCAGAGCGCAACGCGGCCATGGCGTGCTGCACGAGCAGTTCGGTGCGGGTGTCAACCGAGCTCGTCGCCTCGTCGAGGATGAGCAGCGCCGGGTCTGACAGGAACGCCCGCGCGATGGTGATCAGCTGCTTCTCGCCGGCCGAGATGTTGCTCGCCTCGTCGTCGAGCACCGTGTCGTAGCCATCGGGCAGCGAGTGCACGAAGCGGTCGACGTAGGTCGCCCGCGCGGCCTCGACCACCTCATCTGGGGTGGCGCCCGGACGTCCGTAGGCGATGTTGTCGCGGATCGTGCCGCCGAACAGCCAGGTGTCCTGCAGCACCATGCCGATCCGCGAGCGCAGTCCATGACGGGTCAGGTCACGGATGTCGACTCCGTCGAGCGTGATCCGGCCGGAGTTCAGCTCGTAGAACCGCATGATGAGATTGACGAGCGTCGTCTTGCCGGCGCCGGTAGGCCCGACGATCGCGACCGTCTGACCGGGGCTCACCGCGAGGTCGAGGTGCTCGATGAGCGGCTTGTCGGGCAGGTACGAGAACGACACGTCTTCGAAGGCCACCGCGCCGTGGGGGTCGTCGATGCGTTGCGGCGACACGGCATCCGCCGTCTGCTCAGGCGCGTCGAGCACCTCGAACACGCGCTCGGCCGACGCCACCCCTGACTGCAGCACGTTCGCCATCGACGCCACCTGCGTGAGCGGCTGGGTGAACTGACGCGAGTACTGGATGAAGGCCTGCACGTCGCCGAGCGAGAGCGAGCCCGACGCGACCCGCAGCCCGCCGATGACGGCGATGATGACGTAGTTCAGGTTTCCGACGAACATCATGACGGGCATGATGATGCCGCTGATGAACTGCGCGCCGAAGGCGGCCCCGAAGAGCTCGTCGTTCTTCTCGCGGAAGTTCTCGCGGGTCTCCTGCTGGTGGCCGTAGACCTTGACGAGGCCGTGACCGGTGAAGGTCTCCTCGACGATGCCGTTCAGCTCGCCGGTGTTGCGCCACTGCTGCACGAACATCTTCTGCGACCGTTTGGCGATCGCCGTCGTGAGCATGATGGCGACGGGGATGGTCACCAGGGCGATGAGCGCGAGCATCCACGAGATCCAGAACATGATGCTGAGCACGGCGATGACCGTCAGCAACGAGTTGAGCAGCTGCGACATGGTCTGCTGCAGCGACTGGCCGACGTTGTCGATGTCGTTGGTGACGCGGCTGAGGATCTCGCCGCGCGGCTGGTTGTCGAAGTAGGGCAGCGGCAGCCGGTTGAGCTTGGCCTCGACGTCTTGTCGCAGGGTGTACATGGTGCGCTGGAGCACGCCCTGCAGGATGAAGCCCTGCACCCACATCAAAAAGGATGCAGCGATGAACAGGCCGATGACGAGCAGCAGCACGCGCCCGACCGCGTCGAAGTCGATCCCCAGCCCCGGCGTGAAGCCGACGTTGGTCAGCAGGTCGGCGAAGGTCGTCTGGCCCTGGGCCCGCAGCGCCTCGATCGCTTGTTCCTTCGTGGTGCCGGGGGGTGCGTTCTTGCCGACCATCTGCCCGATGACTCCGGCGAAGATGATGTCGGTGGCGCGCCCCAGCACCTTGGGACCGATCGAGCTCAGCACGACGCTCACGACGGCGAACGCCAGCACGATGATGACCTTGGCCCGCTCGGGGCGCAGCCGCCCCACCAGCCGTTTCGCCGACGGGCCGAAGTCGAGCGACTTCTCACCGGGCTGGCCCATCTGCATGTGGGGTGGGCCACCTCGCCTCACCGGTCCGCGCCGGGCGGCCGCCGCCTTCTCCTCCGCTGTCTGCACTCCCTCAGCCATCAGGCTGCCACCTCCGCGCTGCGCTGGGACTCGACGATCTCCTGATAGGTCTCACAGGTCTCGAGCAGCTGGTCGTGCGTTCCCTGGCCGACGATGCGCCCGTCGTCGAGCACCACGATGCGGTCGGCGTCGACGATGGTCGAGACCCGTTGGGCCACGATGACGACCGCGGCGTGGCGGGTGGCCGGTCGCAGGGCCCTCCGCAGCCTCGCGTCGGTCGAGAGGTCGAGCGCCGAGAACGAGTCGTCGAAGAGGTAGATGTCGGGCCGTTTCGCGACGGCCCGGGCGATGGCGAGGCGTTGCCGCTGGCCACCCGAGACGTTCGTACCGCCCTGGGCGATGGGCGACTCCAGGCCACCCATGGCCTTCACGAAGTCGCTCGCCTGGGCGATGTCGAGCGCATCCCACATCTGCTCCTCGCTCGCCTCGGGGTTGCCGTAGAGCAGGTTGGAGGCGACCGTGCCGCTGAAGAGGTAGGGCTTCTGCGGTACGAGACCGATGTGGCTCCACAGCTCGTCAAGCCCAAGGTCACGCACGTCGACCCCACCGACCAGCACCTGACCGTCGGAGACGTCGAAGAGCCGGGGAATGAGCCCGATGAGGGTCGTCTTGCCACTGCCGGTCGAACCGATGACGGCGGTCGTGCGGCCGGGCTCAGCGGTGAAGCTGACGTCGTGCAGCACGGCCACCTCGGCCCCCGGGTAGTGGAAGTCGACACCCGACAGCTCCAAGCCAACGGCGCCCGACACCACGGACAGCGGAGTGGCCGACTCGACGACGGTGGAGGTCGTGGTCAGTACGTCCTGGATGCGGGTGGCCGACACCGAGGCCCGGGGGATCATCGTGGCCATGAACGTGGCCATCATGACGCCCATGAGGATCAGCACGAGGTAGGACAGAAAGGCGGTCAGCTCACCGATCAGCATGTCGCCCGAGGCGATGCGGTGGCCGCCGAACCACATGACGGCCACGGTCGAGACGTTGAAGATGAACATCACGATCGGGAAGACGAGGGCCATCAGGCGCCCCACCTTGAGGCCGGCCAGGGTCAGGTCGGCGTTCGCCCCCGCGAAGCGCTCCTCCTCGTGGTCTTCGCGCACGAAAGCCCGCACCACCCGGATGCCGGTGATCTGTTCGCGCATCACCCGGTTCACGCCGTCGAGCGAGGTCTGCATGCGCCCGAACCACGGCACCATCCGCCAGATGACGAGGCTCACACAGATGCCGAGCAGGGGCACCGCCACCGCCACCAGCCAGGCGAGCCCGACGTCCTCGCGCAGCGCCATGATGATGCCGCCGACCATCAGGATGGGCGTGGTGACCAGCAGCGAGAAGGCCATGAAGACGACCATCTGCACCTGGGTCACATCGTTGGTGTTGCGCGAGATCAGCGTGGGCGCCCCGAACTTGCTGACCTCCTGGGCCGAGAAGTCGACGACGGTGCCGAACAGGTTGGCCCGCACGTCGCGGCCCATCCCCATCGCGACCTTCGCGGCGAGATAGGTGGCACCCACCGCCGCGACGATCTGCACCAGGCTGACGGCCAGCATGATGCCGCCGTGGCTGATGATGTAGCCGGTGTCGCCCTTGGTGACGCCCTGGTCGATGATCTGGCCATTGAGGCTGGGCAGGAAGAGGGAGGCCATCGTGGCGACGAACTGGGCGAGCAGGATGAGTCCGATCTCGCCCCGGTAGGGGTGCAGGTGACTGCGGAGCAGTCTGATCAGCATGGTGGGCCTTTCGTTCGGTTCTTCGCCAGCAGACGGTACGGACTCACGCAGGGTGAGGGTCAAACGGTTTGTGGGGCAGGCTCGAGGCAGCGATCGCGGATGCCGGGCGGCTCGTCGCGCCGGACGACCCCGAACAGCACGGTGTCGACGATCTCCTCGGCCGTGAGCACCTGCCCGTCAGAGATGCCAGGATGGCTGCCCGAGAAGGTGAGCAGCCGGATGCGGTGCACCACCTGCGGCCCCGGCACGACGAGCTGCTCCTCGTCGCGCAGCAGCAGCTCGTGGACGGCCGCAAGCAGGGGCTGATGCGCGTGCTCGTGCTCCTCCTCCTGCTCCTGCTCCTCGGCATGGCCACGCAGGTGCCGGCCCAGCTCGTAACAGGCCTGGTGCGGTCCGCGGTTGGGCGGCTGGCTCAGCCCGAGGGCTGCCATCAGCCCGAACACCTCGGTGAACCGGGCCTGCATGATGCGGGTGAAGTCGACGAGCCGGTCGCGCAACGAGCCGTCGGGATCGATCGCTGCGATGCGACGGCGAACCGGAGCAGGGCAGAACGCGGCCTGGACGGCCTCGTTCTCCAGCGCCTCCTTCGTGGCGAAGGCCCGGAAGATCGTTCCTTCCGCCACCCCCGCCTCGACCGCGATCTCGCTGGTGGTCGGGGCGCGCCCGTTGCGGTGGGCGAGATCGACGAACACCTCGATCAGCGCGTCACGCCGATCGTCTGGGTGCATGGGCGCCGCTCGCCTCTGCCGAGGGGTGGAGCTGACTACTCGTTCCGTCACGCCGTCCATCATGACTGAGTGAGCGCTCACTCACAAGTGGATAATGGAATCAAACGAGCAACCCGTCGGCGATGAGGTCGCGCAGGCGGGGCGTCAGCTCGGCCCGTACCGCGCCGGCGTCCGCTCCGACCAGCTCGGCGATCGCCTCGAGAGCGGCCCGCGCGGTCAGCTCCCCGTCGGCCACGCCGAGATAAGCGGCCAGCACGGTGTCGGCGCGCACCTCCCGCCGAAGACCACCGCCCTGCCGGAAGAGGATGACGTTCGGGTCATCGGCACCGGGCCGGCCGTAGCGCTCCTCGACGACGTCGGCTGCACACGACCAGGCGACGCCCAGCACCTGCGCGTCATCGTGCTCGGCCAGCCAGGTGCGCGCCCGCAGCCCCGCCTCGATCACCGGACCCATGGCGGGCGCCACCGGGCCGGTCACCTCGCAGAGGTCGCGCCACGGCTCACGCGGGGTCAAGGGCCGCTGCAGGGTGATCACCCCGAAGCCGATCGACTCGACGTCTCGCCCCTCGAAGTCATGCAGCCAGGCGGTCACGAGGTGGCGTTGCTCTCGGGTGCCGGGCAGCACGCCCCCGTCGCGCGACCACAGCTCGGCGTACTCAGCTGGGTCCTGGGTGTCGCGCTGCACGACCCACGCGTCGAGACCCACGCCGTCCAGCCACCGCCCCCAGACCTCACGCCAGGTGCACCCGCGGGGCACCTCCCAGTTGCCGAGCAGCTGAGCCACACCACCCGGCTCGAGCACCGCCGCGACCTCGCGCACCAGAGATCGCACGAGCGCGTCGCCGGCTCGTCCGCCATCGCGGTACTCGTAGCGAGGCACCCCAGCCACGCGGGGCGTGATGACGAACGGCGGGTTGCTCACGACCAGCGAGAACTGCTGCCCCGTAACGGGTTCGAGCATGTCACCGACGCCCACGACGAGCTCGATCTCGTTGAGCGCCGCGTTGAAGACGGCGTAGTCGCGCGCCCGCTCCGAGAGGTCGGTCGCCACCACGCTCGTGACGTGTGACGACAGGTGTAAGGCCTGTACGCCGCATCCCGTTCCGAGGTCGAGGGCGCGCTCGACGGGGCGGCGAACCGTCCACGAAGCCAACGTCGTTGACGCGCCCCCGATACCGAGCACGTGGTCGCGTCGCAGCGCCGTGCCGGTCTGCAGCTCGCCAAGGTCGGAGGCGACCCACCAGTCGTGCCCCGCCCCGCCGGGGCCACTCGTGCCGTTGCCGTAGGGTCGCAGGTCGCAGAGGGCCCGAACCCGACCGGACGCCGCCCGCACCAGCCCCAGCGTGACGGCGCCGGCCAGCCCGAGATGGGGCAGGGCGGTTTCCACGGCAGCGGTCGTGACGGTCTCGCCCAGGGTGAACAGGGCGATCAGCACTCCGCAGGAGTCGGTGGCGGCCGCGGTGGCCAGGAGCGCCGGAACCGGCTGCTCCCGGTGCAGCGCTGAGGCCGCGAGCGGGCCAAGACGCTCGCCCACCCCTTCGACGGTGAAACCAGCCTGACGGAGGTCAGCGCGCAGCGCGATGAGCCGGTCGTCGCTAGCCACCGGGGTATCGCGTTCAGCATGGTCGGCGGCGATGGTGGGGCCGCTGCGGTCGGCGCTTGGGGCGCTAGGGACGCTGATCGGCCGAAGCCTCGTCGGTGTCAGCCGCGAGCGCCGACTCGAGGTCGTCATGCATCTCGAACACCTTGTCCAGGCCCGTGATCGAGAAGACCTTGAGCACCCGGTCGTCGGTGCCGACGATACGCATCGAACCGCCCATCGTGCGGGTCAGCTTGAGCCGGCCGACGAGCACGCCGAGGCCGGTCGAGTCGAGGAACGTCACGTCGGTGAGGTCGACGACGATATCGGTGCGCCCAGCCGTGATCTGCTCGTCGAGCTTCTCCCGCACGAGCGGGGCGGTGTAGACGTCGATCTCGCCGCCGAGGTGCACCACGGTGCGCGCACCATGGTCGGCACGGGTGATCGACAGGTCCACAGGAGCCCCTTCGGCGCAGTTCGGGCATTTGCTCGGTCGCGAAGGCCCGCGACCGAGCAGGAGCGGCGTAACATGCCCTCTCCGCCCGACACTGTACCCAGACCACCTACGGTTGATCCACATGGACAGGCACGGCACGACCGCTTTTCGGGCGCCAGACCCTCCCCCGACCGGGGTGGCGTCGGCGTCCGGACGCCTCGACCCGACCAGCCTGCTCGCCCGCCTGGCGGGGGACGACCCTTCCCGCCTGTTGCATGTGCACGAGGTTCCGGCGCGCGAGGCGCAGCCCGGAGAATGGCCTTCGTGGACCGACCCGACCCTGCTCGGTGCCCTGCTCGGGTCCGGGATCGACCGGCCCTGGTCACATCAGGTCGAGGTGGCGCAGGCGGCGCACGAGGGGCGCCACGTCGTCGTCGCCACGGGAACGGCATCCGGAAAGAGTCTCGGCTACCTGCTGCCCGCCCTCACTGACCTCATGGCCGGGGCCAACGCTCCGAACGGTCGAGGGGCGACGGCCCTCTACCTCGCTCCCACCAAAGCGCTGGCCGCCGACCAGCTGAGCCGGGTCGCGGGACTCGCCCTTCCCGGCATCCGGCCGGCGACCTACGACGGCGACACACCCACCGACGAGCGGCGGTGGATCCGCGACCACGCCAACCTCGTGCTCACCAACCCCGACCTGCTGCACCACTCCCTGCTGCCCGGGCACGAGCGCTGGAGCTCCTTCCTGCGAGCGTTGCGCTACGTCGTCGTCGACGAGTGCCACGTCTACAAGGGTGTCTTCGGGTCGCACCAGTCCGCGGTTCTGCGCCGGCTTCGCAGGGTGGCCGCCCGGTACCGCTCCACCCCCACGTTCGTGTTCGCGAGCGCGACCGTGGCTGAGCCGGAGGCCCACGCCACGCGCCTGTTGGGGATGCCGGTCACTCCCGTCACCACGGACGGGTCGCCGCGCGCCGCAATGACGTTCGCACTCTGGGAACCGCCGATGTCGACTGACGAGAACGGCGCAGCGAAGCGCACCAGCACGTTGACGGAGGTCGGCGCCCTGATGGCCAAGTGCGTCACCGACGACGTGCAGACGGTCGCCTTCGCCCGTTCCCGGGCGGGCGTGGAGGTGGTGGCCAAGATCGCCAGGGAGCGCGTGTCGGGTGCGCTCGAGGGGCGCGTCGCCGCCTATCGCGGCGGCTACCTCCCCGAGGAGCGGCGCGCCCTCGAGAAGGCCCTGCGTACCAAGGAGATCGTCGGCCTGGCGGCCACGAACGCCCTCGAGCTCGGCATCGACGTCAGCGGGCTCGACGCGGTGCTGCTCGCCGGGTGGCCCGGCACGCTCGCCTCGCTCTGGCAGCAGGCCGGACGCGCCGGACGGTCGGGCGAACGCTCGCTGGCCGTGTTCGTCGCCGCCGACGACCCGCTCGACACCTTCGTGGTTCACCACCCTGAGTCGATCTTCGGTCGCCGCGTCGAGTCGACGGTGTTCGACCCCGACAACCCGCATGTGCTGGCCCCTCACCTCGCTGCTGCTGCTGCCGAACTGCCCATCACCACAGACGACTTCGTGATGTTCGGGCCCCAGACCCGGGTACTGCTCGACGCCCTGGTGGCTCGCGGCATCCTCAAGCATCGGCCCCGTGGCTGGTTCTGGGCCCGCGACGACCGGCCGGCCGACCACCTGTCGCTGCGCGGCGCCGGCGAACCCGTGCGCATCATCGAGAGCCGCACCGGCCGGGTCGTGGGCACGGTCGACGAGGCCTCAGCCCATTCCCAGGTGCACACCGGCGCCGTGCACGTGCACCAGGGCCAGGCCTGGGTCGTCACCGAGCTCGACCTCGACGAGCACGCCGCCCACGCGGTGCGCGGTGACCCTGGATGGAGCACGCACGCTCGCTCGGTGAGCGAGTTCGAGATCGGGAGCGAGCTCGAGCACGAGCAGTGGGGCCCACTGCGGTGCTCGTTCGGAGCGGTCACGGTGCGCGGCCAGGTGGTCTCGTTCCTGCGGCGTCTTCCGGGCGGCGAGGTGCTCGGTGAGCACTCACTCGACCTGCCGGTGCGCTCGCTGTCGACCAAGGCGATGTGGTGGACGATGCCCGTCGACGAGCTGACGGCCGCAGGGATCGACGAGAGCGGCATCCCGGGGGCCGCGCATGCAGCCGAGCACGCGGCGATCGGCATGCTGCCCCTGTTCGCCACGGCCGACCGCTGGGACATCGGCGGGGTGTCGACGGCGCTGCATCCCGACACCGGTCTGCCCACGATCCTCATCTACGACGGCCACCCCGGCGGGGCCGGGTTCGCGGAGCGCGGCTTCCGTCGGGCGCGGGCCTGGCTCGGCGCGACGCGGTCGGCGATCGCGGCGTGCGAGTGCGCCACGGG
>JBDTVJ010000059.1:0-19804 GCA_040007275.1 Terracoccus sp.
GGATGCGACGAACGTAGGTGTCGGGGTTGCCCTCGATGCGGCCCCAGGCGAACCAGGCCTTGGCGAGCGCGGTCTGCACGAGGTCTTCGGCAAGGCCCCGGTCGTGGGTGAGCAGGAACGCGATGCGCAGCAAGGCCGTCGACCGCGAGACGACGAAGGTGTCGAAGTCGTCTCGGTCGGCCACGGCCTGCCCTCTCTCAGCTTGCGTCGGCGCCCCTTCGGCGCTGCCCGGCTGCTGGCTCGGGCCCATCGTGAGTGTCACAACTGCTCAGACCGGCTGGGCCCCCCGCAAGGTTGCCTCATCGTGCCCACGACCGCCCGACACTCCCAGGGCTGCAGGGTTTCGTCCGCAAGTGGAAACACATTTTCGCTTAACGGAAGTTACGCTGAATAGCGGAGCTCCCTTCGAGTTGCCCATCCACCAGACCTGAACAGGCCACCCCGAGAGAGTCGAGGCCGACGATGGCAGCACCTGCCGGAACCAACTACCGGAGCGGGGTGCAGTCGATCGACCGCGCGGTGCGGCTGCTCGAGCTCATGGCCGAGGCCGGCGGTTCGATGAGACTGGGCGATCTGGCCGAGGCCACGGGTCTGCCCCAGCCGACCATCCACCGGCTGCTGCGCGCCCTGGTCGCGAATGGCCACGTATGCCAGGACGCTTCTCGCCAGTACGCCCTCGGGCCCCGGCTCATCCGGCTCGGGCAGCTCGCCGGCGACGGGCTGGCCGTGCGGGCCAAGCCCTTCCTCGTCGAGCTCGTAGAGCTGACGGGAGAGTCGGGCGGAGTCGCAGTGCTGGAGCGCGACCAGGTCACCTACGTGGCGCAGGAACCCTCGGACCGGCCAATGGCCGTGTCCATCGAAGCCGGCCAACAGATCCCCGCCCACTGCACCGGCGTGGGCCGGGCCCTGCTCAGCCTGGGCACCGACGAGAAGGTGCGCGAGCTGCTGGCGCGAACCGGCCTCCCCTCGTGCACACCCGATACCAACACCGACCTCAGGCAGCTGATGGTCTGCCTCAGAGCGGTACGTCGAACCGGATGGGCGCAGGACCACGGCGAGTACCAGATCGGGGTGCGCTGCGTGGCCGCTCCCGTTCCCGGCCTGACGGCACGCGTGGCGCTGACCGTGTCCGGCCCGCAGAGCCGACTCGACGACGATGAGGCGAACCGCATCGGCCCGATCGTCATGGGAGTCGCCGAGCGGTTCTCCCGGATGCTGCTCGGCGACGCCATGGTGCCCGCCGTCCTCCCTCGCCGGGCGATGGTCCACGAGGGGCCGGCCCTCTGAGGTCCAGTCATTCCGTATTGCGAAACATAGCCAGCCCATTGACACTGAAGAGCATAGCGACGATTCTTTCCATCAGACGGTAAACCGATTTCGCATTACGGAAAGAGCAATGATGCTCCGAACCATGACCACCTTGGATCACGTTCCCAACGACGATGCGCACTCGCCGGCCGGTGATGTCCTCCTCACGCTCGCCGCCCGTTTACAGGGGCGGCTCGCGCCCGAGCAGGTGATCACCGATGTGACTCAGCTACGCACCTACGAATGCGACGGCATCACCGGTTACCGGGTCGTGCCCGGCATCGTCACCCTCCCCGAGAGCACCGACGAGGTGGCCTTCGTCGTCACCGAGTGTGCCCGGATGAAGGTGCCCTTCGTCGCTCGGGGCGCCGGAACAGGCCTCTCGGGCGGAGCGCTTCCCGTCGCCGACGGAGTCGTCGTGAGCCTGGCAAGAATGCGCCGGATCACCCAGATCGACGTGCCGAACCAGCGGATGACGGTCGAGCCCGGAGTGACCAACGCCGACATCTCAAAGGCCGTCGCAGGTCATGACCTCTACTTCGCGCCGGATCCATCGAGCCAGACCGTGTGCACCATCGGCGGCAACATCGCCGAGAACTCGGGCGGAGCCCACTGCCTGAAGTACGGCTTCACGACCAACCACGTTTACGCCATGACCCTGGTGCTGCCGGACGGGTCGGTGGTGCAGGTCGGCGGCGCAGCGCTCGAAGGCGTCGGCCCCGACCTCCGGGGGGCCGTCATCGGCTCCGAGGGCACCTTGGCCATCGCCACCTCCATCACGGTCCGTCTGCTGCGCCGCCCCGAGGCGGTACGCACTCTCGTGGCCGACTTCGCTGCCCCCGAGCACGCCGGGGCGGCGGTCAGCGGCATCATCGCGGCAGGCATCATCCCGGCGGCCGTCGAGATGCTCGATGCCCTGGCCATCGAGGCCTGCGAGGCGGCCGTGCACGCCGGCTACTCGCTCGACACCAGCGCGGCGCTCGTCGTCGAGCTCGACGGCCCCGCCAGCGAGTGCGACGAGGACTTCGAAAGGGTGGAGCAGATCTGTCGAGACGCGGGCACCACCCACCTGCGTTTTGCCACTGAGCCGGCCGAGCGCGCGCTGATCTGGAAGGGTCGCAAAGCCGCCTTCGCCGCAATGGGCCGGATCAGCCCCGACTACTACGTGCAGGACGGCGTCATCCCCCGTACCCGCCTCGGTGAGGTGCTGGCGCGCATGCAGTCGATGGCGGACGAGGCCGGGCTACGGGTCGCCAACGTCTTCCACGCCGGCGATGGCAACCTGCACCCCCTCGTGCTCTACAACGCCGCCGTTCCGGGCGAGTCCGAGCGGGGTGAGCACCTGTCGACCGCCATCGCCGAGCTCTGCGTGCAGATGGGCGGCTCCATCACCGGCGAACACGGCGTCGGTACCGACAAGGCCTGCTCGATGCCGAAGATGTTCTCGGAGGACGACCTCGAGGTGATGAAGCGCCTGCGCACGGCGTTCGACCCGCACGGAATCTGCAACCCGGGCAAGATCTTTCCCACCCCGCGACTGTGCGGCGAGCGACCTGGGCCCTACCGTGTCCACCCGCTCGAAGCCGCCGGCGTGATCGAGCGGATGTGACGGCCATGACGAACCAACCCGCCCCCGCCTCGCCGAGGACCGACCACGTTCCCGGTGTGGAACAACCCCAGACCGTCACCGAAGCCGCCACCCTGCTTCGGGAGAGCTCCGGCAGCGTGCTGGTGCAGGGCGGCGCCACCAAGCTCGACTGGGGCGGCCCCGTCGAGAACCCCGGCCTGGTTCTCGACACCACCGAGCTGTCCGGCGTGCTCACACACAACCCCGCTGACATGACGGCGTCGGTGCGGGCCGGAACCACCCTGCAGAGCCTGCAACAACACCTCGCCGAATCAGACCAGTGGCTGGCCCTCGACCCGCCCACCGCCCGCCGGGGCGCCACCGTCGGCGGCCTGCTCGCCGCCGGAGACTCCGGACCGTCACGCCTGCGCTACGGCGGTCTGCGCGACCTCGTCATCGGGGTGACCCTTGTGCTGGCTGACGGGCAAGTGGCTCGGTCGGGCGGCCACGTCATCAAGAACGTCGCCGGTTACGACCTCGCCAAGCTCGTCCACGGGTCACTCGGAACCCTCGCCCTGGTGGCCGAGGTGGTGGTGCGGTTGCACCCGGTGCCCCCGGCCAGCCGCACCCTGCTCGGTTCCGCCGATCCGGTGCAGGCCACCGCAGCCGCACTGGCGATCGCCGCCAGCCCGTTGGAGCCGGCCGCGCTGGAGTGGTTCAGCGACCCGCGCACGGGGGGCCGGTCGGGTCTGCTGCTGGTTCGCGTCGACGGCACCGTGTCGCACGCCGACCACGCCGCTGCACGGATGGCGCAGCTGCTGGCCGCCCACGGCATCCGGGCCGAGACGCATGCTCGTGAGGACGAGTCGGCCCGGCACGCGTGGGACGCACAGGCTGCCGCAGTGCTCGGCGTCCTTCGTGATCCCGGTGAACCCGGTGAACCCGATGAACTCAGTGAACCCGATGAACTCAGTGATCCCGGCGGCTCCAGCGCTGCGAGCGGCGACAGCTCCGCCGCTGACCACGAGACGGTGCTGCGGGTGTGCGGGCTGCCGAGTGAGTTCGGCGAGCTCGTGACCCGGGTCGCTCGGATGGCCGATGGGGCCCGGATGGGTCTTGGGCTCGCCTCGAGCCTGGGGCTCGGCATGCACACGTTGCGGCTCGTGGGCCCCGACCTTCGCGACCACGCCCGACTCCTGACGGCGACGCGAGACCTCGCCCTCGGCCAGGGCGCGAGCGTGCTCACGCGCTTGCGGCCCAAAGGACTCGACGAGCTCGTCGACCCGCTCGGGCCCGCACCCGGCCACGCGCCGCTGCTCGCCCGCATCAAGGCGCAGTTCGACCCCGACCATCGGCTCGCACCAGGCCGCCTCGGCCCCTGGGCCTGAGCGATCCGCGAGCCGCCCAGACCAGCGCCCTTGACCCCGTACCGGCATCCACCCCCACCTGCCTGCGCCACCGACCACCGCCAGGAGCTCTCATGAACCATCCGAGCAACAGCGCCAGCACCTCCGCCACATCGACCACCTCGCCGCCCGCCACCCACGGGCAGCCGCCAGGCCCGACCCCGGGTTCCAACCGCGGTTCCACCCAGGGCGGCCACGACAGCGGGGCCGTCACTGCCGGCATGAACGACGGTGACCACAGCCTGTTCTCGGCCTTCGACGAGCAGCACCCGCCCAGCGGCGAGCTCATCGACGACTGCGTGCACTGCGGGTTCTGCCTGCCGACCTGCCCGACCTACCTGCTCGAGGGCAAGGAGGCGAACTCCCCCCGGGGCCGGATCTACCTGATGAAGATGGCTAACGCCGGCGACGTGCCGATGGACGAGAAGTTCGTCGACAACTTCGACGCCTGCCTCGGGTGCATGGCCTGCGTCACCTCCTGCCCGTCGGGCGTGAAGTACGACCAGCTCATCGAGGCCGTCCGCCCCCAGATCGAACGCAACTGGGCGCGGAGCCGCTCCGACCGGCTGTTCCGCTCGCTCATCTTCACGCTCTTCCCGTACCCGTCGCGCCTGCGACCTGCGGCCTTCTTCGGCACGCTCTACCAGGGGCTGGGGGTTCGCCGGCTGCTGGCCCGGTCGAAGGTGCTCGACCGGCTCCCACCGCGGCTGCGCGCGCTCGAGGCCCTGCTACCACCCCTCTCGATGCGTCAGGTGGTGGCTCGCCAGCCCGCGTACACCCCCGCCGTCGGCCCGCGTCGACACCGCGTGGGGATGCTGTCGGGCTGCGTGCAACGGGTGTTCTTCGGCGACGTGAACGCGGCTGCCACCCGAGTGCTCGCGGCCGAGGGCTGCGAGGTCATCGCGCCCAAGGAGCAGCAGTGCTGCGGCGCCCTCTCGTCGCACGCCGGGCGAGAGGAAGAGGCGAAAGACCGCGCTCGGCGCCTCATCGACACCTTCACGGAGGCGCAGGTCGAGACTATCGTCGTCAACGTGGCCGGCTGCGGGTCGTCGATGAAGGAGTACGCCGTGCTGCTGCGCGACGACCCTCAGTACGCGCAGCGAGCAGAAGAGTTCTCGGCCAAGGTGCGCGACATCTCCGAGCTGCTGGCGCAGGTCGGGCCGGTGGCCACCCGGCATCCCATCCCCGCGCGGGTCGCCTACCACGACGCGTGCCACCTGCGTCACGCCCAGGGCATCCACGAGGAGCCTCGCGCCCTGCTGCGCGCCATCCCCGAGATGACGGTGATGGACATTCCCGAGGCCGAGATCTGCTGTGGCTCGGCCGGCATCTACAACATGGTCCAGCCCGAGCCCGCCGAAGCGCTGGGCCGCCGCAAGGTCGAGAACATCGTCTCGACCCTCCCCGACGCCGTCGTCACCTCCAACGCCGGTTGTCTGCTCCAGATCCGTCGCTACCTCGACGCCGGGGTTCCGCTCTTCCACCCCGTGCAGCTCATCGACGCCTCAATCAGGGGCCTTGACCCCGTCGCCGCCGCGCCTCCCGGTCGACTCGACTCCCCACTCGACTCCTCGTCCCTCCCCGCCTAGTCAGGAGCTCGCATGTACAACCAGATCCTCGACCCGGTGGGTGGGTCGCTCGCCCTGTCCGCCCTCGTCGCGCTCCTGCCCCTGCTCACCATCTTCCTGCTGCTCGGGGTGCTCAAGATGAAGGCCCAGTGGGCCTCCTTGATCGCCCTGGCCGTCGCACTGGCCGTCGCGATCATCGCCTACCGGATGCCGGTGGGCCAGGCCCTCAGCTCAGCGGCCGAAGGTGTCGCGTTCGGCATCTTCCCCATCATGTGGATCGTCGTCACGGCCATCTGGATCTACACGTTGACCGTGGTCACCGGCCACTTCGATGTGTTGCGACGCTCGTTCGGCACGGTCTCGAGCGACCAGCGCATCCAGGCCATCATCGTCGCCTTCTGCTTCGGCGCTCTCATGGAGGCTCTCGCCGGCTTCGGCACTCCGGTCGCCATCAGCTCGGTCATGCTCATCGCTCTCGGCTTCCGCCCGATGAAGGCGGCCGCTGTGTCTCTCGTGGCCAATACGGCCCCGGTGGCCTTCGGCGCCATCGCCGTGCCGATCACCACGCTGGCCAAGGTCACCGGGCTACCGATCCATGAGCTCTCGTCGATGGTCGGGCGCCAGACGCCGATCCTGGCCCTGTTCGTTCCACTCGTGCTCGTGTTCATGGTCGACGGTCGCCGCGGCCTGCGGCAGACGTGGCTGCCGGCCGTGGTCGGAGGCGTCGTCTTCGCGGTGGCGCAGTTCATCTCCTCGAACTACCTGTCGGTCGAGCTGACCGACATCATCGCCTCCCTCGTGTCGGCCGGGGCCATCGTGGCCCTGCTTCGGGTGTGGCAGCCGGCGGAGGAGCTGACCGTGGAACAGCTCAGCGAGGAGGAGCTGAAGAGCCGCATCTCCAACGCGACGGCCAGTGCGCACGCCGCCGAGACGGGCGGTTCGCGCCACGGCGGCTCGACCTCTTCCGCGTCCACGACGGGCGCCTCCGTCAGCACCGACTCACACGGCACGGGGCCCACCCCACCCGCCTCCGCCGGGCCGGTGATCGACCCGCCGGCCGAAGTGGTCAAGGCCTACCTGCCCTACATCTTCATCATCGTGGTGTTCTCGATCGCGCAGATCACCGCCGTGAAGACCGCCCTGTCCGCCGGTGCCCTGAAGTTCGACTGGCCGGGCCTGGACATCGTTTCCCCGTCGGGCAAACCGCCGTCGTCGGTGTCCTTCGCCTTCGGCTTCCTCTCGGCAGCCGGAACCCTGCTGCTCTTCTCGGGTCTCCTGACCATGGTGGTCCTGAAGATCTCGCCCACACGGGGCCTGAAGGCGTTCGGCGACACCCTGAACCAGCTGAAATGGGCGATTTTGACCGTGACTGCCGTGCTCGGCCTGGCGTACGTCATGAACCTTTCGGGCCAGACCATCACGATCGGCCAGTGGATCGCCGGCACCGGCGGCTTCTTCGCCTTCCTCTCCCCCGTGCTGGGTTGGCTGGGCGTCGCGGTCACCGGTTCGGACACCTCGGCCAACGCCCTCTTCGGCACGTTGCAGGTGGCGGCGGCCCAGAAGGCGGGGCTCAGCGAGGTGCTGCTCGCCGCAGGGAACTCATCGGGCGGCGTGCTCGGCAAGATGATCTCGCCACAGAACCTCGCGATCGCTGCGGCCGCGACGGGCATGGCGGGCAAGGAGGGCGACCTGTTCCGCAAGGTCATCTTCTGGAGCCTCGGGTTCCTGTTCTTCATGTGCGTGCTCGTCTACCTCCAGTCGACGCCCGTGCTGTCGTGGATGGTCCCCTGACCCAGCGGCATCCCTCTGGTTCGAGGTGTGCCGCCGCGGCCCGCCGCGATGGCCTACCTCGAACCGGGAAGGGCAGCAGGTCAGAGGAGGTGGCGCTCGTGGGCCACCCGCACCGCGGCGGCCCGGTCGCCCACGCCGAGCTTCTCGTAGACGTGCAGCAGGGGGGTCTTGACCGTCGCCCCGCTGACCAGCAGGCGCTCGGCTGCCGACCGGTAGGTGCCACCCGACGCATGACGCGCAGGTACGTCACGCTGATGACGGCATGTCACCATGGTCGACTCGGGAGTGGGGCCAGCACATCGACCGAGCAGTTCGACCTCACCTCAGCTCCACCGATCGGCGGAGGCCGGATCCGAGCTCTACGTCATGCTCGTCGATCAGACTGCGGATCAAGCGGCGTCCGCGGTCGCTCTGACAGCACCGTTCGCCGACTGATCCGCCGCTTGATGCCCGATCCGGTCAAGCGGCGGATCAGACTGCGGATCAAGCGGCGCTCAGTCGCCGCCGATGCCGGTGCGCTCGACCCCCTCGACGATCCACCGCTGCAGGAACAGGAACATCAGCAGCAGCGGCGCGATGGCCACGAGGGCCGCCATGAACAGCTGGCTGACTTCGACTGACTGGGCCGTGAGAAACGTCGAAAGGGCGATCTGCACCGTCCACGAGTCCTGGTCGCGGCCGATGACGAGGGGCCAGAGAAAGGCGTTCCACGTGCCGATGAAGGTGATCGTGCCGATCGCCGCCACGAAGCCGTAGGAGTTGGGCACGACGACCTTCCAGAAGGTGCCCCAGTAGCCCAACCCGTCCATGAACGCGGCTTCCTCGATCTCTTTCGGGAAGCCGAGGAAGAACTGACGGAACAGGAAGGTTGCCAGTGCCTGGAAGAGGCCGGGCACGATGAGGCCCTGCAGCGTCGAGATCCAGCCCAGAGTCGAGACGAGCACGAAGCTCGGCACGAACGTCACTGCGGCCGGGATGAGCAGCGTGGCGGTGATCGTGTAGAAGACCGCGTTCGACCAGCGGTAGGGAATGCGCGCCAGGCCGTAGCCGGCCAGCCCCGAGACGAGCAGTACCCCTGTTGTCTGGGTCACCGCGATGAGGCCCGAGTTGACCATGCTGCGGGCCATCGGGATCGCCGGGTTGCTGAACAGGCCGGTGAGGTTCTCGGTGTTCCATTCCGGCGGCAGCCAGTGGAAGGTCGGCGAGCCGAGGTCGGACTCGTTCATGAAGGCGCTGCGAACGAGCAGGTAGAACGGGATGAGGAAGAGCACCGCGCCCAGGCCGAGAGCCGAGTAGCGGGCCCAGCCGGCAACCCGGCTGGCCCGGCGGCTGCGAACGATCGCCATCAGTCGTCTCTCCGGCCGAGCCGCAGCAGCCGGCCCTGAGCAAGCGCGACGATGGCGATGATGAGGGTGAGGATGACCGCGCCGGCGCTGCCGTGGCCGAAGTCCTGACCCGAGCCGAGCGCCGTGTAGTAGAGGTAGACGAGCGGCGGCCGGGCGTAGGGCGGGTAGGTGCCGAAGGTCGAGAGGATGTTGTAGAACTCGTCGAAGGCCTGGAAGGCGTTGATCATCAACAGCAGCAGCACCGCGGTCGAGGTGGCGCGCAGCTGCGGGAAGGTGATGTGCCGGAACACTTTCCACCCCTCGGCTCCGTCGATGGCGGCCGCCTCGTAGAGGTTCGGGCTGATCCGCTGGATGCCGGCGAGGAAGAGGATCATGTAGAACCCGATCTGCAGCCAGAGCCGGGCGGTGACGATGACCAACCAGTACCAGGGCGGCTCGGTGATGCTCAGCCACGGGATCGAGTCGATGCCGAACCAGCCGAGCACGGCGTTGGCCAGGCCCGAACGGATGCCGGAGAAGATCGACATCTTCCAGATCAGCGAGGCCACGACGTACGAGCAGGCCGTCGGCAGGAAGAACACCGACCGGAAGAAGGCCTGCATGACGCTCGTGCGCGCCACGAGCAGCGCCGTCGTCAGCGACAGAACGAACGTCACCGGCACGATCGCGGCGGCGAACACGACGAAGGTGACCAGGCTCTGCCGAAAGGCCGGGTCGGCGAGCATGTCGGCGTAGTTGCCGAACCCGACGAACTTCGTCGGCGTGACCGTGTTGTACGACTCGAAGAAGGAGAGGTAGAGGCTCCATACGATCGGGACGTAGACGAAGATGATCAGCCCGATGACGAACGGACCGACGAACACCGCGAACCACAGGTTGACATTCTGCCGCCCGCGCAGGCGCTCACCGAGCGTCCGCTTCGGGCTCGCGGGCCTGCGGGATGCCGGTAAGCCCGGCCCGTGCCGACCGCCCGGCTCGCCCGACGGGGAGGCCACCTGGGTCGTCAGGCGAGAACTCGCTTCAGCTCGGCGTCGACGACGGTCTTGACCTTGGCGATCTCGCCCTTCGGGTCGGCGCCGTCCTTGACGATACGGCTCATCATGTCGCCGAAGGCGGTGGCGCACTTCGGGGTCCACAGCAGCGGCGACTGGGCATGGCCGACCTCGGTCGCGAGCTTCGCGGCATCCGCAGCCTGACCGGTCGCCAGGGTGCTGGCCTTCGGGATGAGGCTGGTGCGCGAGGGGATGTGGAAGCCGTAGGCGGTGGCGAAGTCGAGCTGGAACGAGGTCTGCTCGACCCAGAGCCACTTCGCGAACGCCTTGGCCTCGTCGACATGCTGGCTCTTGGCGCTGACGCACGAACCGTAGGCCCCGACCGGCACGGAGGCTTTGCCGCTGCTGTCGAGAGCGGGCCAGGCCATCACCCCGAAGTCGTCACCGAGACCCTTCTTGATGTCGGGGAAGGTCCAGAGGCCGGTGAACTGCATCGCGGCCAGACCTGAGGTCAGGGCCGACGCGTCGAACCAGTCCTTGGGCGCCCCGAGCAGGATCGACTTGCTCTGCCACAGCTCGCGCAGCTTGCCCATGGCCGTGGCTGCGCGGGGGTCGTCGAAGCCGAACTTGTTGTCTTCGGTGAGGTAGTCGAGTCCCGCCGACCAGAGCATCGGGCCGCCGAGCAGCCCTGCGCCGCCGTCGTTCCCGACGAACAGGCCCTTGACGTCGCCGGTGGTCAGCTTCTTCGATGCGGCGATGAGGTCGTCGATGGTCTCGGGGGGCTTGACCCCCGCCTTGTCGAGCATCGACTTGCGGTAGACGAGCAGCTGCATGTCGATGACCTGCGGGATGGCCCAGATCTTGTCCTGGTAGGTGACCCGCTTGAGCACCGAGGCGTTGAAGTCGCTCTTGGTGTCACCGAAGGCGTCGGTGAGGTCGACGACCTGACCGCCCTTGATCATGTCGATGGTCGGCCCGTTGCCGTACTCGAACACGTCGGGGCCGGCATCCGTGAGCAGTGACGCCGCCGTCGACTGGTCGAAGTCGCCCGGCTTCCAGCTGACCTTCACCGTGGCGTTCGGGTAGGCCGCCGCGTACTTCTCAACCGCCTGCTGGGTGCCCTTCTCGCCGTACTGGTGGTACCACTGGTTGAGGGTGACCTTGCCGCCGCCGCCAGAGGCACCGCCGCTGGCAGCCGGCTCGCGACCGGTGTTGCCACCACACGCCGCCAGGGCCCCGGTGACCGCGGCTGCCCCGCCCAGGGCGAACAGCGAACGCCGGTTCAGCTGAGACCGGAAGACGTTCTGCTTCATGATGCTCCCCGCGTTGTTCCGCACCGTTCGACCGGTGCCCGATGTGGTTTCGCGGCTGCCGGCCGAGCCGGCAGCCCTCACGCGTTCGATCGTAGGCCCACGGCCCGTCGATCAGCCGCCACGACGTCGGCGGGTTCGTCATCGGTGCCGGATGCCGCCGGGTCGCGTCGCCTCGCTGGGAGGCGACGCGACCACGTGGGTTTCGTGCGCGTCAGGCGAGCACCTTGGCCTTCTGCTGTTCCCACTCGGCGTCGGTGAGGTCACCGGCCCGGTGCAGCTCGGCCAGCTTCGACAGCTGGTCGGCCGGGCTCGACCCGGCGGCGGCACTGGGCGACTGTTCCACTCTGCCACGGCGTCACGGCTGGCCCCGGCCTGCGTCGCGTCGCGTCGCGGGAGCACATGCGCGTTCCGCGGGCGATGAGGTAGATGAGGGCGCCGAGCCAGGGAATGACCAGGATGAGCAGCATCCACCCGGCCTTGCCCACGCCACCGAGGTCGTCGCTGCGGGAGATGTCGCTGACGATGCGGAAGACCAGCATGATCCAGGCGATCCAGAGGAAGAGGTACAGCATCGTGAAGCAGAGGTTCAGGAGGGGTAGTTGTCCACAGTGGCTCGATTCTGAGGGGGTGGCGCGAGATCACGATCGTGGGCTCTCGCACCGGAACGTATACCTGTCCGTGGTGCCGGAGTGATGCGACCCACGCAGCAGATGTCAAAGCGAGATGCGTACCCCATTGGCACAGATCCGTAACGCAGTCAGCCGGTGTACTCGGTGGCCGCCACGACGGCACTCGGAACCACGAATCGCCAGGCGTCGAGGACGATCTCGCGCATCCGCCCCGGGTCGAGGGCGGCGAGGCGCACCTCGACCCAGTGGTAGCGCAGATCAGAGGCTCGCGGCAGCAGGAACACCACAGGCTCACTGGCCACGAGAAGATCGCGCTCCTCCCGCGGAAAGGCGAAGCCCATCCGCATCTCGTCGGACGAGAATGCGAGCCAGACCACCCGTCCGATGCGGAACCCGAGCCGCTCATGAGCCAGCACCGCGGTCGACCCGGGCAGCCCCTGGGCCACCTCCCGAACGTCGTCGATGGTCACGCTCACGCTCTCCACCCTGCCTCACGCTCCCACCGGCCGCCACCACTTGAGCGGTCACCCAGCCGTTCTGACCTCTTGAAGCCCGACCCGAACGGTCCTACCCTCGCGTTGTTGCGGCCGCCACGGCAGTCATGCCCCGGCTCGGGCCGGCGGGCCGACACGACGACCAGCCCGAAGGAGCGACACCATCCATGACCGAGACCGCGCCCGTCCCAAAGGGCGACCCCCTCAGCGTCGCGCCTGCGCCGCCGATCGACCTGGGGCTGGACGCGCGGCCGGTGCCTGACGGTCTGTTGGCTCTCCTCGACCGTCTGCCCGCAATTGTCCGCGATGGCGGTGATGCCATCGCCCCGGTGGGTCTCGACTCGGTCGGCACGGGGGGGCAACCGACTCGACGAACACTCCGACGCAGACTTCTTCTTCGTCGTGGTCGACCCGGGCGTGTCAGTCACTACTTGGGCGACATCGACTGGGCGGAGGCCAGCGCGCCGATCGGCTGGTCGCTCGCACACACCCACGACGGGCGCAAGGTGCTCTTCGCCGACGGTCTCTTCGCTGAGTACGCGGTCTTCACGCTCGACGAGCTGCGTGGCATCAGCTACCGCTCGGCTCGCGCCGTGTGGGTCGAGGCGACGCCCCCGACTACCTCCCCGCGTCGATGGCGCCGCTGGCGGGGTCACCGACGGTGTCGCACCAGGTTGGTGAGGCCGTGACCAACCTGTTCATCGGGCTGCATCGCGACCTGCGCGGGGAGCACCTTGCCGCCACTCGTTTCATCCAGGGGTATACCGTCGACCGGCTCATCACCGTGCTCGACCTGCTCCTCGTGGAGGACATGGCGGGCGTGGCCGGCGGGCGCAGAGACGGAGGCCTCGTCCGGCGCGACCCCTACGACGTGGGGAGGCGGGTCGAGCGCCCCTTGCATACGGTCGCTCGCCACCCAAGCAGGGAGGGCCGCCGCGACCTGATTCTCATGGTCCCACCCGGCAGAGGTAGCGGTTCAGCTTATCCGAGCGGTTCGAGCTCGAGACCGTAGGTGAGGAGCGTGATGTGCGGCACCGGCATCCAGTCGCGTTCCGGCATCCGTACGAACCCCAGACGCTCGTAGAGCCTCTGGGCGGCCGCCATTGACGGCTGCGTCGAGATCATGAGGCGCGAGCAACCCTCGATCGCGCAGGCCCGAGAGATGCAAGCCTGCACGAGGGCCTCACCGGCGCCCCGCCCACGGGCTGTTCCAGCGACCGCCAGGGTTCTGAACTCGGCTTCGTGCAGGCGCGCCACGTCGGCGTAGGGGCCGGGGCCGTCGACGAAGGTGACGCCCCCCAGCACCGCGCCGCCGCCGTCGACACACACCAGCACCTCGGCGTTGGCCGCCCGGTCGGCGACGTCACGCAACACCCCGAGGTAGGGGCTGTCGGTCGCAGCACTCAGGAGGCCGTCACCGACGTAGGCCGCAACCGTGATCTCTCCGAGCGTCTCGTAGTCCCTTGGGAGAGCGCGTCGCACCGAGACGTTCGCGTTCACGGTTGGGCTCAAGCGGCCAGACGCCAGGCGAGCACACCGAAGAGCACTCCGAGGGCGTTGGTGGCCCAGTGCATCCCGACGCTGGCCCACAGGCTCCCGCTGCGGCGGCGCAGCTCACCGGCCACGACCCCACCGACCGCGGTGAAGACGACGGTGCCGGCGATGATGGCGATGTGGGCGAAGGAGCCCAGACCGGAGACGGCGGCGCCGACCGCCGCGTTACCGGCCGAACCGATGGCGGGCAACACGTGCCAGAGCCCGAAGAGCAACGACGAGCCGGCGACCACCTTCCACATCTGCACGTGTCGGGCGAGAAAGCCCCAGAGCACCGACCGGAAAGCGACCTCTTCGAGCAGGATCGTGCCGACAGGGATGATCACGAATGCCGTGAGCAGCGCGCCGGTCGGGGGCAGGTGGTAGCGCACGTCAAGGAAGGCGGCGCGGGTGTCGGGGATGAGTATTCCGGCGAGGTAGATCGCGCCGACGACGCCGATGACACCCAGTCCCCAGCGCACCCCGGCGGCGTGCGTGTGGCGGGCCAGCCCGAGCTGCTCCCACGAGAGCCCGGTGGCGCGGGCGAAGGCCAGCAGCCCGAGAGCCCCGACCGGCCCGAGCCACATCGTGTTCCACCCCAGCACATGGTCGGCCACGTTGAGGCCCACGAGGGCGAGCACGACGACGACGGTCGCCCAGAAGGCCGGCCGGCGCAGCTGGTGCGGTTCAGCCGCCTTGAGGGCAGCGGCAGGAGCGGCGCCCGGCACGGTCGCGGCCAGTGCCGCTGAGGTTGACATCCCTCCTATCGTCTCACGCCGAGGTATACCTAACCCAATCGTGGGTCGAGCGTCACGACGCCCGGCGACGCTCGAGAAGTCCCTTGACGTACTCCGCCTGACCGAGGTGCTTGATGGCGTCGTCGAGCACCGACACGATGCGGATCGCGATGGTGACCGGCGGATCCCATCGGTCGTCGATGACGGTGTCGTAGTCGTTGTCGGTGAGCGAGTTGATGAGCGAGACCGCGCGGTCGTGCACGGCCGACTGGTATGCCACGAACAGAGACGGGTCGGCGATGGTGAACTCACCGACCTTCGCCGCCGACATGCCGTAGCCAATGGACTTGGGGTCGTACGGAAGCGCGAAAAGCTCGACCCAACCCTGTTCCGTCCAGACCGGGTCGCCGTTGGCGAGGCCGGCGATCTGCAGGTCGGCCTGCCGGGCCAGGTGCCAGAGCAACCAAGCGACGCTGTTGGCGTCGCGGTCGGGGCGCCAGAGCAGCTCGTCGTTCGTGAGGCCGTCGACGACCGCGGTCACGCCCTCAAGCACGCGACCGAAGCCGTCGAGCAACAGGGACTTGGCGGCGTCATCGTGAGAGGAGGTCATGCCACCCAGCATGGCACCGACGCCACTGCCGGCAGGAATACGTAACTCTTGTCTGACGCAGGGTCTCGGTCGAAGACCGAGACCCTTGGATGGGACGTCCCAGTAAGGGTCGTCGGAGATCGCAGACTTGGGACGCTCATTGGCGTGAGGACGTCTTCCGAGTCTGCCGCATGTGGTGCGTCGTACAGATGGGGGCATCTTCGCTCAGCTGCCTTCTCAAGGCGCGTCAAATCGCCCGGTCGACGCCGGTGTAGGAATAGCAGTGCTGGACGGAACCCCGCTGCCGCATGGCCGAGTCGTCATCGTCGACGGTCTGGTTGACCACGGTCGCGGCACAACCAAGGTCGCCCACTTTGGATACTGCATCCGGCAAGGCGCGATGAGCATTCGTGACGGCGCGTCGCAAAGGCCCTGGCCCCGCCCTCGGTCGAGAGGTACTCGATGAAGGCGCGACGGTGCACCGTCGCCTGCGAGACTGCTGATATGACTGGCCACGCGATCATCCTGGTCGGGGTGTCCAGCGTCGGGAAGACCTCAGTGTCAGAACAGTTGCAGCTGGAGCTTCGTGAGCCGTACCTTCACGTCGCTGTGGATCATTTCTTCTCGATGTTTCCCCATGAATGGCGCGACCACCCACGCCAGCCCGGCCCGGGCTTCTGGGTCGAGGAGTGCGTTGATCCGGACGGATCACCGCGAGCCAGGATCCGTTACGGCGAAGCCGGCTCCAGGCTCCTGGCCGGGATGCGCGCTGCGGTGAAGGCGCTCTTGGCAACGGGCAACAACGTCATCCTCGACGAGATGCCGATCGACGACTCGATCGTGCCAGCCTGGCGGCGGGAGCTGCGGGCCACCTCGAGTCTTTGGGTGCGGCTCACGGCATCGCTTCCGGTCCTTGAGCAGCGCGAACGCTCCCGCACCCGAGGCCAGCAGCTGGGCAACGCCCGCGGCCACCTCGACGTGCCTGTGGGTAATCGATGGGACCTCGTGCTCGACACAGACCATCTCTCAGCCGCCCAGTCGGCGACCCGCATCCTGAAAGCACTCGACCTCTGAGTCACGGATCATTCTCGCCGCGGTCAGGGCCCAGCCCCTGTCCTTGGCAATCGCTTGACGGGCGCGGGTCATGGCCTCGTTGGAGATACCTGGAACGTCTGTCTCGCTCACGTGGCCTGAGTAGGTCTGCAGGTCCGGCCGGTCCACGCTTTGGAGGTGGCCGTGCCGTCTTGGCGGGCCCAGCGGCATCCTCACGGCGGTGGTGGTTCGGCACGGCAGCGAGGTGTACCCACTTTCCGCGAGGCCCGACAGGCTACCGGTCGCCGACCGGCATCGGGTGTGCGCTCAATGCTGGCAGCGGGACTCAGCGCAGGGTCTGGTCCCGCTCCTCGACGGTGGCCGCGCCGGTCATGATCGCGACGGCATCCTGCATGGAGTGGGTCTTAGGGCTGATCACGCCCGCGCTGCCGCCGAGCCTCTGGATGTGGATGCGGTCAGCCGTTTCGAAGACGTTCGGCATGTTGTGGCTGATCAGGATGACCCCGAGCCCCTTGTCACGCAGGTCACGCACCAGTCGCAGCACCTGACCGGTCTCGCGCACTCCGAGGGCAGCGGTCGGCTCGTCGAGGATGACCACCTTGCTGCCGAACGCGCCGGTGCGCGCGACGGCGACGATCTGACGTTGGCCACCGGACAGGGTCTCGACGGCCTGGTCGATGTTCTGCAACGTGGTGATCCCGAGGCTGGCGATGTGGTCGCTCGCGTGTTTGCGCATGGCCTTGGTGTCGAGCATCCGCAGCACCGAACCGGCGAAGCCCGGACGTCGGATCTCGCGCCCCAGGTAGAGGTTGCTGGCGATGTCGAGCGCGGGAGCCACCGCAAGGGTCTGGTACACGGTCTCGATGCCCGCCAGCCGTGCGTCCTGGGTCGACCGGAAGCGCACCTCCTGACCGTCGAACTTGATGGTTCCCTCGTCGGGGGTCATGGCGCCCGACAGACATTTGATGAGGGTGGACTTGCCGGCGCCGTTGTCGCCGATGACAGCCAGCACCTCGCCCGGGAAGAGCCGGATGTCGACCCCGCGCAAGCCGACGACCCGACCGAAGAGCTTGACGAGCCCGGTCGCCTCCAGCACGGGGGTCTCCTGGGCGGACTTCGTGGCAGAACGGCCGGTTCGGCCGGGCTCGGCGGCCGGTGCGTCGCTGCTCGCCGGCGTGGATGATGCCGCGGTGCTCATGCTTTGACCCTTCTGATCCACTGGTCGACCGACACAGCCAGAATGACGAGGATGCCGGTGGCCAGCACCTGGTAGTTCGGGTCGACCCCGGCGAGCGCGAGGCCGCTCTGGAACACCTGCACGATCAGCGCCCCGATCAGGGTGCCGACGACCAGGCCGCGACCGCCGAAGAGGCTGGTGCCGCCGATGACGACGGCGGTGATGCTGAGCAGGTTGTAGTTCAGACCGGCATTCGGGTCGGCCCCGCCGACACGTCCGCAGACGATCCAGGCCGCGACCCCGACCGCCACCCCAGCCACGACGTAGGCGCTGAAGGTGACCCGCTTGGTGTTGATCCCGGCGAGGTCGGACGCCTCGGCGTCGTCACCCGTGGCGTAGAGGTGCCGCCCCCAGGCGGTGTAGCTCAGGGCGAAGCCGACGATGAGGTAGAGCACGAGCATCAGCAACACCCCCCAGGTGACGCTGACGTTTCCGATGGAGATCGTCTTGCCTGTGACCAGCAGGAAGGCGTCAGGGTCCAGCGTGACCGTCTGACCCTGGGCGTACAGCAACGAGAGGGCGGTGAAGATGGAGAGGGTGCCCAACGTGACGATGAAGGGCGGCAGGTGGATGCGCGTGACGAGGATGCCGTTCAGCACCCCCGTGAGGATCGCCACGACGACGCCGATGAGGAGTGCGATGAACCCCGGCACCCCCTGGTCGGCGTTCAGCTTCGCCATCACGAGGGAGGCCAGCACCATGGCCATCCCGATCGAAAGGTCGACACCCGCCGTCAGGATGATCAGAGTCTGACCAACGGCCAGGGCTCCGACCACGGCCATCTGCTGCACCATCAACGACAGTGCTTCTGGTCGCAGGAAGTTGTCGGCGACGATCCCGAAGACGATGACGGCCAGCACCAGCACGAGCAGCGGGCTCAGCGCCGGGTTGCGGTGCAGGATGTGTTGCACGCGTTCGACGGGCGTGTGCTTCCGGTCGGCCAGCTGGTCCGCGGATCCCGGGCTCTCGGTGGCGGTCGGGCTCATCGGAAGCTCCCTTCCTTCTTCACTTGTTGCCCCAGCACGTGGCCAGGGCTTCGGCAGGAGTCTGGCTCTTCAGGCCGGGTACGGCATCCTTCACGACGAGGGAGGTACCCGTGTCGAAGAAGTCCTTACCCGAGGTAGCGGTCGGCGCTCCCTCGCCTTGGGCGCGTTTGACTGTGGCCTGCACGCCGAGGGCCGCCATCTTGCCGGGGTACTGGGTGGCGTTGGCCGCGAAGACACCACTCTTCACGTCGCCGATTCCCTGGCAGCTTCCGTCGATGGTGAAGACCGGAGCCTGCTTGACCTTGCCGGCCGCCGTGAGCGCAGCGTAGGCGCCCCGGCCGGCGGGCTCGTTGATGGTGTACACCACGTTGATGTCGGGGTTGATCGACAGGCACTGCTCCATCGCCGTGCGTCCGCCGTCGATGGCGCCTTGGGTGGGCAGGTGACACACGACCTGGTAGGACCCGCCCGCGCCACCGGTGTACTTCCCGGTCTTGGCCTCTTGGCCGTTGAGGTTGGGGTTGCCGGGGTCGATGCCCATCCCTTTGAGGAACCCGTGATCGCGGTTGATGTCGACCGAGACGACCTGGTCGTTGAACAGGTCGAGCATCGCAATGACGGCCTTCTTGCCTTTGAGGGCGGCCGCAGCGTAGTGGCCGATCAGTTTGCCCGCCTGCTCGTTGTCCGTGGCGAACGTGATGTCGGCGGTCTGCTGGGGGTTGAGCGCGGTGTCAAGGGCCGCGACGAACAGTCCCTCCGACTTGGCCTGGCGCAGAGCAGCGTTGACGGCGTCGCCGTTCGTCGTGATCAAGATGCCCTTGTCGCCACGGGCGATCGCGGTATAGATGGCGGTGATCTGGTTCTGGGTGTCGCCATCGACCACGCCGGCCGCCACCGACAGTCGCACGTTGAGCTTGTCTGCCTCCGCCTGGGCGTCGTTCTTCATCGCCACGAAGTAGGGGTTGGTCTGAGTCTTCAAGATCAACGACACGCCGACGCGATTGTCAGAAGAAGCGCACCCTGCCAGCAGACCTCCGACCAGAGCTGCGGCACAGACCGCCCAAGCCGACCTGCGAACCACCTTGTTCGCGGTGTGACGTCTGGCTTGGCAGAATCTGATACGAACCTCCGAGATGTGAAGTCATCACCTTTTCACGCCGTTTCGGCAGGCTATTGCCGTGCCCTTCTGGCTGTCAACGATCCGCGTTGACTCACCTAAAGTGCGCGCGTAAAGGGGTTCGTTGACTCATGTAGG
>JBDTVJ010000060.1:0-18846 GCA_040007275.1 Terracoccus sp.
GCGAGCTGTCGCGCAGCTCTTCGAACAGCGTGATCAGCCGCCCGAGGTTGGCGTCATCGAGCGCCGCCTCCACCTCGTCCATGATGTAGAACGGCGAGGGCCTGGCCTTGAAGATCGCCACGAGCAGCGCCACCGCCACCAGCGAACGCTCACCGCCAGAGAGCAGCGAGAGCCGTTTGATTTTCTTTCCCGGCGGCCTGGCCTCGACCTCGAGACCGGTCGTCAGCATGTTCGACGGGTCGGTCAGCAGCAACCTTCCCTCTCCTCCGGGGAAGAGTCGCTGAAAGACTCGCTCGAACTGCACGGCCGTGTCGGCGAAGGCCTCGGCAAAGACCTTCTCGACCCGGTCGTCGACCTCCTTGATGATGTCGAGCAGGTCGCGTTTGGAGCTTCTGAGGTCTTCGAGCTGCTCGGTGAGGAACTTGTGCCGCTCTTCGAGCGCCGAGAACTCCTCGAGGGCCAGTGGGTTGATGCGCCCGAGCGCCCCCAAGCGGCGTTCGGCGGCGCGTAGCCGCTTCTCCTGCACCGCGCGCACGAACGCCACCGATTCACGCGGCTCCGAACCAGGCTCCGCGTCGAGGTCAGGCACGAAGGGCACCAGCTGATGCGGGCCGAACTCGTCGACGAGCGCCTCCGGCGAGATGCCCAGCTCGTCGACGGCTCTGGCGTGCAACGCCTCGATGCGCAACCGCTGCTGGGTGCGCGCCACCTCGTCGCGATGCACCGAGTCGGTCAGCTCGCGCAGCTCGTTCTGCAAGGTGGCGGCGTTGCGGCGCACGACCGCCAGCTCGGCGTCGCGGGCCGTGCGGGCGGCCTCCCCCTCGTCGCGCACCCGAGCCGCCTCGTCGGCCGAGACCGTCAGCAGCTCGTACGCGTAGCCCGCAGCCACCTCGACCGCCTCGGCGACCTCGGCTTCGTGCCGCCGACGCTCGAGGCGTGCGGCCAGCCGGGCGCGCGTCTCCTCCTCGTGCCGGGCGCCACGTTCAAGCGCATCAGCCCGCTCCTTGAGAGCGCGCGCCCGCTCCTCGCGGGTGCGCAGTGCCAGGCGCAGCTCGGTCTCAACCGTCCGGGCGGCTCGGGCCGCCTCGTCGAGACGGTCACGCTCGTCGGTCGACGGCTCGGCCTCCTCGACGCCCTCGGCGCCGGCGGCCTCGAGGCGTTCGGCGAGGGCGGCGTGCTGGGCCTGGTCGGCCGCGACGGCGGCCTCCGCCACGCCCAGCGCCTGCTCGGTGCGTTCCACCTCGGCTCGGGCGCTGCGCAGCGACTGACCCAGCGAACCGAGCTGCTCGGCGATGGCCGACATGCGGGCGTCGCTCTCGTGCAGACGCTCGAGCGTGGCCTCGACCGTCTCGTTCAGCTCGTCACGTCGGGAGCGGGCAGCTGCACCGGCGAACCGGGCCCGCTCGCCCTCGGTCGTGGCGGTCGACACTCTGGCTCGGGCATCGTCGAGGGCGGCCTGCAGCTCGATGAGGCTGGGCGCCGACGTGCTGCCGCCCCAGGCCGTGCCCGGTGCGTAGACGTCGCCGTCGGGAGTCACGGCCGTGACGCCGGGGTGCTCGAGCACGAGCGCTCGAGCGGTGGCCGGGTCGTCGACGAGGGCCACGCGGTCGAGCACCCGGTCGACGGCGGGCCGTACGGCATCCGGACACTGCACCGTGTCACGCACCCACCGGGCACCGGCGCCGATGGCCGGCCAGCCCGACGGGTCGGGAGAGCCGGCCGACTCGCTGACCAGCAGCATCACGCGGCCGTCATCGCCGGCCCGCAAGGAGTCCAACGCCGCACCGGCGGCGTCAAGAGACGGCACGGCAAGCGCCTCCGCGGCTCGACCGAGTGCCGCCGCGACCGCGGTCTCGAGGCCAGGCTCGACAGTGACCAACGCGGCCACCGAACCGAGGATGCCGTGCCGTTCGTCAGCGGCCGCGAGCAGGGCCGCACCACCGTCCTTACGGCTCAGGCTCAGCTCCAGCGCCTCCACCCGGGCCCCGGCGGTGGTGCGGGCCCGGTCGGCGGCGGTCTCGGCCTCGGCGAGCCGGGCTACCTCGGCTTCCGCCGCCTCGAGCAGGGCCGCCGCCGACTCGTAGGCCGCGTCGAGTCCCTGCTCGCCCTCTTCGTCGTGGGCGACGCCGGCCTCCAGCCGGCTCCACTCGCGCTCGGCTTCCGTAGCCCGGGCCTGCGAGTTGTCGATGCTGGTGCGCAGACGGCCGATCTCCGCCTGGCGAGCCTCGACCCGCGACGCGGCGGCGCCGACCTGGCCGCCGAGCTTGGCCAGTCCCTCGCGGCGGTCGGCCGCTGCCCGGGAGGCACGTGCCAGTCTGGTGCTCTCCTCGGCCTGCTCCTGCTCGGTCGCCGTCCTCGTGGCTACGGCGGCCTGGAGGTCGGCGGCGGCGGCGGTGATCTCGGAGAGCAGCAACTGCTCCTGGCCGCGCACCTGCGCCGCCTGGCTGCGCAGCTGCTCAGGGTCGCGGGCGCCGCCGCTGGCTTCTGGGGTGCCCTCCTCGTCGCGGAGGAGCCGAACCCGTTCCGCGGCGAGCGACCGGGTGGCGGCCAGCCGCTCGACGAGCCGGCCGAGGGCGACATAGTCGTCCTGAGCCCTGCTGAGCGCCGGTCGGGCCGCCTCGGCCTCGGCCTCGAGGACGCCGAGCCGGTTCGCGAGGCCCCCCAGGGCCTGTTCGACCTCGGTGCGGCGGGTGATGAGGGCCGACTCGTCGGCGACCTCCTGCTCGAGGGTCGAGGTGAGTGACACCAGGTCGTCGGCGAGCAACCGGAGCCGGGCGTCTCTGGCGTCCGCCTGAACCATCGCCGCCTTGCGAGCGGTCTCGGCCTGACGCCCGAGGGGACCGAGCTGGCGGCGGATCTCACCGGTGAGGTCGGAGACCCGGGTGAGGTTGGCCTCCATCGTCTCGAGCTTGCGCAGCGCGCGTTCCTTGCGCTTGCGGTGCTTGAGAACGCCGGCCGCCTCCTCGATGAACCCGCGGCGCTCCTCGGGCGTGGCCCGCAGCACGGTGTCGAGCTGTCCCTGGCCGACGATGACGTGCATCTCACGGCCGATGCCGCTGTCGGACAGCAGCTCCTGTACGTCCAGGAGGCGGCACGAGGTTCCGTTGATCGAGTAGTCGGACCCACCGTTGCGAAACATCGTGCGGGCGATCGTCACCTCGCTGTAGTCGATGGGCAGGGCCCCGTCGGTGTTGTCGATGGTCAGGGCCACCTCGGCTCGGCCGAGCGGTGGCCGCCCGGCGGTGCCGGCGAAGATGACGTCCTCCATCTTGCCGCCGCGCAGCGACTTGGCGCCCTGCTCCCCCATCACCCAGGCGAGCGCGTCGACGACGTTGCTCTTGCCCGAGCCGTTGGGACCCACGATGCACGTGATTCCGGGCTCGAGGCGAAGGTGGGTCGCCGAAGCGAAGGACTTGAAGCCCTTCAGGGTGAGGCTCTTGACGTACACGCGCCCGAGTGTCCTTTGGTTGCCGGCGAAGATCGCTGTCAGGCTACCCGCCGAAGCGCCTGCACCCGCGGAGGTCGGGCGCCTGCGCCTGCTCCTACTCCTCGCCGGAGGCGATGCGCTCGTGGTGGTGGATGACCTCCGCGATGACGAAGTTCAGGAACTTCTCGGCGAAGACCGGGTCGAGCCCGGCTTCGTCGGCCAGGGCGCGCAGCCGGGTGATCTGGCGCTCCTCACGCTCCGGGTCGGCGGGCGGCAGGCTCTTCTCCGCCTTGAGCACCCCAACCTGCTGGGTCGCCTTGAAGCGTTCCGCCAGCAGGTGCACGAGGGCAGCATCGATGTTGTCGATGCTGCTGCGCAGGCGCAACAGCTCGGCCGGAACGGTCGTGTCGTCGCTCACCGGATCACTCATCGGGCCAGCGTAGGTCGCTCAGCGCGGGGCGAATCCGGTGATCCCGTCCTTCGGACCGGCGCGTTGCACCACCACCGACTCCACCAGGCCAGGCCTCCCGGTGGTCGTGGGGGTCTCCCCCAGCAGGTCCACCAGCCGCTGCAGCGCATCGTCTCGTCCCTGGGCCACCACCTCCACCCTGCCGTCAGCCATGTTGCGCGCATGACCGACGAGGCCGAGCTCGAGCGCCCGGGCCCTGGTCCACCAGCGGAAGCCGACCCCCTGTACGCGGCCGCGCACGAAGGCCGTGACCCGGGCCGGCTCGGAGCCCGTTCGGGCGGCCTCAGCGGTCAGGAACCCGCCCGGAGTGTCGGAGTTCGTCACAGTCCCACCGTATGCCGCGAGCCTCCCGAGCGTTATCGCCGGCCGTCCCTATGCTCACGTTCGACACAGGCTGTCCAGGGCGGTGGTTACACGGTCGCCGCAGCCGGCGCCGGCGAAGGAGGAGGCGACGTGACGACGTCTGCCACAGCTGAGACCAACGACACCCGACAGGCCGGTGCGCCCGCCGGCGAGAGGTCCGCGACGCGTGGCTCGCGCGGTATGGCTCACATCGCCGGCCTCGACGGGCTGCGAGCACTGGCGATCATCGCCGTGCTCGTGTTCCACCTGAACGCCTCGTGGCTGCCCGGCGGCTTCCTCGGGGTCGACGTCTTCTTCGTCGTCTCCGGCTTCCTCATCACCTCGCTGCTCGTGCACGAGCACCGGCGCACCGGCCGCATCGCGTTCTCCCAGTTCTGGCTGCGCCGCGCTCGTCGCCTGGTCCCGGCCCTGGTGCTCTGCGTCCTCACCAGCGTGCTCATCGCTCGGCTGGTCAGTGGCGACCTGCTCGTCGGCATCGGCCGCCAGATCCTCGGCGCCCTCACCTTCTCCACGAACTGGGTAGAGATCACCGCCGGTTCGAGCTACTTCGACCAGACGGCCCCTCAGCTGTTCATGAACTTCTGGTCGCTCGCGGTCGAGGAGCAGTTCTACCTCGTCTGGCCGCTCGTCACCCTCGGCCTGCTGGCCGTCGCATCGAGCCGCGTACGCGTCGCCTCCGCGCTGGCGTTCGGGGCCGTGTCATCGGTGCTGATGGCCCTGTTGTTCGACCCGGCCGGCGACTCGACCCGCGTGTACTACGGCACCGACACCCACCTGATGGGCCTGATGATCGGGGCGGCGATCGCGTTCGCCTGGGCCAGTCCGAGGATGTCGCTGCGCATCGCGCCGTCGCAGTGGGGCCCCGCCGGGCGGGGGGCCGTGCCCCTGGCCGCAGTCGTCCTGCTTGTCCTGGTGTTCCGCCTCGACGAGAGCAACCCGTTCACCTTCCGCGGCGGCCTCCTGCTGGCCTGTCTGGCCACCGGGGTTCTGGTGCTCGGGCTGCTCGACCGTTCTCCCACGGCTCGACGCGGGCCAACGGCCTGGCAGGCGCTCGCCTCGAACCCGGTCGCCGTGTGGGTCGGGCAGCGTTCGTACTCGCTCTATCTGTGGCACTGGCCGGTGATCCTCATCATCGCCATCGACCATCCGGCTGCTCCCGGAACCATCGACCACCTGCTGACGCGGTTGTGGTGCGTCGTGGTCATTCTGGCGATGGCCGACCTGACCTACCGGTTCGTCGAGACCCCGTTCCGCCGTGACGGGTTCACGGCGGTCGGTGCTCGGGTGCTCGTCACGGTCGGGCGCGGCAGCCGCCGAGTCCGCCAGGCCGTGGCGGCCACGGTGGCCATCACGGCCGTGCTCACCGTCGTCGTGCTCGTCACGGCTCCCGACCAGTCGCAGACCGCGATGTTACTGGAACAGAACGAGGCCGGAGCGGCCGCAGGCTCGCTCGGGCCACCGGCCGGGGGTCGGGAGACCGGGCTGGGCACCGGGCCCGGCACGGTCTCGCCCCTGCTGCGCACCGTCGGCCCGTCATCGCCCTGGGCGCTCCGTCCGGGCTCCTCCTCGCCCGACTCCGGCGCGGCGCCCACCCCCTCCGCTCCGCCCGCCCCCGCACCAGGCAAGAGCCTCGACGCCGCAGACGCCAAGGCGAGCTTCACGATGCCGGCCGGCACCGAGATCGACGCCTACGGTGACTCGATCATGGTCGGCAGCCTGGGAGCGCTGCGCTACTACTTCGACGGCATCCGCATCGACGCGAAATCCAACCGGCGCTGGTCTGACGGCCTGGCCCAGGTCACGGCGCAGGCCGATGCCAACCGACGGGCCGTGGTGCTCGCCTTCGGCACCAACTGGGGCGTCGACGCCGATCAGACGCGCGCCACGCTCGATGCCCTGGGACCGAACCGCATGGTCGTGCTCGTCAACATCATGGGTCCGATGGCCCGGGTCGACAAGGACAACGAGACGTTGGCCGCCATTGCCGCCGAGCGCCCGAACGTCGAGGTCGCCGACTGGGCCTCGGCGGTTCGGGCCCACCCCGACCAGCTGCAGAGTGACGGCATCCACCCGTCGCTCACGGGCGCTCACCTGTTCGCCAAGACGGTGCGCCAGGCCTTCGCCGACCTTTCCGAGCAGCACACAGGCCAGCCGGTGACGCTGAAGAACCTTCCGATCCCGTGACCGGGCGGCCAGTGGTGGTCGGTGTCATCTCCCCCGGCGCGATGGGGTCTGCCCTGGCCCGGGCCTGGTCTTCTGGCCGGTCTACCCACCCGCCGTCGGGCTCGGTCGCCGGATCGTCGGGGAGCGGCCCGGCCAGGCGTCCGCAGTCACGATATACACGGCGCCCTGCCGGCGTGTAGCCAGAGCTCTTCGAGGGGATGGCCGCGGTCTATCGCCGCCTGTCCGGCACCCCGCCCTCAACCCAGGGGAGGCCGCGGGGCTTCGCAACCTGCGCGAGGTGTTGGAGCGATGCGCGGGTGACTCAGATCGGTCCTTGGTCGGCCACGACCTCGTCACCGACCGACAGGCTCGCGCCGGGGGCGAGCGGCAGCACCGGCGCGAGGCGGATGCCGAACCAGGTGGCCCCCTCCCACCGGCGGTACCGGGCCAGGGTGGCGATGGGCTCCTTGGCCGTGGCCAGCGTCTGTCGGTCGATGGTGGTCATGACACAGCGGTCACAGGCCATCGTGTAGCGAAAGCCGACCGCCCCGATGCGAACCTCGCGCCAGTCGTCCTCAGCAAAGGGCTTGTGACCGTCGAGCACGATGTTCGGCCGAAACCGGTCATGACCGAGCGGGTCGACGTCGGACTCTGCCAGCCACTCGTTGATCCGGCGCAGCGACGCGTGGGTGGTGACGTGCAGGGGGGCCGCGTCGGCCAGCGAGCTGGTGTCTCCGATCAGGCCGCCCAGCTCCGGCCTGATCGGACGATGGGTCTCATCGTCTTGCCACACGAGCCGAACCGACCGGCCCATTCGGGCGCTGAGCCAGTCGTCGGCCTCGCGCCCCGCCGGTCGTGCGGCATCCTGGCCAGAGAAAGAGACTTCGATCGGAGGCGCGTCGCGCGGTGGGGCCACCGTCGCGGTGGCACCGTCGCGACCGACGAGGCGGATGCCGCCCCGCTCGGTCGGTTCGGCGCGCAGGCCGAGCATGAGGTGCACCTCTCGGGCGGTCACCTTGGCGCCACTCTGGTCGACCACGGCCCACCGGCGATCGCCGCTCAGCCCGCGACGGTCGACCACCGCCTGGCCGACCGACACCCCGCCCAGCGACTTGACCGGGTAGAGGTGGAGCCCGACGACCTGCACCGGCCTCATTGCGCGAGCCAGGCGGCGTACGCGTCGAAGGTGTACTCCCGGCCGAGGAAGTCCTCCACGAGGTCGGCCGCATCGTGACTGCCGCCGGGAACGAGCACCTTGTCGCGGTAGGCACCGGCCACCTCGAGGTCGAGCAGGTTCGCGGGGTCGAAGGCCGAGAACATGTCCTTGGCGATGACGAGGCTCCACATGTACGTGTAGTAGCCCGAGCTGTAGCCGTCGAGGTGCCCGAAGCTGCAGTGCATGTGGGTGCCGGCCACGTAGGGAAAGGCGGAGTAGCGGCACATCAGTTCCCGCAGCCGAGCCGTGAGGTCGTCGGTCGGGTGCACGTGGAAGTCGTAGGAGAGGGCCGCGTAGAACATCTGGGTGCGGGCGTCGTAGCCCTTGCCGAAGTCGTTGGCCCGGCGCATAGCCTCGACAAGGTCGGCCGGGATGGTCTCGCCCTCGGCGTTGCGCGCGAAGGTCGCGAGCACGTCGGGGTCCCAGGCCCACTCCTCGAGCATCTGGCTGGGCGCCTCGACGAAGTCCCACTCGGTCGCCACGCCGGAGAAGCGCACCCAGTCACCACGCCCGGCGAGCACGTGGTGCACCAGGTGCCCGAACTCGTGAAAGAGCGTCACGACCTCGTCGTGTTCGAGCAGACCCCGGCTGAGGTTGCAGACGAGCACACCCTCAGCGAGCTGGCTGCCCGCCACTCCACGCACGAGGTCGAACTGCGCCGCGTGCTTGAACTTGCCCTCCCGCGGGTGCAGGTCGAGGTGGATGCGGCCAATGCGCTCGCCGCCGAAGGCGACGTCGTAGGTGGCGACGTCGTCGTGCCAGGTGGCGGCGTCGTCGACCCGTTGCCACTCGAGCCCGAAGAGAGCCCCCGTCACATCGAGCAGCCCCTGGCGAACCTTCTCGAAGGGGAAGAAGGTGCGCACCAGCTGCGCGTCGACGGCGAGGTCCTCCTTGCGAACCAGCTCGGCGTAGTAGGTCACGTCGGGGGAGTCGATGTCGGTCGCGTCAGGGCGGTCGCGGCGCAGGCGGTCGACGAGAAGCCGCTTGTCGCGCTCGGCACTGGAGGCAGAGAGCTCGGTGATGCGTTCGATGAAGTCGCCGATGGCCGGACCGGTGCCGATCATCTTGACCTCGGCGTCGTAGTCGGCCCACGTGTCGAACCCGAGCAGGGAGGCGATCTCGCGGCGCACGGCGAACAGCCCCTGCAGCACGGCGTCGTTCGCGGGCCAGGCCACGGTCTGCGCCTGCGTCACGAGGTCGCGGCGAGCCTGCGCGTCGTGGGCGAAGGTGCGGAACGGAACGACGTCGGGGTAGTCGGTCGTCACGGTGACGAGCCCGTCTGACTCCACCGGGTGGGCCTCGACCCAGTCACGGGGCAGCCCGGCCAGCTGCTCGGGACGCACCCGGATGCTGCGGACGTCCTGGCGCACGTTCTTGCTGAACTCCTGGCTGAGCCGGATCGCCCGCTCATTGAGCTCACGGAGCCGGTTGCGCGTGGCCTCGTCTCGGTCGACCCCCGACCGCCGGAAGTCGCGCAGGGTGCGCTGGAGCACCCGCTGCGCGTCGAGGTCGAGGCCATCGCCCGAGAGCTGCTCGAACACGGCGTAGAGGTCAGGGTCGAGACCGAGGTCGGTGTCGAGCTTCTGCACGTCCTGCACGACGGCCTCGGCGCGCTCGCGCACGGCCTGGTCGGGGTGCACCTCGGAGAAGAGCGAGCCGACGGAACCGGCGTTCGACAACGCCGTCTGGGCGTCGTTCCACAGGTGCAGCACGGCGAGGGCGTCACGTGGGCCATTGGTCTTCAGCTGGTCCACGAGCGCTCGGGTGATGGTCAGCTGCTGGTCGCCGCGGCCCACCACCCAGTCGAGCCAAGGGGTGTCGAGCGGTAGGTCGAGAGGGTGGACGAGCGGCAGGGCCGCGATCGCGTCGAGGGAGGCATCCGAGGTCACAGCCGCACTGTATGTCGCCGCTCCCCTCTCCGCAGTCGCTCCCCCACAGGTGCCTCGCCGGTGGAGCTGCACCAACTCGATATCCCGCGGGAGACCGGGCCGGTTTGCTCCCCGACGGGCTACCCCCGATGCGACCACCACGGGTGAGAGCAGGAGGGTGGCGATGCGCGCGGCCAACGAGCACCGACGGCCCGCGCCTGGGCGTGTTCTCGTGCGGGCCGACGTTGTCGCCGTCACCGTGACCGTCATCCTCACCGTCATCATCACCGTGGTGATGGGTGCGGTAGAAGGTACGCCCGGTGGTGGCCAGCATCTCGTGCTGGCCGTAGCCGTGGCGACAGCGATGACCATGTCGCTGCTCTCGAGCAGGCGTACCGCGTCGTTGGTGGTGCGCGTGCCGACCGCCTCGACGGGGCGAGTGGCCACATCGAGGCCTCCACCGCCTACTGGTGCGCCTTGGCCGCACCTCGGCGACCACAGCATCCCAGGGCTCCGGGGCAGGGCTGACCCCGTGCGTCGACGTGGGCGGCGCATGGAGCACAACAGCCCCCCTTTCACCTTCCGGCCCGGTCGGGCCGGGTCACGGAGCCCGGTGATGTTCGAGCTCTCGTTGTCCCCTGTCATCTCTGTCGTGGCGCCGTGCTCGCGCCCAACCATTCTCTGGCCGGCGTTCTCGGGCTGTCCCCCGGCTCGGCCGGGGCCTGGCTGCTCGGCATCTTCCCAGTGGTCGTGGCGGTGCGAACGGTCCTGGCGCCGTTGGTCGTCCACTCCGTGCGCGGGGCCCACGCGCGAGCCCAGGCCCTGCCGTAGCTGAGCGCGCTGCGCCGCACGTACGAGGGGACCCGGCCCGTCTGCGGTCGTGATGCTTGTCGGGTTGGCGGTGCTCGCGGCCGCGCTCTCGTTCGCGACCCAGCGCTGGTTCACCCTGCCGCTCCTGGACCTGTCCGCGCAGGCCGCGAGCCTGGGTGCCGTGCAACACCTGATGCCGTGGCTGGCGGCCGGTGGAGTCCTCGTCGCCTGACTACGTGCCGGTCGGCTGCTCGTCTAGTGGGTGTTCAACAACGCCTGGACCTTCGGGCAACAGGCCCTGATCTGGCGGCTCGCCCCGACACCGGGCTCCCCTGCCAATCGCCGCCGCTACGAGCAGCACCGTGAACGTCTGCTTGGGCCGTGCTGGCGTGCAGGGTCAGACAGCTCAGCAAGGTGACGCCCACGATCAGCATCGAGCCGCCACCACCGAAAGCGCCCAGGCTGAGCCCGATGAAGACGCCGAGCGGCAGAGCCAGCCGTAGAACCGGTCAGCGTCGGCGGAAGAGGCGGCTGAGCAGCGATCCGCCGGATGCCACCGGGCCCGTGTGGCCGGGGCACCGCTGGCCTGCCGGAACCCCGCGCAGCACGTGGTCGACGTGTTGGCCGCACCCTGCCCAGGTCGTCTTGCCACAGGTCCTGCAGTTCACGGCACGGCACACGGTGGGGTTCTCCTTCGAGTCGTGGTGGGACGGTCGACACGCCGATGGGCCCGGCGCGAGGGGGCTGGGAGTCAGGCCGCCGTGACGAGCGGAAGCCCACTGGCGGCGACGCTCTGCTCGAAGTCGTCGTCGACGGCGACGACCTGGTGGCCGTGGGCGGCGAGGACCGAAGCGGCGATGGAGGCGCGGTACCCGCCCGCGCAGTGCACCCACAGCTCGCCTCGTGGAACCTCGTCGAGCCGGCCGAGCACCTCGTGGATCGGGATGTTGAGAGCGCCCTCGATGTGGTTCTCGACAAACTCACTGGCTCGACGGACGTCGACGACGGTCACCCGGCGGTGGTGTCGCACCTGAGCGAGGTCGGCAAAGGCGGCCCGAGGGAAAGTGCCCAGCGGCTCGTCCGTCCAGTGGTGGGGCTCTCCGTGCGCCGCCCCCCGCAGCTGGTCGATGCCGATGCGAGCCAGCTCGCGCTGCGCCTCGGCGATCTGCTCGGAGGTCTCGCCGAGGAGCGTGATCGGGGTTCCCCAGGGAATGAGCCAGCCCAGGTAGGTGGCGAACTGGCCGTCGACGCCGACGTTGAGGCTGCCCACGACGTGGCCGGCGGCGTAGGCGGTGCGGTTGCGCAGGTCGACCAGCCACTCCCCCGCCTCGAGTCGCCTTCGGATGATCTCCTTGTCAGCCATCGACGGTGGCGACAGGTCGGGCGCGGTCGGGCCGTCGGCATTGCCCGGCCCCATGTGGGCGTAGTAGGCGGGGTAGGCGTCGAGCCCGGCCAGTACGTCGGACACCCAGTTCTCCTCGCTCTGGGTCAGGGCCGGGTTGTCGCGCTTCTCGCCGCCGATCGTCGAAGCGTCGCTTGCGCCGCTCGAACCGGCCGAGCAGAAGCTGCCGAAGCCGTGCGTGGGCAGCACCTGCGCCTCGTCGGGCAGCTCTCGGGCCAACCGATGGGCCGAGGCGTACTGGTGGCGCACGAGATCGTGAGTGTGGTCGTCGCCGAGCAGGTCAGGCCGGCCCGTGGCGCCGAAGAGCAGTGACCCGCCGGTGAAGACACCGCCGGCCTCACCGTCGGTCTCGAGGGCGTACGACAGGTGCGTGTACGTGTGCCCGGGGGTGGCGATGGCCCGGACCCGAAGGCTGGGTGAGACCTCGACGACGTCTCCGTCGCGAATCGAAGTGCGCTCGAAGCGCACCTCGTCATCGGCATTGACGTGGTACGCCGCGCCGGTGGCCTTCGACAGCGCCAGGCCTCCGGTGAGGTAGTCGTTGTGGAGGTGGGTCTCGAAGACGTGGGTGATGCGTACCTGCTCGGATGCCGCGAGCTCGAGAACGCGGTCGATGTCGCGTTGCGGGTCGATCACGAGGGCGACCTGCCCGTCGTGGGCGAGGTAGCTGCGGTCACCCAGAGTGGGCGTCTCAATCGTGAGAATGGTCGGCATCGACGTTCCCTTCCGGTGGTGGGAGGACAGAATCGTCCATGGCCTTCTATTACCCTAGGGGGTATAAAGTCGATGTCAAAACAGAACTATTTCGCGCCCGGCTCGTCAGCGGCGTCACACGGATGCATGATGAGGCTGGCACAGGTCCGTGGCAGAAGGCCGCGAACGTGCAGCAGCCACGGGATCCCTGATGAGTGTCGCTACCGAGCCTGGAGTGGGCGTAGAGCTCGATATCATCGCTGCCGGCGCCCAGAACGGTACTGAGGTCCTGACCGCCTTGGGGGTGAGCCCGACCGCGGGTCTCTCCTCCACCGAGGTTGCTGCCCGTGGTGACACATGGGGCCCCAACGCGGTCTCGTCACACCGGGCACGGTTCCTGCCGGTGCTCGGCCACCAGCTGCGCTCTCCGCTGCTCGGCCTGCTGCTCGCCGCTGCGCTCGCCTCCTTCTTCGTGGGTGAACGCAGCGATGCCGTCATCATCGGCGTCATCGTCGGGCTGTCGATCGGTCTGGGCTTCGTCAACGAGTACCGGGCCGAGAAGGCGGCCGAGGCCCTGCACGACCAGATCCACCACGAGGCGGTCGTCATCCGTGACGGACGGTCGACCCGGGTCAACGTGACCGAGCTCGTACCCGGCGACATCATCGACCTGAGGCTGGGCGACATCGTTCCGGCCGACGTGCGGCTGCTCGAGGTGGCAGGGTTCGAGTGCGACGAGTCTCTCCTGACCGGCGAGTCTCTCCCGGCCGGCAAGAACCACGAGGCGACGGCGGCGCACACCGCCCTGGCCGAGCTGTCCGGCTGCGCGCTGATGGGCACCGTCGTGCACGCCGGCACCGCAAAGGGCGTCGTCGTCTCGACCGCGGCCCGCACCGAGTTCGGAGCCATCGCAGCAGGACTCAGCACCCACCAGCTCGACACCGAGTTCCAGATCGGGCTCCAGAAGTTCTCGATGCTGCTCGTCTACGTGGGCGGGGCGCTGACGACGTCGATCTTCGTCATCAACGTCGTGCTCGCGAAGCCGGTCATGGACGCGCTCCTGTTCTCTCTCGCCATCGCGGTGGGGATCACCCCGCAGCTGCTGCCGGCCGTGGTCTCAACGAGCCTGGCCGCTGGATCGCGGCGGATGAGTCACCGCAAGGTTCTCGTCAAACGCCTGGTCTGCATCGAGGACCTGGGTAACGTCTCGACCCTTTTCACCGACAAGACCGGCACGCTCACCCTGGGCCGAATCGACTTCATGCGGGCCCTACCGGCCGGCGCCGCGGACGACCCCAGACCGCTCCGCCGCTGGGGGCTGCTGTGCACCGACGACCCCCACCAGCGAGCCGAGGCGGCGGCGAACCCGCTCGACGAGGCCCTGTGGAACTCGCCGACGACGACGGTGGACCGGGCCGCCCTGCGGGCGTTCACGAGGCTCGGCGTGCTGCCTTTCGACCACGAGCGGAGGATGAACTCCGTTCTGCTGCGGGAACAGACCGGCCGGTTGACCCAGGTCACCAAAGGCGCTCCCGAGTCCGTTCTGGACCGGTGCGTCGACGTGCCGGATGCCGCTCGTGACGCGCTCGCCGCGGAGTTTCGCGCCGGCAACCGGGTGATCGCCGTCGCGACGCGAACCCGGGAAGAGGGCGCTGCCCTCACGACCTCCCATGAGCAGGGACTGCACCTGGAGGGGCTGCTCGTCTTCCTCGACCCACCCAAGCACGACGCCGCCGAGTCGCTGCGACGCCTGGCCGACCTGGGCATCACCGTCAAGGTCGTCACGGGAGACAACGGGGCCGTTGCCGAGAAGGTCTGCCGCGACCTGGGCCTGCCCGGCGGGGCGGCCCTGACGGGGACCGACCTGGCCGGGCTGGACGATGAGATGCTGGCCGCGGCTATCGCCCAGACCTCCGTCTTCGCCCGGGTCAGCCCCGAGGACAAGGCTCGGATCGTGCGGGTCCAGCGGCAGACCGGGGACGGGGTGGCCTTCCTGGGAGACGGGGTCAACGACGCTCTCGCACTCCACGCGGCCGACGTCGGGATCTCGGTCGACTCCGGTACCGACGTCGCCAAGGACGCCGCCGACGTCATCCTCCTGGAGAAGGACCTCAAGGTGCTGGCCGACGGTGTCGTCGAGGGGCGGCGCATCTTTGCCAACACCATCAAGTACGTCCTGATGGGCACGTCGAGCAACTTCGGGAACATGTTCTCCGCCGCCGGCGCATCGATGTTCCTGTCGTTCCTGCCGATGCTGCCCAGCCAGATCCTGCTGAACAACCTGCTCTACGACAGCAGCCAGCTGGCCATCCCCACCGACAACGTCGACGAGGAGCAGCTGCACCGGCCCGCCCATTGGGACATCGGTTTCATCCGCCGGTTCATGCTTGTGTTCGGGCCCCTGAGCTCACTCTTCGACATCGCCACCTTCGTGGTCATGCTCACGGTGCTGCACGCCCAGCCGGCGGAGTTCCGCTCCGGTTGGTTCGTGGAGTCGCTCGCGACCCAGACCCTGGTCATCTTCGCCATCCGCACGCGGCGGGTGCCGTTCTACCGGAGTCGCCCCAGCCTGGCCATGGCTCTGGCGGCCATCAGCGTCGTTCTGGTCGGAGCGCTCCTGCCGGCCACCCCAGTAGCGGCAACGCTGGGCTTCGCGCCACTGCCCGGCGCGTTCTTCGCTGTCCTGGGGGCCATGGTGCTCTGCTACCTGGTGCTCATCGAGATCGGCAAGCGCCTCTTCTACCGCACGACGAGCACCACGACCCGCGCCACGCTCCACCGAGATCCCCATGCCCGTCACCTCACCCGACGGATGGCGCGCTTCACCTCCCTGCAGAACGCCGGCTCGACGCGCCGGTGACCAACGCCGGCCGGACCCTTGCCCCCTCCGGGGGCCGACGGCGTCAGGGCAGTCGGACCCTTTCCCCCAGCCGCGGGACGACCGCGCACCAACCCAACCCGTCGGTGATGAGCTCAGCCAGGGCTTGGGCCGATGGGGGCTCGCCGTGCACCAGGTAGACGGTCGTCGGAGGAGACGGGAGCTTGCGCAGCCAGTCGAGGATCTCGCTGGCGTCGGCGTGAACCGAGAACCCGTCATCGGTCACGATCTGGGCCCGGACCGGCACGTAGCCACCCATCATCTTCAGGGCGCGAGCACCCTCCAGCAGGTCACGCCCACGAGTGCCGACCGCCTGGTACCCGGTCAGCACGATGGTGTTACGTCGGTGGGGCAGCATCTCGCGCAGGTGGTGGATCACGCGTCCACCCGATAGCATTCCCGAGGCCGACACGATGATGCAGGGGCGGCCGGGGTTGTTCAGGGCCTTGGACTCCTCCACGGTGTGGGCCAGGCGCAGGCTCGACCAGTCCAGGGGCGGCTGTGGGATGTCCGGGCGAAGTTCCCCGGCCAGGCCCGGGCGCCGGTAGACCTCCAGCGCCGCGAGCGCCATCGGACTGTCCAGGTAGACCGGTACGGCCGGGATGTCGCCCGAGTCCATCAGCTGGCGCAGGGTGTGGATGACCAGCTCGGTCCGGTCGATGGCGAACGCGGGGATCAGCACCGACCCCCCGCGGCCGACGGTCTCGCGGATGGCCTGCCCGAGAACCGGATGGGAGGGGTCGGACGGAGGGTGGGCGCGGTCCCCATAGGTCGACTCCACGACGACCACATCGCATGCCGGCGGGTCGGCGCGTGGCAGCAGCAGCTCGTGCTGCGGCCGGCCGAGGTCGCCGGAGAAAAGGACCCGGGCGTCCCCGGCACGGAGCAGGACGCTGGCCGAGCCGAGGATGTGCCCGGCGCGGGTCAGTTGCAGCTCGAGCTCGGGCGCGACCGGGAAGGGTGTGTCGTAGGCGATGGGGTGCAGCAGCGAGATGGCGCGTTCGGCGTCGTCGGAGGTGTAGAGCGGCAGCGGCGGATCGTGCTTGGACCAGCCGCCCTGACGGGCGTCATCGGCGTCCCGCTCAAGCAGATGGGCGCTGTCTCGCAGGACGATGGCGGCCAGGGCAGCTGTTCCCTCGGTGCACCAGACCCTGCCGGCGAAACCTTCGCGCACCAAGGCTGGGAGGTAGCCGCAGTGGTCGAGGTGGGCGTGGGAGAGCACGACGTCCTCCACCGAGGAGGCCCGCACGGGAGCCGGACCCCAGTTGAGTCGACGCCACTTGCGCTCACCTTGGTACAGGCCGCAGTCGACCATCATGCGCAGGTCACCGTGATCGACCAGGAACTTGCTCCCGGTGACCGTTCCCGCAGCCCCCAGGAACGTCAGGGCCGTCACCGAACGACCACGACGGTGCAGGCGCTGTGGGACAGCACGTGCTTGCTCGTCGAGCCGAGCAGCATCCCCATGAAGCCGCCGTGGCCCTGGGCGCCGACGACCAGGATGCACGCGTCGGCCGAGAGCTTGATCAGCTCCTCGGCCGGGTGCCCCGCCACCACCTTCTGGTCGAGCGCCACCTCGGGGAAGTCACCGGACACCTCGGCCACCAGGGCAGCCAGCGTGGCTCGGGTCACCTTTTCGGAATCCTCGGTCCGCTCCCAGGGGGTGAGACCGACGAGCGGCTCGATGGTGACCGGGAAGACGTTCCAGACGGCGACCGCGAGCACGTCGAGACGGCGCAGGTGAGCTTCCTCGCAGGCCCAGCGGAGCGCCTGGCGGCTCTCCGTGGAGCCGTCGATACCGACGACGATGGTGTTGGGATGGGCCATCTCGAACTCCTCTGACTCCGAAGGGTGGCGCCGTGGCTGGATGCGCTCGGGCAAGGCATCGTGGGAACCGGTGCGACTCGATCTCCTGCAGTCTCGCCGTCGGCGTCGCTGCGCGACAGAAGCCTTCGGCCCCATCGGGGTAGGACCAAAGGCCCGAGCGAACCCAGGGTGAGCAGAAGCACGAGCAGTGCAATGCCGAGGCCGATCGCCTCAGGTCCCCCGATCGGTGGGTGCATGGCCTCGAGCGACTGGCTCGGCAGAGCCGTGACTCCCGCTCCGATGGTGTCGCGTTCGGCGATCGCGATGATGGTGTCAGTGGTGCCCGCCGAAAGAGCGTCGACCTGGGTGGTGAACTGCATCTGGAGCATGGCGACGCTGCCGTCTCCGGAGACGAGGATGCCGGGAACGGGTGAGCCGCCGATGACGAGCGGGCGAGCCGGCGACGCGCCAGACGGGCCGGCATCCGGAGAACCAGGCTCGGGGCTGGGCCGCTGCGCGCCGGCCGGCGTTCCGCTCGCTGAACGATGCACAACGGTAGGAAGGTTCGCGATATCGGTGGCGGTCTTGGCGATGGCTGAGGCTGGTGCGCCCGTGTCGAGACGCTCACCCGGTGGGACCGTGAAGGCGACGGTGCCCTGGCCACCGCTTCGCGGCCGGCAGTTGCTGACGGAGCTGGTCGAGCACCTGTTGGCCCGGGGTGCCGTCGATGGTCATGCTCAAGGAGATGCCCCCCACTGGTGGCGGCCATACCAATGACACTGCCGAGTAGGAGGAGCCAAACGATCACGACGTGCAGCGGCCACCGGTAGGCGAGACCTCCGAGGTGATGCAAGAAGGTAGACAGAGCGGGATCTGCTCTCTTTCTTGGATGAGTCCAGCGTCGCGGTGGCCAGCAGGCCGACGCGAAGTGTCGAGCACGGCGCCCTCCAGATGGAAGGCCCGGCTCAGACGGGGGTCGGTGAGGTCGGCAGGGTCAGCCGGCCTCGGGGGCGCGCGCCCGAAGCCGGTGCGCAGGTAGCCGAAGGTGGTGGTCAGGAAATGGTCGAGGGTCGGCGTCGCCTCGGGGTCGTCGCCGGGGGCATGGTCGGTCACGCCATCGATGCGAACCGGAAGATGTCCGTCGAGCACCGGGTCAGGGCGCCGTAGGCGGCGCCCACCAGCAGGTGGGCATAGGTCGGGCTCGTGCGTTCGTCGAGCCGGGCGATGACGGCCCGCCGGGCCGTCTCCCGGATCTGGGACTGGACCTCAAGCAGGTGGGGTCGCAGAAACGGGTGGGACGCGGCCATGACGCGCAGGTCGCACAGCACCACGAGCAGGCCACCACCGAGCTGCTGCCGGGCGACACCGTGGGGCCAGTCGAGCAGCGCCAGGTCGTCGGCATCCGGCGGCGCGTCGAGAGCGTGCCGAACCCTAAAAGGGCAATGTTGCCTGATAGGCAAGCAGTGCTCTCACCGTGCAGCGGCCGGCCGAAACGATATGGACTTTCGGCCCTAGTCCCACGACCGCAGTTGCCCGGAGGCTGGGTGTCATCGGCTGGACATCGCCTGCACTACCGAACGGGCGACCACGACACAGGGAGGCAGTCATGAAGGCGCTGGTCTACCACGGTCCGGGCGACAAGGCCTGGGAGGACGTGCCGGAACCTGTCATCTTCAACCCGACAGACATCATCGTCCGGGTCGACACGACGACGATCTGCGGAACGGACCTGCACATCCTCAAGGGGGACG
>JBDTVJ010000061.1:0-18661 GCA_040007275.1 Terracoccus sp.
GCAACCGCTCGAACGCCTCCAGCGAGGTCGAGTTCGACGGCACCTGGGGCAGCCGGCTCGGCGACGAGGGGCGCGGCGTGCGCACCATCATCGACATGGTGGGGGCAACCCGGCTCGACTGCGTGCTCGGCTCGACGGCGACCATGCGGGATGCCGTCTCGCGCGCGGTCCATCACGCGCGGAACCGCTCCGCCTTCGGCGCCCTGCTCGTCGACCAGCCCCTCATGCGCAACGTGCTGGCCGACCTCGCCCTCGAAGCCGAGGCTGCCACGCTGCTGGCCATGCGCCTGGCGCAGGCGTTCGACCGCGCTGAGACCGATCTGGCCCGGTTGGGGGTGGCGCTGGGCAAGTTCTGGGTGTGCAAACGCACCGCGCCGATGGTCGCGGAAGCGCTCGAGTGCCTGGGCGGGAACGGCTACGTGGAGGAGAACGGACTGGCCCGCCTCTACCGCGAGGCTCCGCTCAACTCGATCTGGGAGGGCTCGGGCAACGTCAACGCCCTCGACGTGATCCGTGTTCTGTCGCGCGAGCCGGCGGCTCTGGAGGCCCTCACCGCCGAGCTGCATCGGGTGCGGGGCCGCAGCCACGAGCTCGACGGCTTCACCGACTCGGCGCTGGCGCAGGCACGCTCCCTCGACCCCACCTCGCCCTCAGCCGCGTTCGAGGCCCGCCGAACGGTCGAGGCGCTGGCCATCGCGCTGCAGGGTGCGCTCGTGGTCGAACACTCTCCAGCGGCGGTGGCTGACGCGTTCGTGGCGGCCCGAGTGGTCGGCGCCCACGGACACACCTTCGGCACGCTTTCCGCCGACCTGGCGTCAGCGGCATCCGAGCTGATCGCCCGAGCGGGCTGAGACGCGAAGGTGGGCGACCCCGTCAGCTCTCGGCCAAGCGCGCCTTCTCGGTCTCGACGTCGAAGTCGGCCGCCGGCCACTGGAGGTCCATGGCGCGCAGCGCTTCGAGGAGCAGCTGCTGAACAGCGAGGCGGGCATACCACTTGCGATCGGCGGGAACGACGTACCACGGCGCTCCCACGGTGGAGGTCTTGTCGAGCACCGCCTGGTAGGCCACCTGGTACGTGTCCCAGTGCAGCCGCTCGTCGACGTCACCGGGGTTGTACTTGTAGAACTTGTCGGGCCGGTCGAGACGTTCGGCCAGCCGGTCCTTCTGCTCGTCCTTGGAGATGTGGGTCATCACCTTGATCACGGCGGTGTCAGCCGCGGTGAGCTTGCGCTCGAACGCGTTGACCTCCGCGTAGCGCTTCGACCAGACCTCCTCGGGCACAAGGTCGTGGACCCGCACGATGAGCACGTCCTCGTAGTGCGACCGATCGAACACGCCAAGCTCGCCGGGGGCAGGCAGGGCCTTCTCGATGCGCCAGAGGAAGTCGTGGGTCAGCTCCTCCTTGGTCGGGGCCTTGAACGCTGTCGCCTTGACGCCCTGGGGGTTCACCGAGATGACGTGGCGCATGATCCCGCCCTTGCCGGAGGTGTCCATCCCCTGCACGACGAGCAACAACGCACGCTTCGAGCCGGCGGTCGACTCGGCGAACAGCCGCTCGAGCAGGTCGGCCAGCTCGGCCTCGGAGGCGGCGAGGGCGGCCTTGCCCTCGAGCTTGTCGCCGGAGAAGCCGGGGGTCGAGCGGGTGTCGATGTCGCTGAGCGCGAAGCCCTTCGCCACCCGCAGGGCCGAGCCGAACTCGGCGATCTCGGTGACGGCCTCCTTCTCGGCCTTGGCGATCGCGACGTCGGACTCGATCCGCTCCTGCCGCGCCTTGACCGACTTCTTGTCGTGCTTCTTCTTCTTGCCCATGGCCTTATCCTGCCCGAACCAGTCCGCCCACGGCGGACTGTCGCCGATGAAACTCAGCGAGCACGCCGGGCCGACATACTGGGGCCATGCGCCTTCTTGTCTCCGGCTCATCCGGAATCGACCCGTTGACCGAGCTCGACGAGGCGGCCCTGTTCGCGGCCTACGCTCCACCGTCGCCGGCTCGTGGCAGCGGCTACGGCGACGAACCGGGGTGGCTCAGGTGCAACATGGTGACCTCGCTCGACGGCGCTGCTACCGGAGCCGACGGCAAGTCGGGCTCGATCAACAATGCCGCTGACCATGTGGTCTTTCAGGTGCTGCGCGCTTCGAGCCATGCCGTCGTCGTCGGGGCGGGAACCATTCGGGCAGAGGGGTATCCGCCGCTATCGGTCGCCGAGCCGCTCGTCGGTCTTCGGCGCGAACGAGGCCTTCCCGAGGCACTGCCGCTTGTCGCGGTCAGCCATCGTGGTGAGGTGCCTCCGACCCTCGTGGGGCACCGGGACGGCTCTGCCCTCATCGCTATGCCCGAACGTGCGCCCGGCCTCGCTCACGCCAGAGGCCAACTCGGCGAAGCGAACGTGCTCGTCTGCGGTGAGAAGTCCCTCGACCTGCGCGAGCTCGTCGACCGGCTGCACGCCCGCGGGCTGACCCAGCTGCTCACCGAGGGTGGCCCGTCACTGCTGGGCTCCCTCACCGCGGCCGGGCTGGTTGACGAGCTCTGCTACACCGTCGCTCCCCACCTCGTCGGGGGCGAGCATCCCCGCACCATCGGCGCCGACGGCATCCCCGCCACTCTCGAGCTGGCTCTGCTCGTCGAACAGGACTCGACGATCATGGGTCGCTGGTTCGTGCGGCGTTAGCCAACAGCATTCGAACCGCTTGTCGCGGCCCCGGGGCTCAGAGGTCGGCCACGAACTCCGTCACGACGCGTTCCCACCGCTCGGGGTCGATGTTCCACTCCTTGCAATGCCGTGCCACCTGCCAGCGCTCGAAACGCACCAGGTCGGGTCGTCGCGCTGCCAGCCGGACGGCTGGCCCGATCGGCACGAAGTCGTCACCGTCAGAGGCGATCAGCAGCAGCGGATGCCGCAGCTCATCGGCTCGCGCGACCCAGTTCGTCAGAGCCACATCGACGGGCTCGGCGACGCCCACCAGCCGTTTCGAGCCCCTGGAAGCCATCAGCAACTGCGCCAACCGTACGAGCGGTGGGGGGAGATTGTGGGTGCGCGCGTGGTGGGTCAGCACATCGCCCCAGTCGACGACCGGCGAGTTCAGCACGACCCCCACCACCTGGTCTGCGAGGGCAGCACGCGATAGCAGCTGGAACACGATGGCGCCGCCCATCGACCACCCGAAGAGCACGACGCGATCTGCTCCCTGCGCGACGGCGTACCGCAGCGCCGCCTCGACATCGCGCCACTCCGACAAGCCGAGGTTGTAGCGACCGTCGGGGCCCCGCGGCGCGTCACGGTCGTTGCGATAAGCGACGACGAGGCTGGTCCATCCGGCGTCGCGCAACACCGGCACGGCCCGCAGGGTCTCCTCCTTACGGGCGCCCCTGCCGTGCACGAGTACGGCCCAGCCACCGCCCTCGCGCGCAGCGACAGGGTCGCCGGTCGCCGTCGGGTCGGCGACGTCGGCAGGCCGCACGAGCCAGGCGGGCATCGGTCCCAGCTCGGAGATGATCGTGACGTCCTCGTCGGGCAGGTCGAGGCTGACCCTGGGGCGGTCGCTGTAGTAGTACTGGTTCCACCGGGCCGGTCCCACTGACAGCTCCCCCCGGTCGAGACCGATCAACGCCCGGGTCACGGTGAGGGGGCCGCGCTCGATGACCTCGCCGACCCGGGCGTGACCACGACCACCGTCGAGCCACAGACCGTACCGGCCCGGCACCACCGTGTCGGCAGTGACGCCAAGGGTGACGGTCAGGTCGTCGTGGGCGGTGATGGCCACGTCGTCGGGCATCAGCTCGTCAGGGGTCAGCACGCGCCTCGCGATGTAGGCGCCCGTCGCGACGGTGGCCGAGGCCGCACCCAGCAAGGCTCCGGTTCCGGCCGCGAGCACCGCCAGTGCCGGCCGCGTGACGAGCCTGCTCTTCTGCACGCGCTCACCCTGCAGACGAGGCCGGCTGCCGGTCAACCGGCCGGGAGGATGTCGGAGAGGTCGTAGGACACGGGTTCCTCCAGCTGTTCGTACGTGCACGAGCGGGGTTCCCGGTCGGGGCGCCACCGGCTGAACTGGGCCATGTGGCGAAAGCGCGCCCCCTCCATGTGCTCGTAGCGCACCTCGACGACCCGCTCCGGGCGCAACGGGGTGAAGGAGAGATCCTTGCCGGCGTTCCACCGGCTCGTCTCGGAAGCCCGTGGAGTCCGGGTGCCCTCCTCCTGCTTCGCCCATGCCCACGGGTGGTGCTCGAACGTCGTGATCAGTGGTTGAAGCTCCTCGAACAGCTCCTTTCGCCGGGCCATCGGGAACGAGCCGATGACCCCCACCGAGGCCAGCGAGCCCTGGTCGTCGTAGAGGCCCAGCAGCAGCGACCCAATGGCGTCGGGCCCGCTCTTGTGTAAGCGGTAGCCGGCCACGACGCAGTCGGCCGTGCGGGCGTGCTTGATCTTGAACATGGTGCGCTTGCCCTGCTGGTAGGCGCCGTCGAGAGGTTTGGCGATGACCCCGTCGAGGCCGGCCCCCTCGAACTGCTCGAACCACTCCCCTGCCGTCGCGGCGGTGCGCGTCGTCGGCGTCAGATAGATCGGGGCGGCGGCGCCGGCCAACGCCTCCTCGAGACGCGTGCGGCGCTGCTCGAACGGCATCCTGGTCAGGTCGTCGTCACCGAGCGCCAGCAGATCGAAGGCGATGAAGCTCGCCGGGGTCTCACCAGCCAGCAGGGTGACGCGGCTTGCCGCCGGGTGGATGCGCAGTTGCAGCACCTCGAACTCGAGCCGGTCGCCCACCACCACGACGATCTCACCGTCGACGACGCAGCGCTCGGGCAGGTTCGCCTTGACCGCGGCGACGATCTCGGGAAAGTAGCGGGTCATCGGCTTGCCGTTGCGCGAGCCGATCTCCACCTCGTCGCCGTCTCGGAAGATGATGGACCGGAAGCCGTCCCACTTCGGCTCATACGACAGCTCTCCCGTGGGGATCGACGGAACGGCCTTGGCGAGCATCGGTGCGACGGGCGGCATCACTGGCAGGTGCATGCCGCCCATTCTCTCCGGTTCGAGGTGGGTGGGTGGACGGTCAGCGTTCCTCGGCCCAGTTGGCCGCGTTCTTGCGGCTGGGCTGCACCCGCGGTGGCTCGCCGGCCATCTTGGGGAAGTCGGGCGGGAAGTTCTTCTCCGGCAGGCCGCGCTCGACGTCGGCGTCCCAGAGCGCCATGGCCGCAGCGAAGTCACCGACAGCCGCGCCGATGTCGCGCCACGGGTCGCCGTCGGCCGCATAGCGGTCGGGCACCGAGCGCACGGTGAAGTCGGCGGGCACGACGTCGCGCACCTCCGACCACCGCAGTGGGGTCGACACCGGTGCTCCGGGCAGGGGCCGGGGGCTCCACGCCGACGCGATGGTGCGGTCGCGGTTGGCCTGGTTGAAGTCGACGAACACCTTCTCGCCACGCTCCTCCTTCCACCACGCGGTGGTGACGAGCCGGGGCAGGCGCCGCTCGAGTTCCCGGGCGATGCCGATGACGCCGTGTCGCACCTCGAGGAACTCCCGTTCGGGCTCGATGCGGGAGTAGACGTGCAGCCCCCGGTTGCCCGAGGTCTTGACCCAGGACGTGAGGCCGAGCTCGGTCATCAGCTCACGCAGCACCACCGCGGCCTCGACGACGTCGGCGAACGGCCGCCCCGGCTGCGGGTCGAGGTCGATCCGCACCTCGTCGGGGCGGTCGAGCGAAGCGCCGGCTCCATCGCCGGTCGCGCTGTCACTGACCGACACCGGCCACGGGTGGAAGGTGATGGTGTTCATCTGGATCGCCCACACCGCCGTGGCCACCTCGTCGACGACGAGCTGCGGATGCCGGCGGCCCGAGGGATACGTGACCACGACCGTGCGCGCCCAGGCCGGCACCCCCCGAGGAGGGTTCTTGGAGTAGAACTCCTCCCCCTCGATCCCGGTCGGGAACCGCTGGAGGGTCACCGGGCGAGCGCCGAGGGCACCGAGCAGGGCAGGACCGACCGACACGGCGTACTCGGCGAGCTCGAGCTTGGTGATGCCGCAGTCGGGCCAGAGCACCCGAGCCGGGCTGGAGACTCGCACGCCACGACTCCCACCGTCAGGGGTGGGCACCTCGAGCACGGTCGCGTCGGCCATCCGCCCACCCTAGATCGGCACCCGGGGCCCAGGTAGTCCGACGCGGCAGCGCGCGCGCGAATACCTCGACGTTCCTCGACCTACCTCGAGCTGACGAGAGTCGGCCGGATCGGGGCCGCAAGGTTCTCGTAAGGAGGCCGCATGCGGGCCCGGGCACAAACCGGAGCGCCCTCGCGTTGCCAAGGACATGAGAGACAAGACCGCAGACCGCAAGAGCCACGCCGTCGAACGCACTGACGCGCAGTGGCGCGAGACCCTCACCCCGGAGGAGTACCGCGTGCTGCGCAAGGCCGGCACCGAAGCCCCCTTCCGTGGTGAGTACACCGACACCAAGACCCAGGGCGTGTACTCCTGCCGGGCGTGCGCTGCCGAGCTGTTCCGCAGCGACACCAAGTTCGAGTCGCACTGCGGCTGGCCCTCTTTCTACTCCCCCCTGGCCGGTGACTCGGTGGAGTACATCGAAGACCGTGCCATGGGCATGAAACGGGTCGAGGTGCGCTGCGCGAACTGCGGCTCACACCTGGGCCACGTCTTTGAGGGCGAGGGCTACGACACCCCGACCGACCAGCGCTTCTGCATCAACTCGATCTCGATGCGCCTGACCCCCGACGATTCCTGACTAGCGCATTCTGGCGCTGACCGGCCAGCCGGATGGCACGGCCGACTCATGACAGATGTCGTGGGTCGGCCGCCCCGGGCCGACCTATCGTCAGGTCATGGACATCGAACAGACCAGAGTCAGCAGCACCGAGCGTGAGCGGGCTCTGACAGACTTGAAGACGCACTTCGAGGCCGGGCGCCTGCACTCGTTCGAGTACGAGGACCGCCGTGGCCGGGCCGCTGACGCGACGGTCCGCTCCGAGCTGGACGCCCTCTTCAGCGACCTGCCACGGGTGGATGCCGCGCCCGCCGCAGACTCGTCGTCCGCTTCCGGCAACCGGCGCGCCGACGCCGCGCGCGGTGCTCGCCGGGGTCAGTGTGTGAGCAACGGGGCCGCCTACTCGTGGGTGCCCCTGCTCGCCGCCGCCCTGTTCTTCATCACCAGCTCGTGGGTGTGGTTCCTGATGATCCCCGCCGCCGGGTACATCGCCGGATCCGGGATCGGATCGCGGCATGAGAACCGTAGGGTCAGGCCATGAGCGACGACGAGCAGGTCCGGATCGGAACCGCAGAACGCGAGCAGGCCCTGTCGGCGCTGGCCGACCACCACACCGCCGGTCGACTCGACGCCGACGAGTACGAGGACCGCCGGGGTCGAGCCAACGACGCCGTCACGCGGGGCGACCTCACCGGCCTCTTCACCGACCTGCCCGGGGGTAAGCCGGCCTTCGGTGCAACCTCGAGCCCCTCGACCGTCTCGGCCGCGTCGGCACTGTCGCCCAGCGCCTCCGAGCCGACGCCGATGAACCGCGACGACCGAAGAGCCCAGCGGCGAGCCGACCGCAAGAACGGGGTCCAGCGCGGTCAGCAGAACAGGTGGCGCGGGGTGGCGGCCCTGTCGCCGTTCGTCGCGCTGGCGCTCTTCTTCCTCACGGACTCGTGGCTCTGGTTTCTGCTCGTGCCCGTGACAGGCATCGTCGTGGGCATGTTCGGCCGCGCCGACGACTGAACGACGACTGGGCGGCGGCCTCTTTCAGCGCAGGCGAGCGACGAGGGCGTCGGCCTCGACCTTGGGGCCGGTGTAGAACGGGATCTCGGTGCGCACGTGCAGACGTGCACGTGAGGCGCGCAGGTCGCGCATCAGGTCGACGATGCGATGCAGCTCGTCGGCCTCGAAGGCCAGCATCCACTCGTAGTCGCCGAGGGCGAACGAGGCGATGGTGTTGGCGCGCACGTCGGGGTAGTCGCGCGCCATCTGCCCGTGCTCGCGCAGCAGGTCGCGGCGCTCCTTGTCCTCGAGCAGGTACCAGTCGTAGGACCGGACGAAGGGGTAGACGCAGATGTACTTGCGAGCGTTCTCGTCGGCCATGAAGGCGGGGATGTGGCTCTTGTTGAACTCGGCCGGGCGGTGCAGGGCTGCCGAGCTCCAGACCGGGCGCAGGTGGGCGCCGAACTCGGTGCGAAGCAGTCCGTGGTAGGCGTCCTGTAGCGACTCGATCGTCTCGGCGTGCCACCACACCATGAAGTCGGCGTCACCACGCAACCCTCCCACGTCGTAGAGCCCGCGCACCACGACACCGCTCTCGGAGACCTCTGCGAGAAAGGCCTCGAACTCGCTCGTGAGCTTCTCGCGGTCATCGCCCAGAGGCTGGTCGACGGTGAAGACCGACCACATGCAGTAGCGGATCGTGTCGTTGATCTCACGCATCTGTGACGGGGTCAGCTTCTCGTTCATGAACCCATCATCCCAAGTCGGTCGAACGACCCGTGACGCGGGTGCCCGCCCGGGCTTTTCCACCAGCGAGGTGGGCCAGAACCTCGCGCGCCGCAGCACGGCCTGAGGCGATGCAGGCCGGGATGCCTACCCCGTCATAGGCGGCCCCGCACACCGCCACACCTGCGGCCGGCGCCCTGGCCGGGGCCACCCGCGCGCGATGGCCGACGGCATACTGCGGCAGCCCGCCTCCCCAGCGCTGCACGTGGGTGTCGACCGGAGCCGGCAGGGGCCCACCGAGCACGGTGGACAGGTCCGCCAGGGCGATGTCGACGAGGTCGGCATCGGGTCGTTGCAACGTCGCCGCCTCGCCGAACCGGCCTACCGAGGCCCGCAGGAACGTCGTGTCAGGATGGGCGCGTGCCAGCCAGGGCCACTTGACCGAGCTGAAGGTCGCCGCCTTGATGGTGAGCGGCTCGGTGGGGGGCACGAGGAAGCCACTGCCCTCGAGCGCATCAGGAGCGGGGCCGGCGAGCGCGACCGTCACGATGGCCATCGATGCGTAGTCGACCGTCGCCAGGGCGGCCGCGGCCGCAGGCGCCACGTCGGCCAGCAGCCGGGCCGTGGGCGCGGCGGGGGTGGCCAGCACCACGGCGTCGAACATCTCGTCGACGGCATCGGTCGTGGGGCCCGTGGTCAGCACCCAGGCACGGTCGCCATGAGATCTCAGCGCGCGCGCCGTCGTGCCGGTATGCACCTGTACTCCGCGGCGACGGAGCGCGTCGGCGAGCAGCGTCGGCAGGGTACCGAGCCCACCCTCCAACGTGGCGAACACCGGGGTGGACTTCTCGGCCGCCGCCGCCGCGACCTGACCGGCCAGCTCGACGATGGAGCGACCCTCGCGGGCAGCGGCGAACATGGCCGGCACCGCCACCTCGAGAGAGATGGCCCGGGAATGACCCGCGTACACGCCGGCCAGCAGGGGCTCGACGAGCTTGTCGGTCACGGCTCGCCCGAGGCGCCCGTCGACGAAGGCTCCCACCGCGACATCCCCGTCGATCCGCGATATCTCTTCTGCCGCAACGCGATCGACCTCACTATCGGTGAGCAGGCCGCGGAGGGCTTCGATGTCTGAGGGCACTCCCATGAGGGTTCCGCGCGGCAGGGGCCAGCGACGACCGGCCGACACGATCGCCGCGGCCACGGCAGCCGGGTGCGTCACACGGTCATCGAGGTGCAGCTCGCGCACGAGGGCCAGAGCCTCCGGTCGCCGGGCCAGCATCGACTCGGCCCCGACGTCGATGGGCACCCCGGCCACCGTGTCGAGCCGGAGCTTGCCTCCGACGGTGTCAGACGCCTCGAGCACCGTGACCGTGAGGTCGGCCGGACCGGTGGGGTCGGTGACGAGCTGCCACGCCGCCGCCAACCCGCTGATCCCCGCCCCGACGACTGCCACCTTCTCGCCCATGGCGCCACTCTCCCACCCGGCCACTGCAACGATCCCGGCGACCTGGGTGTCTTCACCAGCATCCCCCTCGCAGCGACCACGCCGCGGCGCTCGAACCCGATGAAGGACGGTCCTCATGACGACGATCCGCCACTGGAACGACATCGCTCCAGCTCGGCGCCGCACCGTCCGGCTGGTCTTGGCCGCGGCCGCGGTGCTGCTTCTGCTCGCCTCGGTGCCCTTGGGCTTTCGCGCGCTCGGCGGAGGGTCGTCTGGCACGAGCTCCACCCCGGCCTCAGCGGGGTCAGGCGGATCCTCTGACGAGGGTTCCCCCATGCCTTCCCGCCCCGACTCCGCCGCTGCCGCAGTACCCGCACCCGCACGGGTGGGCGTCCCGGGCGCGCCATCGGCAGCCCGGTCAGCGGTCGTGGCGCCGAAGCTGGCCCGCAGCGCATGGCTCGGCCTCGAGGTCACCGACCTCAGTCAATCAAGCGCGCAGACGCGTTCGGTGGCAGCGGGGGCCGGTGGCACGGTGACCTACGAGAACGTGGTGACCGGCACGGGGCCCACCGGCAGCTCAGGTGCGAAGCCGGCTCGCGCCGATGACCCGAGCCGGGCGACTCCCGACGGCGTCGACCTCGCTCCCGTCGGGGTGGACCAGGCCCGGCTCACCCTCAATGTTCCCGCGCCCAGGCTCGACGCCGTGCTGGCCGACCTGTCCCGACTCGGTAAGGTCTCCTACCGCTCGTCACAGACCCAGGACGTGACCGACACCTACGTCGACTCGCAGGCTCGCCTCGCTCCGGCCAAGGCCAGCGTGGCGCGTGTGCAGGCCCTGCTCGCAGAGGCGACCGACCTCAAGCAGGTCGTGCTGATCGAGAGCGAGCTGAGCAAGCGGCAGGCCGACCTCGACTCGCTCACGCAGCAGCTCGCGCAGCTCGACCAGCAGACCACCATGTCGGACGTGACTGTCACGCTCTGGACCGGCGCGGCGGCCCCTTCCGCATCTGACAACGGGTTCATCGTCGACCTGAGGAAGGCATGGGCCGGTCTGCTGGGCTCGGTCACGGTCATCGTCGCCGGTCTTGCCACCCTGCTGCCGTGGCTCGTCGTGCTCGGCCTGCTCGCTTGGGTCGGGTTGCGCCTGCTGCATCGTCGCTCGGTCGTCACTGCCTCGAACCCGCCCGCCTCCCCACTGTCCCCCGGTGCCGGGGCAGCACCGCCCACCGCGTAGTCGAGCACTGTCCGAGGCGGTACCGCCGTGTTGTGCACTGCTCGTGTGTTCCGGGCCCGACGGGCAGGCTGCGGGTCAGCGGTGAACCGACTGCCGGGTGTGCGTCACCGACCCACTCTGCGGCGAACGAGGTCGGCCAGGTCGCGCACCTCTCGAACGTGCAGCAGGTGCGCCACCAGCAGGTACACGACGACGAGCACGAGACCGACGAGGCCGATCTCGACGCCGCTGGCGAACATCCGCTTGGCGATCGGGGTCTTCCCGTTGATCGCGTCGGTCGTGAAGGGGGCCACCACCGACGAGGTGCCCCAGGCAAGAACGCCCGCCACCGCTGCGGCCACGCCGATGCGTGCGACCGTGTCGACCACCGAGACGAGGCCGAGGCCGCCGATGCGTCGCCTGAGGATCGAGAGACCGACGCCTGAGCTGACGACGTTACCGATCGTCTGCCCGAACGCCATCACGGCGATGGCCCAGATCGGCGCGATGAACAGCGTGATGATGGCGGCGAGTCCGCTCATGCCCGTCAGCAGCATCTGCATGACCACGGTGGGTCGGCCGTCCTCGAGTGCGAAGAACATGCGGTAGCAGAGCAGGTCGATGCCGAAGGGGATGAGTCCGAGGATCATGATGACCAGCACGGCGGCGGCCACGTCGACCGATCTCGGGTCGATGCCGGGGTTGAGCAGCGAGACGACCGGGTGGGCGAGCACCATCACCCCCACCATCACGGGCACGTTCGCCACGAGCGGCATCACCAGCCCCGTACGGAAGTCGCGGCGTAACCCCTCCCGGTCGCCGTCGGCGGCCGACCGTGAGAAGCGTGGGAACAGGGCCGTGATCACCGAGACGGTGATGAAGGCGTGGGGCAACATGAAGAGCGTGAACGCGACTCCGCTCACCGACGGCCCGCGCAGTGGCGAGTCGAGGTTGTTGGGGTCCATCGGCCCGATGGCGTTGTTCAGCGCACCCTGACTGATGAAGAAGCCGAGCTGTGAGATGGCCAACCCGGCAAAGGCCCACAGGGCCAAGCGGCTCACGCCACCCAGCCCGACGCCACGAACGCCCCACCGCGGCCGGTAGTGGAAGCCGGTGCCACGCAGGGCGGGCACCAGCCAGAGGGCCTGGACGACCACCGAGAGGGTGGCCGAGCCGGCGAACAACCAGATCATGGGCCCCGTCCACTCCGACGGGTCCCGCGGACGCGGCGACCCGTCGGGGCCGACCAGAGCGGGTTTGGGAAAGAGCACGATGAACAAGAGCAGTCCGGCCACGGCCACGACGTTGGCCATGAAGGGCGCCCAGGCGAACGCGCCGAACCGCCCACGGGCGTTGAGGATCTGGCCGAGCAGGGCGAAGAGCCCGTAGAAGAAGATCTGCGGCAGGCAGACCAGTGAGAAAGCGATCGCCAGGGTCTTGAAGTCGTCGTCGCGGCTGCCCGCGAGCAACCACACGAACCCACCGGCGCCCGCCATCACGGCCACCGTGACAAGCGCCATGCCGGTCAGCGCGATGGTGATGACGCGGTCGGTGAACTCCTGCCCGCCGTCCGCCAGCTTCATCGCCCGGGCCAGCGACGGGATGAGCACGGCGTTGAGGATGCCACCGGCCGCCAGCACGTAAAGCACGTTGGGCAGGGTGTTGGCGATCGAGAACGCGTCACCGGCAGCCGTTGTGCCGATGATCGCGGTGATGAGCCCGTTGCGCACCACGCCGAGCACCCGAGAGGCCGCTGACCCACCGAACATGGTCAGGCTGGATCGGGCGACGGACGGGGCCGCGACGGTGGCGGTCATCAGCGCGCGGAAACCTCGTGCACCAGCTCGGTGACCCGGGTGAGCACGTCGGCGTCGACGTCGGGAAGGACGCCGTGTCCGAGGTTGAAGATGTGCCCGGGTGCGGCGCGGCCCTCCTCGACGATCTCACGGACCCGTCGTTCCAGCGCCGGCCACGGAGCGAAGAGCAGTGCAGGGTCGAGATTGCCCTGCAGGGCGAACGCGGGGCCGAGACGCCGGGTCGCATCGGTCAGGGACACGCGGTAGTCGACGCCGACGACCTCGGCCCCCGCCTCACCCATGAGGTCGAGCAGCTCGCCCGTGCCCACTCCGAAGTGAATGCGGGGAACGTCGAGGTCGGCGACCGCGGCGAGGGCGGCGGCAGAGTGACGCTGCACGTGCTCGACGTAGTCGGCGCGCGACAGGGCGCCGACCCAGGAGTCGAACAGCTGCACGACGCTGGCCCCAGCCTCGGCCTGAACGCGCAGATAGGCCCCGGAGATCTGGGCAAGTCTGGCGCAAAGAGCGGCCCACAGCTGCGGGTCGCCGTGCATGAGCGCCTTGGTCTTGACGTGGTTCTTCGAGGGGCCGCCCTCGACGAGATAGGAGGCCAGCGTGAAGGGAGCCCCGGCGAAACCGATGAGCGGGGTCGCGTCGAGCTCGACGACGAGCGCCCTGACCGCTTCGGTGACGTACGGAACGTGTTCGGGCGTCAGCTCGGGCAACCGGGCGAGATCACGAGCAGAACGGATCGGGCTCGCGACGACCGGTCCGACGCCGGGCACGATGTCGAGGTCGACTCCGACAGCCTTGAGGGGAACGACGATGTCGCTGAAGAAGATGGCGGCATCCACCCCGTGCCGTCGCACGGGCTGAAGGGTGATCTCGGTGACGAGGTCGGGACGCATGCACGACTCAAGCATCGGCACGCCCTCGCGCACCCTGCGGTACTCCGGCAGGGAGCGTCCGGCCTGGCGCATGAACCACACCGGGGTTCGCGATACGGGCTCGCGGCGTGCCGCTCGCACCACGTCACTTGCTCGGGTGGCGCTGGCGGTCGCACTGACGTGGGCGGTGTCGGCGGAAGGCGGGGTCGGGGTCGGCACCGGTCAATCGTGCCATGGGGGCGCAGACCGACCGGCCAGTCCCGGTCGGCGCGCCCTGAGGACAGATCGGCTCCGTGCGGCTTATCGTCGTCAGGTGCACACGAGAACGTTGCCGGGCAACCACGGTGCAGTGTTCGCCAGAGCGCTGTCGTCGTTGCGTGACGTTCGGATGCGAACGGAGGTCCGCCTCACGGAGGTGCCGGCGCCCACCCGCATCGCGCCGTACGCGGCGGCCCTGACAGCCGACGTCATCGACCCCGCCGATCCCGAGGAAGATCTCGCGACCGGTCGCTTCGTGCTGCTCCACGACCCCGCAGCTCCCGAGACGTGGGACGGATCCTGGCGCATCGTCACCTTCGCCCGTGCCGAGCTCGAGCCCGAGCTCGGCGCCGATCCCATGCTCGGTGCCGTCGGCTGGTCGTGGTTGACCGACTCTCTCGCCGACCGCGACCTGAGGTGGACCGCCGAAGCGGGCACGGTGACCCGGGTGGTGAGTGAGAGCTTCGCCGGGCTCGCCGATCGTGAGGCGAGTGTCGAGATGGAGATCCGGGCCTCGTGGACCCCCGCCAGCGGGACGGTGGCCGACCACCTCCGTGCGTGGGGCGACATGCTCTGCACGGTGGCCGGCATCCCGCCACTGCCCGACGGGGTCGTCTCCCTCCCCGGGCAGCGCCGGTGACGGAGACCTCGCCGACGACCGATCCGGGCGACGACACGCTGCCTGAAGAGCGTCAGCCCAGCGAGGCCCTCCCTCAGCTCACCCTGTTGACCGCGCCTCGCGATGGCGTGCCCGAGGTCACCTCGACCGAACGTGACCTGATGCGCGCGGCCGAGGCGATCGCATCGGGAACCGGCCCCGTGAGTCTCGACGCCGAGCGAGCCTCCGGCTACCGGTACGGGCAGCGGGCCTACCTCGTGCAACTGCGACGTCGCGGGTCGGGAAGCTGGCTCATCGACCCGATGGGCTGTCCTGACCTGTCCCCCCTCGAAGATGCCATCGGCGAGGAGGAGTGGATCCTGCACGCCGCCACCCAGGACCTCCCGTGCCTCCGCGAGATCGGCCTGCACCCCAGATCCCTCTTCGACACCGAGCTGGGCGGGCGTCTCGCCGGCCGACCACGGGTCGGCCTCGGCGCCATGGTCGAGCACTACCTCGGCCTGTCGCTCGCCAAGGAACACTCGGCCGCAGACTGGTCGACCCGGCCCCTGCCCGAGCCGTGGCTGCGCTACGCCGCCCTCGACGTCGAGGTGCTGGGCGAGCTGCGTGACGCGGTGGCTGCCGACCTCGCCGCCCAGGGCAAGGGCGCCTGGGCCGCGGAGGAGTTCGCGAGCCTGCTCGACTTCACCGGCCCCGAGCCCCGGGTCGACCCCTGGCGCCGCACCTCCGGCATGCACAAGGTGCGAGGGCGGCGGGGTCTGGCGATCGTGCGCGAGCTCTGGCTCACCCGCGACCGGTTGGCGCAGCAGCGTGACACCGCACCGGGCCGTATCCTCCCCGACGGCGCCATCAGCGAGCTGGCGATCGCCCACCAACGCGCCACCCGGCCACCCTCGACCCTCACGTCACAGGACCCCCGGATGGCGCGGTCCATCCGGCGCCACCACGACGACCTCGTCGACGCCATCGCCCTCGCCCTGGCGCTCCCCGAGTCGGAGCTGCCACCGCTCACGCTGCCCCCCACCGGTCCGCCACCAGTCAAGTCGTGGGCCGACCGTAACCCCGTGGCCGCGGCCCGGATGACGCGGGCCCGAGAGCTGCTGCTCTCCGTGTCCGACGAGCTGGCCGTGCCGGTCGAGAACCTGCTCACGCCCGACCTGCTTCGACGTTTTCTCTGGAACGGTGGCGACAGTCTGTCAACCGACGACGTGCGAGCTGCCCTGCTGGCGCTGGGAGCGCGACAGTGGCAGACCACGATCACGGCCCCGCTGATCGCGCTCGCCTGCCGTGAGAACCCGACGGCGAGCGCCTGAGCCCTGGCGGCACGTCGAGACAGTTGCGGTGGCTGACCGAGCGAGCGTGGTCACCGCCGAACCTGTTCGGTCAAGAAGTTACCGAGGAGTAGGATGATGGCGTCGGCTTGCGTCGACCCCTGAATCCGCCTGAACCAGGAGACCATCGTGCCCCGCCAGCTCCATGAGGTCGTCTTCGTCGACGGCATCCGCACGCCGTTCGGAAAGGCCGGGGCGAAAGGTATGTACGCCCAGACCAGGGCCGATGACCTTGTCGTCAGGTGCATCCGAGAACTGCTCCGGCGCCACCCCGAGCTGCCGAAGGAGCGTGTCGAGGAGGTCGCCATCGCCGCGACGACCCAGATCGGTGACCAGGGCCTGACGCTGGGACGCACCGCCGCCCTGCTCTCGGGACTGCCGAACACGACGCCGGGCTACTCGATCGACCGGATGTGCGCGGGCGCGATGACCGCGGTCACGACCACAGCATCCTCGATCGCCTTCGGCGCCTACGACATCGCGATCGCCGGCGGTGTGGAGCATATGGGTCATCACCCGATGGGCGAGGGCGTCGACCCCAACCCGCGGATCGTGGCCGAGCGGATCGTCGACCCTGACGCCCTCGTCATGGGCATGACCGCCGAGAACCTGCATGACCGCTTTCCGCGGCTGACCAAGGAGCGCGCCGACGCCTTCGCGGTCGGCAGCCAGAACAAGCTGGAAAAGGCCTACTCGGAGGGCCACATCCAACCTGACCTCGTGACCGTGGCGTTGCGCCACGACGAGCTCGGCTTCGGTCTCGCGACGGTCGACGAGCCACCTCGGCCGGGCACGACCGTCGCTGACCTCAGTGCGCTCAAGACACCGTTCCGGGCCCACGGCAACGTGACAGCCGGCAACGCGGCTGGGCTCAACGACGGCGCCACGGCGTGCCTGCTCGCCTCGGAGAACGCAGCCGCAGAGCTCGGCCTCCCGGTGCGCATGCGGCTGGTGTCGTTCGCGTTCGTCGGCGTGGAGCCCGAGGTGATGGGCATCGGACCGGTGCCGGCCACCGAGAAGGCGCTGACCAAGGCCGGCCTGGCCATCGACGACATCGGGCTCTTCGAGCTCAACGAGGCGTTCGCCGTGCAGGTGCTCGCCTTCCTCGACCACTTCGGCCTCGCTGACGATGACCCGCGAGTCAACGAGTACGGCGGGGCCATCGCCGTCGGTCACCCGCTCGCCAGCTCCGGTGTGCGCCTGATGACCCAGCTGGCACGGCAGTTCGAGGCTCACCCCGAGGTGCGCTACGGGCTCACGGCAATGTGCATCGGTATCGGCATGGGCGGAGCCGTGATCTGGGAGAACCCGCACCACCCCGCATACGTACCGAGCAGCGAGGCCACCCTGGGCCAGAAGGAGATCACCCTGTGACCACCGGAACCGAGGCAAGCGTGCCCACCGTCGGATTCAGCGCCGAGGTCGTCACGCACGCGCACGTCCGAGACGTCGCGCTCCCCTCCCGAGCCGGCCTTCTCGCCCTCATCACCCTCGACAACGGCTTCGACCACACGAGACCCAACACCTTCGGGCCTGCCTCGATCGCCGAGCTGTCAAGCACCCTCCGCGGCCTGCGAGCCCGTGCCGAAGCCGGCGAGATCGTCGCCGTGGGCGTTACGGGAAAGCCGTTCATCTTCGCGGTGGGCGCCGACCTCACCGGGGTGGCGCACATCGTCGACCGCGACCAGGCGCTCCAGATCGCGCGCGCGGGTCACCATGCCGTCGCCGCGTTCGCAGACCTGCCCGTACCGACGTTCGCCTTCGTGAACGGCGCCGCGATGGGCGGCGGCGTCGAGCTCGCGCTCTCAGCCGACTACCGCACGATCAGCAAGGGAGTGCCGGCGGTCGCCCTGCCCGAGGTGTTCCTCGGGCTCGTGCCTGGCTGGGGTGGGTGCTGGTTGCTGCCCAACCTCATCGGCGTCGAGCGCGCGCTCACGATGATCATCGAGAACCCGCTCAGCCAGAACCGCACGCTGGGTGGCGGGCAGGCCCACCGACTCGGATTGGCAGACGCCCTCTTCGAGCCGGCCGACTTTCTCGAGGAGTCACTTGCGTGGGCAGCCGCCGTCGTGGCCGGTGATACCACGGTCGAGCGCGCCCAGGTCGACCGCGACGAGAAGCTCTGGGCGACAGCCGTCACGAAAGCCACCGCCCTGGCTGACGCCAAGACGGGCCGTCAGGCCAGGAGCCCCTACGCTGCCATCGGGCTTGTCGCCGACGCTCGCACCGCAACCCGCGAGGAGGGCTTTGCGGCAGAGGACGACGTACTGGCCAACCTGCTCATGAGCGAGGAGCTGCGCGCCGGTCTCTACGCCTTCGACCTCGTGCAGAAGCGCGCCAAGCGTCCGGCCGGCGCACCCGAGCCGGCCCTCGCCCGTGCGGTCACGAAGGTCGGCATCGTCGGCGCCGGCCTGATGGCCAGCCAGCTGGCGCTGCTGTTCGTACAGCGTCTGCAGGTGCCGGTGGTGCTGACCGACGTCGACGACGAGCGCGTGGCCAGAGGCGTGGGCTATGTGCACGCCCAGCTCGACACGCTCGCTCGCAAGGGTCGGCTGAACCCCGACAGACTGGGCCGCTACCGGGCCCTCGTCACGGGCTCCACGAGCAAGGACGGGTTCGCCGATGCCGACTTCGTCATCGAGGCGGTCTTCGAGCAGATGTCGGTCAAACAACAGGTCT
>JBDTVJ010000062.1:0-18565 GCA_040007275.1 Terracoccus sp.
GCCTCGTGCACGTCGTGACCGGCCCCGACGGGCCGGTCACCCCGGTCGGCCCGGAGCAGCGCATCGAGGGACTCCCCCAGGTGGCCATGGCCGCCGTCGTGGGCGTCGGCCCGAGTGCCACCCAGCAGACGGTGGTCGTGATCGTGCGCTCCGGTAGCGCACCGCCCAGCGAGCAGAGGGACGGGCTGGCCGACCCTGACCTGTCCGCCGCTGTTCGCGCGTTGGCCGGGGTCCCCGTCGCCGCGGTGCTGGTGGCTCGGGCCTTGCCGGTCGACATCCGGCACGCCTCGAAGATCGACCGGTCTCGCGTATCTATCTGGGCCACAGGGGTGCTCGTGGGTGAGCGGGTGGGGCGACCGTGAAAGTTCTCGTCACCGGCGCCAGCGGGATGCTGGGGCGGCAGACGGCGCTGGCCCTCGCCGCCCGTGGCGACGAGGTGACGGTGCTGCAACGGCATCCGTCAGGACTGCCCCTGCCGGAGGTGCTCGCCGACGTGGCCGACCATGACGCGGTGGGCGCGGCTGTCGCAGGTCACGATGCCGTGGTCCACCTCGCCGCCAAGGTGAACGTCACAGGTCGCTGGGCCGACTACGAGCGGGCCAACGTGCAGGGCACCGCGTCGGTGGTCCAGGCGTGCACCGCATCCGGGGTCGGCCGGCTGGTCCACGTGTCGTCGCCGTCCGTCGCCCACGCCGGAGCCTCCCTGGTCGGAGTCGGGGCCGAGGTGGCCGACCCGGCCCGGGCCCGGGGGCACTACGCCCGCAGCAAGGCCTACGCCGAACAGATCGCGCTCGGCGGCGACGCAGACACCCTCGCGGTGGTCGCGATCAGGCCGCACCTGGTCTGGGGCCCCGGCGACACCCAGCTGGTGGGTCGCCTCGTCGAGCGGGCCCGCAGCGGACGCCTGCCCATCATCGGTTCGGGCGGCGCCCTCATCGACAGCACCTACGTCACCAACGCCGTCGATGCCCTCGTTGCTGCCGTCGACCACTGCCGGGAAGCGCACGGCCAGGCCCTCGTCGTGAGCAATGGCGAACCGCGGCCGGTCGGTGAGCTGATCGCAGACATCTGCCGCGCAGCCGGCGCCCCGGCACCGACGCGCCACGTGCCCTATCCTGCTGCCGCCCTGGTCGGGACCCTCGTCGACGCGGTCTGGGCCACGCGGCTCGCGCTACCCTTCGGCGGCTCCCCCGGCGAACCGCCCCTCACCCGGTTCCTCGCCGAGCAGCTGTCGACCGCCCACTGGTTCGACCAGCGCCGAACACGGCAGCTGCTGCAGTGGTCGCCCGCTGTGAGCCTCGAGCAGGGGCTCGCTGAGCTGGCCGACTCCTTCGGCACCACCTGACCGTGCGCGGAATGTCGAACCATCGGTCCACCCCGACTCCAACCCCTACCCCGTGAGTCGGGACCCTCATCGGGTCAGGACATCTCCGTTACCAAAGGAGTCGTCAGGTGACGCGGGCGGGTAGCAGGCAGAACTCGTTGCCCGAGGGGTCGGCGCACACACGCCACGGGAGGTCTCCCCAGTCGGGATGCACCTCCTGGCCGCCACGATCGCTCACTTGCGTCAGGACGGACTCCAGGTCGTCGGCGGGCTCGATGCGCACGTCAAGGTGCAGCCGGTTCTTGACGTGCGTCTTCGATCCCGGTTCAGAACAGAACTCCAGCAGCAGGCCACGCGCTGACGGATGCCGCAGGGTCTGGGCCGCCTCGCCGGTGCCCTCGACCCATCCGGTCAGCCACGACCAGAAACCGGCGTCGGCGTCGGGATCGCTCGAGTCGATGGGCAGGGCCGCGATCGGGCCCGTTTCGACGTAGGTGGAACGCTGCTCCATGACGCAGAACGGGTTGCCCTCAGGATCCGCGAGCACGACCCAGGGCACGTTCTGCTGACCGATGTCGAGATGGCTGGCGCCGAGACCCAGCAGCCGATCCACGACGCCCGCCTGGTCTGGGCCTCCGCGCAGGTCCAGGTGCAGCCGGAGGTCGTCGGTCGGTCGCTCGGGAACACGCTGGAAGCACAGGTCGAGATCCGGCCCGCCCGGCACCCGCAACCGGGTCTCGTAGCCGTCAGGGGTGTCGGTCAGCATCCGGGTCCCCAAGGCCGCCTCCCAGAAGCGGCCCAGGCGTTGGGGCTCTACGGCGTCGAAGCACAGGTTCTCGAGGTACACGAACCCACCGTAGATGCTCGGCTGTGCCGCGCCCCCGCCTAGGCTTGGCGCATGGCTCCGGACTCTCATCCCGACGTCCTTCGCCTCCAGGCGGCCAGACCATCCGCCGTGTCGGACGCGGTCGCGACAGCCGCCGACCCGGCCGTGGTCGTGACGGCCACAGCACTGCTGGTGTCGGTGCGTTCAGCGACCTCGCCGCTTTCCGGGCTCGGCTGGGCCCTGTTCGCGATCGGCTTCTGCGTCGGCCTGCCGTACGTCGCGCTTCTCGTGATGCTGCGTCAGGGCACGGTGACCGATCGCCATCTGCTCGTTCGAGAGCAACGCCGCCGGCCATTGGCGGTCGCTGCCGTCTCCGTCGTGACCGGGTTCCTGCTTCTGCTCGGGTCGGGCGCCCCGAGGCCGCTGGTCGCACTCGTGGCGGCCATGGCGGCCGGGCTGGTCGCCATGTCGGCCGTCACGCACTGGTACAAGGCCTCGTTCCACACGGGGGTGGTCGCAGGGTCCGCTGGTGTCCTCGCCTTGGTGTTCGGTCCGCTCACGCTCGTCGGGATGGTGCCCCTCACGGCGCTGGTCGGCTGGGCGCGGGTGAGATCCGGTCGGCATGCAGTGGGTCAGGTTCTCGTCGGCGGCCTGGTCGGAGCCGGCTCATCACTGCTCGTCTACCCGTTGGTGTCCTGAACCGGCGACTGGGTGCCTCGGTGACGGTCGGGAACACCAAGGCACTACTCCAGTGTTGGCTCTCTCATGAGCGAACTGATGCAGGCAGTCTGGAACGGACAGGTCATCGCAGAGTCGGATGACACGGTGGTCGTGGAGAACAACCACTACTTCCCCGCGTCAGCGGTGACCGAAGGGGTTCTGCGGCCCACCGAGACGCACACCGTGTGCCCGTGGAAGGGCACCGCCTCCTACTACTCGGTGACCGTCGATGGCGAGACCAACCCCGATGCCGCGTGGTACTACCCGGAGCCCAAGGCGAAGGCGGAGGCCATCCGAGACCGGGTCGCGTTCTGGCGAGGAGTCAAGGTCTCCCCGAAGGCCTGACCTCGGTCTGACATTCGACCCGACGGCGGCGTCATCGTCAGGTAAGGCCCGAACCTCTATTCCACCTCCCGTCCTCGCATCACCATGTGGGTATGCCCGATGTGACGGTGTCCCCCCGCGAACGTCCCGCCGCCTGGCCCCGCTTCAGCAGTCCGCTCCGGTCGACCGCCTTGACGGCGCGACTGGGGCGGCTGCTCGGCATCTTCCTCGGAACCTGTTTCGTCACAGGGTTGCTCAGCCATTACCAGTATCAGCCGTGGGCCTGGCTGCCTGAGCCGGCGAGCCCTGTCTGGCTCTACCGGGTGACCCAGGGCACCCATGTGGTCACGGGCATAGCGACCATCCCGCTGGTCCTGGTGAAACTCTGGTCGGTCTACCCGAACCTGTTCCGGTGGCCAGCGGTCACCTCTCGCAAGCACGCGGCCGAACGGTTCTCGGTGTTCGTGCTGGTCGCCTCGGCGCTGGTGCAGCTCACGACCGGCTTGCTCAACGTCCTCAACTGGTACGCCTGGCCGTGGGACTTCGTTGCCGTCCACCGCTTCCTGGCCTACGTGCTGATCGGTTCGATCCTTCTGCACGTGGGCCTCAAGCTGCCCGACATCCGTTATGGCCTCCAGGCCAGGCTGCAAGAGGCGGACGTGCTCACCGAGGTTCCCTGGGACCAGAACCCGTTGGCGCACAGCAACGCCGGGGAGGTGCCGCCACCGCCGACACCAGCCCTGTCTCGCAGAGGCGTGTTGGTCGCTGCCGGCGCCGGGGTTGGCGCGGTGGTGGTCACGACGATCGGCCAGACCGTGACCCCGTTCGAGCCGGTCGGGCTGCTCGCAGTTCGCCGGTGGAACCAGGGTCCGCAACGGGTGCCGGTCAACACCACCGCCCAACAGGCGGGTGTACAACTGGTCGCGGGCGACCCGGGCTGGTCTCTGCGGGTCAACGGCCGCACACCCTTCACGGTGACGCTCGACGAGCTCGACGAGCTCGCCCGGTCGGAGGCCGACCTGCCGATCACCTGTGTGGAGGGATGGAGTGTCGGCGCGCACTGGCGCGGCATCCCCCTGCTCGACCTCGTGGCGCGGGCCGGTGGCGATGCCGGTTCGCGCGTCGAGGTCATCTCACTCCAGCAGGGGAGCCGGTTCGGTCACAGCACCGTGCTCGGCCCCCAGGTGTCAGCGTCCCTGCTTGCGACGCACCTGAACGGCGACCGCCTCAGTCTCGACCACGGGTACCCCCTGCGTCTGATCGCCCCCAACCGGGCCGGCGTGCTCAACACCAAGTGGCTGGCCCGAATCGAGGTGGTCTGAGATGAGGGCCTGGCGCATCGCCTTCGCAGCCTCCGGCATCATGCTCGGCCTCTTCGGCGTCTTCCGGCTGGTGACGGAGGTGCCGATCGGCAGCCTGTTGGTGCTGGCCGGCTGGATGATCGGGGCCGTCGTCATTCACGACGGCCTCCTCTCGCCTGCCGTGGTCGCGGTCGGCTGGTTCATCGGGCACACCGTTCCGCCCCGTGGCCGTCGGTACGTGCAGGGGGGCCTCATCGCGGGCGGCCTGATCACCGCCGTCGCCCTCCCCCTGATCCTTCGCGCCGGTCAGGAACCGGCCAGCAAAGCGATCCTGCGGCAGAACTTCGGGGGCAACCTGACGATCCTGCTCGGCGTGGTCGCGGCTGTAAGCCTCCTGCTCTACGCCATCCGTGTCGCTCGCGACCCCAAAGCTGTCGCCGCGGCCGCGGCGTCTCCCGATGGCCCCTAGCCCGAGATCGCACCTCGTTGTCGGCGGGGCACTGCACGACGTCGGTTGCCGTCCCCTTCGACTGGCCCGACTGATGTTCGGCTCAGAACCGGTGCGGGCAGCAACCGCCTTGAGGCCCGAGCCCGATGGCGTGGAGCTGGACATGGCTGCCGTGATCGACTTCCCGCACGCACAGCGACTGGTGATGTCGGCGGGTGTGCGTCTATCGATGTCGACCTTCACCCCCATCGTGGGAACGGCCGAGGAGCTGCGGGTGAGCAACCCCTTCCAACCGGGCGGCATTGGCGCGGTGGAGCTCTGGGCCGGTCGTGAGCAGACCCAGACGTGGTCTGCCGGCCAGGGCTCCACGTTCCGACACGCCATCGAGCACATCGACACCGTCGTCACCGGACGAGCGACGGCCACGTACGCGGCGGTCAAGGATGCCGTCCACCAGGCTCGGTCCCTCGACCTGGTCCGCGCCGCCGCCACGAGAGGAGAACTATGGTGACCCGACCCACCCAACTGCCCGACCGCCCGGCCGTTCTCATCTCGACCTACCTCGAGCCCGAGCTGGTCGAACGCATGAGACAGAGCCTCGATGCCGAGCTGCTCTACGCACCGGAGCTGCTGCCGTCCCCCCGGTTCGGCAACGACCACGATGGCACTCACCCGACCTTGTCGCCGGCGCAGGAGCGCCAGTGGCTGCAGATGCTGACCACCGCTGACGTGGCGTTCGACTTCGACTGGCGCGATCCCGCCCAGCTGCTGACCAACGCCCCTCGGCTGCAATGGGTGCAGGCGACCAGTGCGGGCATCGGTGGTTTCGTGAAGCGGCATGGCCTGGATGGTGGCGAGCTCAGGCTCACGACGGCTGCGGGCACGCACGCTGCACCCCTCGCCGAGTTCGCAGTGGCCGGCGTACTGCACCTCGTCAGGGACGTCCCGCACCTGATGACGCGCCAGCGCGAGCACCACTGGGAACGACACGTCAGTGGCCAGCTGGCTGGTCGACGAGCCACCATCGTCGGGCTCGGCTCCATCGGGCGTCACGTGGCTGCGGCCTTCGACGCACTCGGGGTGCACGTGACCGGCGTCGGCCGGTCGGGCTCGACGTACGACCTGCCGGCCGGCGTAGCCACCGTTGCCATCGAGAACCTTGACGACGTGCTGGGCGCCACCGACGTCCTCGTGCTCGCGGTTCCGCTCACGACTCAGACGCAGAACCTGATCGACGCATCGAGGGTGGCCGCCCTCCCCGCGGGAGCCATCGTCGTGAACCTCGCGCGAGGGCAGGTCGTCGACGAAGCCGCCCTGACGGAAGCGCTCATCGCCGGGAGGCTGGGTGGCGCCGCGCTCGACGTGTTCGAGGTCGAGCCGTTACCGGCCGGGTCGCCGTTGTGGGACTTGCCGAACGTGCTGATCTCGCCGCACTCCGCCTCCACTGCCTCGGCGGAGAACGAGGTGCTGACCGACCTGTTCATCGACAACTATCGGTGTCTTCGCGCTGGCGAACCGCTCCGCAATCTCTACGACTCGGCCCGGGGCTACTGACGCACTGCCCGAGTCGACGAGGACGGTGCTTCGGGCACCCAACCTTCCACCTACCTCCACCATGCTGGGAGCACCCTCGTGAACGCGTGCACGCTCGTCGCCATCAACAACCTGGCCGGAATCGTCGAACCCTCCGGTCTCGGCAACAACCCGGACCTCATCGATGTCGACGGGCACCCCCACGTCATGACAGAGAAGGAGGCGTGGTGGCGGTGCGCAGCTGCGTCCGGGGCGGTCGCCCAGGCCGGAGCCGAGCTGCTCAACGTCGACCCGGGCATCCTGTGCGCGGCCGTCGAGCTCGACGTCGACCCGACGACGACGGCGTCAGCGCGAGCCTGATCACCGAACGGGCCGGCCGGTGACCCTGAAACGGGGCCTCGCCGCCCCCAACTTCGCGGTAGACCCCCACGACCTCGTCGAGCTCGGCGTCACGGCTGAGCAGACGGGCTTCGACGGGTTCTTCCTCTGGAACCATCTCCTGTTCAGCAACGATGGCGACGGTCCCGACATCCTCGACCCCTGGCTCGTCCTCGCTCTCATCGCCGAGGCGACCGAACGCATCACGATCGGCACGATGATCACGCCGGTGTCCCGACGGCGTCCGGCGGTGCTTGCGCGGCAGTCCACCACGCTCGACCTGATCAGCAAGGGGCGGCTCGTGCTCGGTGTCGGCATCGGCTCACCCGCTCACGGGGACTTCGCACTCTTCGGTGATGAGGCGGATGCGATGACCCGTGCTGAGATGCTCGACGAGGGCCTCGTCGTGCTCCAGGGCCTCTGGAGCGGCGAACCTTTTGCGCACGCCGGGAAGCACTACTCGATCGGCGAGGTGACCTTCACCGCCACGCCGGTGCAGCGGCCGCGGATCCCCATCTCGGTCGGCGGCGTTCCACCTCTGCGACGACCCATGCTCAGAGCCGCCCGCTGGGACGGCGCGGTTCCCATCACGTGGTCCGACGGCCGGCTCGCGAGGCCCTCCCCGGAGCAGATCGTGGGCGTGCGCGACCTCGTGGCCGAGCACCGGGACCCCCGCGACCCTGCGTTCGACCTCGCGGTCTGGGCCGAGGTGACGCGCCGCCCCGACGAGCTGAGGGCAGAGCTGCCCGCCTATGTGGACGCGGGCGCGACCTGGTGGATCGAGACGGCGAAGCCGGAATCCGGTTGGCTGGCCGAGCTCGCCGAGCGGATCGAGGCCGGAGTCTGAACCTGTGCGCGCGGCGTCGCCCGCAACCGATGCCGTCCCGGGATCACCTCCGACAGCATCGGGTCAACGCCGGTCCCGATGTGGCCCTCGCACGCCGGATGGGACGTCGAAATCGGAGCCATCGGCAAAGTGGGCGGTGATCTTGACCGAGTCGAAGTGCCTTGTGTCGGCGTGCGTGGCGTCGAGAAGTCCGTCTCCGGCACCGTTCAGGCCGAGAGAGAGGTCCACCTCCCTGACCGTCATGCCCCGCCCTTCGCGGCGCTCGGGGAGATGGGTCCGTTGCAGCCCCTGCGACTCGAGGGGTCGCTCGGAAGATTCTTTGAGGGCGCCTTCCGACATCGGTTCCGAGCAGGCCCGGGGACAGGAGTGCAGCGAAGGCCCTCCGTTCTCGCGACTCACCCAGAGCTGGGCTGTCCCTCCCCTTGATTCTGGGTACCCCACGGGGTATTGTGGGCAACAACGGGAAAGAGGCTGACATGGCGGAGATCGTGGTTCTGGGCGGGGGAATCGCGGGGCACACTGCTGCTTTGCATCTGCGACGACTGCTGAACAAGGAGCACGCCGTCACAGTCGTGACGCCCAACGCCGACTGGAACTGGATCCCCTCGAACATCTGGGTCGGCGTGGGACAGATGAACAGCAAGGACGTCGTCTTCCCGCTGGCGCCGGTCTACCGGAAACAAGGAATCAGGTACGTGCAGGCCAAAGGCGTCGCCATCCGCCCCGAGGGAGACCTGACCGACGGGCGAGGCGCCGTAGATATCGTGCACACCTCCACCGCCAGACAGGGCGACACAGACCAGATCCGTTACGACTACCTGATCAACGCGACCGGGCCCCAGCTGAAGTTCGCGATGACCCCGGGTCTCGGACCCGACGGTGGACACACGGTGTCGGTGTGCACCGCGGGGCACGCTACGCAGGCGGCGAACGCGCTGCAGCGCACGATGTCGAAGCTCAAGGCCGGCGAGCCTCAGACGCTCGTCGTGGGCATGGGTCACGGCACCTGCACCTGCGAGGGCGCAGCGTTCGAGTATGTCTTCAACGTCGACCATCAGCTGCGCGAGGCCGGCGTCCGAGACGGGGCTCGCCTGGTGTACCTGACCAACGAGGCGAACCTCGGTGACTTCGGGGTCGGCGGACTGACCTTCGAGGAGAACGGCTTCCAGACCTCCAGCGAGCTCTGGACGGCATCCCTCTTCCGTGAGCGCGGGGTCGAGGCCATCCTCGGGGCCCACGTCGAGAAGGTCGATCCAGCGGTGGTGCACTACGAGACCCTCGACGGGGTTCACCACGAGCTGGGCTTCGACTTCGCGATGTTGCTGCCACCGTTCGGCGGAGTGCCGCTCGCCGCGTACGACAGGGCGGGAGACGACATCACCGGCGAGCTGTTCGCCCCGAGCGGCTTCATGAAGGTCGACGCCGACTACACGCCCAAGGCCTTCGAAGACTGGTCGGCGGCTGACTGGCCGAGCACCTACCTCACCCCCGACTACGACAACATCTGGGCGGTCGGGATCGCCTTCGCGCCGCCCCACCAGATCTCCCGGCCGCGCAAGAGCGCCAACGGCACGCTGATCACACCGGCCCCGCCCCGGACCGGTATGCCGTCAGGCGTCATGGCCAAGACCGCAGCCCTCTCGATCGTCGACCGCATCACGAAGGGCCCATCAGCACCTCCCCACGAAGCATCCATGGCCCGCATGGGCGCGGCCTGTGTCGCGTCCGCCGGTACCGGCCTGCGCACCGGGTCGGCGGCCGCCATGACGATGATGCCCGTCGTGCCCGACTTCGAGCGCTACCCGGAGACCGGCCGGTCTCTGGAGGAGACCCGCGGCGAGATCGGCCTCAGTGGCCACTGGGCCAAGCTGATGCTCCACCACCTGTTCCTGCACAAGGCCAAGGCGAGGCCTGGCTGGCAGTTCATCCCGGAGTGAGGCCCACCATGACCACGAACCCGACACCCCAGCAGGGCGGCCCCACAGCCGATCTTTCAAAGGCGCCCCTGCCGACCGCCAAGACGCTCAAGAGACGACGCAACCTCGGTTTTCAGACGGTGCGGTTCGTGGCGTTCAACCGACGGATCCTGCGGATGGTGGCCAAGGGACACCAGTGACCCGACGCGACCGAGGTCAGCCTCGGTCGTACAGCGCCCGGGTGCCGCAGTCGCGAAACCCCAGCCGCTGGTAGAGAGTCCGCGCAGGGTTGTCGCAGCCCACCGCCAGCCACGTCAGGGACGCGCCTCGCTTTGAGATCGCCGTCAGCGACCGGGCGATGAGATGGGCGCCGAGACCGCGCCCGCGCCAGGCGGGCACGACCCCGACCTCTTCGATCCAGTTCTTCGAGATCGTGACGAAGCCGGCGACGTGCCCGTCACGATCGAGGGCGACGCGGGAGTCCTCAGGCTGGAAGCCTCGTTGTTCGCGCAGCCAGCGACCCCAGGCCTGGGCGCTGCCGGCGTCGTAGCCGGGCTGGTCGCAGAACGAGGCGGTGTACGCGTGCTGGAAGGCCTCAGAGGTGTCGTCGGTGAAGGGGATCGTGATGATGTTCTCGGGTGGACGCACGACGGGAATGGTGCGCAGTGGGTGGCACATCACGGTCTCGGCCAGGACCCGGCGCAGACCCAGTCGCGCAAAGAGCACCTCGGCCTCCGGGCTCATCGAGTCCATGACCAGGTTCACCGGCCCCCCGGCATGCTCATCGACCCACGCCGCCAGCTCCTCCCCGATACCCCGTCCCATGACGGCCGGGTCGACCAGGGCGGCGGCGATGCGTTCACCGGCGCTGTTGCGGGCGACGGCCGCGGCGGCGACGATCTCGCCGAGCTCGTCCCGGCCGCAGATCGCCGTGTCCGTCACGAACACCTTCCGTAGGTGCTCGGGGTCGGCGACATCCGGCAGTCCGCCGTCGCGGTCGAGGCAGGCCTGGCCCAGTCGTACGAGGTCGTCAACGTCCTGAGGTGTCGTCGAAGACCAGTTGAGGTGGCTCACGGCTGGGGCCTTCGGCTCGGGCCCGCTGGGCGATCTACCGCGGTTGGGCTCTTCACGCTCCACAGCCTAGAGTCCCGCGCACCGTCAAGGCGGGTACGGTCGCTTCATGGCAAACAAGAAGTGGTCGGACCTGACGCCCACCCAGCAGAAGGTGATCAGTGTCGCTGGTGCGGCCGAGGCGGTCCTGACGGCCGCCGCGTTGTACGACCTGGCGCGGCGTCCGGCCGGCCAGGTCCGAGGCCGCAAGTCCTTCTGGGTGCTCGCGTTCTCCGTCCAGCCCTTCGGGCCGGTGGCGTACTTCGCCATGGGCAGACGCTGAGCCCGGCCGCGCAGGAACGAGCGGACGCCGCTCCTGGCCTCACTCGGACACCCGCAGCACACCGGCACCGCGCACGTCACCCGCCGCGAGATACGTCAGCGCCCGATCCGCCTCCTCGAACGCGTACGACGTGGTCTGCGGAGTGATCCCCAGCCGCGCCGCCAGCACCAGGAACTCCTCGCCATCCCGTCTGGTGTTGCTCTCTACCGACGTGATCGTCCGCTCGTGAAACACGTGGCGCTGGTAGTTCAGGGGCGGGAAGTCGCTCACGTGGATTCCGGCCAGGGCCAGCGTCCCACCGGGAGCAAGTGCCTCCAGCGCGAACGGCACGATGTCCCCCGCGGGTGCGAAGATGATCGCCGAGTCCAATGGCACCGGGGGCATGTCCCTGGCGTCCCCGGCGGATGCCGCTCCGAGCTGGAGCGCGAATCGACGTGCCTCCTCACCGCGTGACAGCACGTGCACCTCCACGCCCTGCGCCATGGCCACCTGCGCGGTCAGGTGGGCGGAGCCGCCGAACCCGTACAGTCCCAGCCGGCCGCCCGGCGGCACCTGCGCACGCCGCAGCGCCCGGTACCCGATGATGCCGGCGCACAGCAGGGATGCGGCACTGGTGTCGTCGAACTGCTCGGGGATGCGGTAAGCGAACCCTTCCGGCACGGTAGTGAACTCAGCGTACCCACCGTCGGCGTCCCAACCCGTGTACTGCGAGGCGCGGCAGAGGTTCTCCCGCCCGGCCCTGCACCACCGACACGTCCCACACGTGCGGCGCAGCCACGGGACCCCCACTCGCTCACCGACCGCGAACCGTGCCGAGCCCGGGCCGCAGGCCGCCACCTCACCCACGATCTCGTGCCCCGGCGTCACCGACTCCCGATGCACGGCCAGGTCTCCCTCCGCGACATGCAGGTCCGTTCGGCACACCCCGCACGTCAACACCCGGACCAGCACCTCGCCTGGTTGCGGTTTCGGAACGAGCTTCTCCACAAGCCGCAGAGGGTGCCCGGCAATGCGGCAAGGCTCGTGCACTTCCCAGGCCCGCATCATCGTCGGGATGGTGGTCATCGCAGGCTCCCTCGCTGCCGGGCCGCACTGCGGCGCGGCGCCTGTCCTTGGATCAGGAGCCCTGTTCGCCGGGCCCGTTCTGTCATGGCGGCCTACTCCTCCATGAGCTCCGGCAGGTCGTACGGCCATCCGGTGTAGGACTCCGCGAGGTACTTCATGCTGTTCTCGGATGAGGTGACAGCCATCAGCTCACCGATCTGCCGCTTGCGCTGAAACGAACTGGCTTCCGGCTGCGCGTGCAGCATCTGAGTCATCCAGTAGGAGAAGTTCTGCGACTTCCAGATGCGGTTCGCAGCCCGCTCACCGTAGGTGGCCAGGTCGTCGCGCGAACCCGTCTTGGCCCATCTGATGACGGCCGGCGCGAGGAGTGCGACGTCGCCGAAGGCCAGGTTCAGGCCCTTGGCGCCGGTCGGCGGGACCGTGTGGCAGGCATCTCCCACCAGGAAGAGGTTGGCGTGGTGCATCGGTTCCTGCACGAAAGAGCGGAACTGCAGCACGTCCTTGCCGAAGATGGGGCCGCGCTTGAGCGAGAAACCGTCAGGACCGGCGACGAGATCATCAAGGTGGTCCCAGATCCGCTGATCCGTCCACGCGTCCACATTCTCGCGTGGGTCACACTGGAAATACATCCGCTGAATCGTGGGCGTGCGCTGGCTGATCAGTGCGAAACCCTTGTCCGAGTGGGAGTAGACCAGCTCGTCAGCGCTGAACGGGGCCTCACAAAGGATCCCGAACCACGCGAACGGGTAGAACACCGTGTGCTTGATGCGACCTGGGATGAGGTCGCGGCACCTGCTGCGAGAGCCGTCGGCGCCGACGACGACCTCGCACTGGATCTGCTTCGCCTGGCCATCAGCGTCGGTGAAGTTGATCTTTGCTGTGTCGGTCTCGAAGTCGAGGACCTCGGCGTCGGCGACACCGAAGCGGATATCGCCGCCGTCACGCTCGCGCGCAGCCGCAAGGTCGATGAAGACATCGTTCTGCGGGTACATCCACACCGTCTGGCCGACGAGCTTCTTGAAGTCGATGTGGTGGTTCTCGCCGTTGAAGCGGAGGTAGATGCCACTGTGCTCGAAGCCGTCAGTCAGAATGCGACCGTCGACTCCGGTCTCGGTGAGCATCCGGGCGCTGCCCGCCTCGAGGATGCCCGCCCGGTGAGTGATGGCGATCGTGCCGTGCTCCCGATTGTCGATGGCGACGTTGTCGATGCCTTCCCTGGCGAGCAGGTGGGACAGCATGAGTCCCGCTGGCCCTGCGCCGACGATGCCTACACGGGTCTTGATGATTTCACGTTCCATTGCCGGACTCCCTTGTTGGTGACGCTTACGGGCGGATATCTGTTTCGTCACTTCGATGGCGGCACGCTGGCCGAGCCCCCTGGTGACCACACCGCCCGAGGAACCATCACCTCGCCACGCATGATGAGACGAGCAGTACGCAGGAGAGCAGCGCGAGTGACCTTCTGGGGGTCGTCAGGGTCGATGCCGAGTTCCACGATGAACTCACCCGTGGGGTGTTCTATCGACAGAGACCGCGAACCGTCCGATGACAGCGTTCCGCAGTCAGCCACATCAGCCGCCACCGATCCGTGCAACACGCAGGCCGTTCCAACCGTCACAGCGGCGAGAACACCGATCGACTCGTGCGCAACCCGAGGGATGAAACTCCGGGTGCAGATGGCGCCGCCGTTCCGTGGTGGGGCGACGAGGGTCATCTTCGGATAGTTCTTCGGCCCGACATCGCCGAGGCCCATGACCACACCGCAGTGCAGCCGCAGCGACTCCAGCCTGCCCTTGAGCTCAGCGTCCGCGTTCAGGTCAGGCACGCTCTCATACCCGGTGCGGCCGATGGCCGCAGCCTCGAGGATGACGAGCGGCATCCCGTTGTCGATGCAGGTGACGTCAATGCGACCGACCCCCGGCACATCAACCGTGTCACGCACGTGCCCGGTCGGTAGGAGGCCGGGAGCGACTGAGCCGGCGGTGTCGAGGAAGTTGATGGTGATCGGCGCGGAGGTTCCTGGGACGCCATCGATCCGGGCGTCACCCGCGTATTCGACACAACGCACACCACCGACGAGAGGAGTCTGGATCGCTATCTCGGCCACCATGTTGGTGTTCAGCGTCAACACCCTCGCCGTGGTGACGTCGCTCTGAGGCTCCAACAGCCCGGCCTCAACAGCGAACGGCACCACCCCGGCCAGCATGTTTCCGCAGTTCGGCGTGGTGTCGACGACGTCACTGTCCGGTTGGAGCTGGGCGAACAGGAACTCCACGTCGACTCCTTCGCGCTCAGTGCGCGCAACTATCGCGACCTTGCTCGTCAACGGGTGGGCTCCCCCAAGTCCATCGATCTGCCGCCGGTCGGGACACCCCATGACAGCGAGCAGGACAGCGTCACGGGTGCGGACGTCGCCGGGCAGGTCCTCGGCACGGAAGTACGGGCCGCGAGAGGTGCCACCGCGCATGAACATACAAGGGATCGAAGTCTGGGTGCTGGGCATCCCGGAAGTGAACTGTGACATGCCAGGCTTCTCCTTGCCGTCAACCGCTGAGTTGAGCTTCGAGCGCGCCGAGGACGCGATAGCACGGCATGACCTGCTGGATGGAGGAATTTGGCTCGCGCCCCTCCCGAATGGCTGCCACGAACTCCCGGTCCTGCAGTTCGATGCCATTGAGCGAGACCGCCACCCCGCTGACGTCGATGGGTTCCTCCGTGCCGCTGAACAGGTCGTCATACCTGGCTATATAGGTGGCCGTGTCCCCGATGTAACGGAAGAACGTTCCCAACGGGCCGTTGTTGTTGAAGGACAGCGACAGCGTGCAAATCGCACCGGATGCGGCCTTGAGCTGGATCGACAGGTCCATGGCGATACCCAGCTGGGGATGGAGAGGTCCCTGCATGGCGTTCGCCATAACGACCTCTGACTGGGCCTGATAGGCAAACAGGTCAACCGTGTGCGCGGCGTGGTGCCAGAGAAGGTGGTCGGTCCAGCTCCGGGGCTCGCCCTTGGCGTTGATGTTCGTGCGGCGGAAGAAGTACGTCTGCACGTCCATCTGCTGGATCGCAAATTCCCCGGACAAGACCCTGTTGTGGACCCACTGGTGGCTGGGGTTGAACCGACGCGTGTGCCCGACCATCGCGACCCTGCCGGAGGCCTCGGCCACCGCGAGGGCAGCCTCTGCGTCCGGGAGGTTGTCAGCGAGCGGGATCTCCACCTGGCAGTGCTTGCCCGCCTGCAGGCACGCTTGCATCTGAGCCGCGTGCATCTGCGTGGGTGTTGCGAGGATGACCGCATCAACGTCGTCCATCGCCAGCACATCCTCAAGGCTCGGAACCGCCCGGGTCACCGCGTACTCGTCCGCAACTCTCACAGCGGATTCGAGGCTGCCGCTGGTGATCGCCACCACGTCGACACCTGGGATGTTTCTCAATCCGTCGAGGTGTTTGAGCCCGAACGCGCCGGCTCCCACCAGGGCGATCCGGACGTTCTCCTGGTTACCCGTTCCGGTCGCCATCATCTCTCGGCGTTCTCGAGGATCAGGTGCCCGACGGCCGTGTTGGACGCTGGCACATGGTAGAAGCGGTGCTTGACCACGATCGGATCTCCCGCGTTCTGATCATCCATGGCGCCACGCGCAATCAGCCACATGACCAGCTCGACGCCCTCAGAGCCGGCTTCATCCACATAGTCCAGGTGCGGCGAGGTCGAGAGTTCTGCGGGGTCGGCGATGAGCTTGTCCAGGAACGCGTTGTCCCACTCGCGGTTGATCAGGCCCGCGCGGGGACCTTGCAGCTGGTGGCTCATGCCGCCTGTCCCCCAGATCTGCACGTTGAGGGGCTCGTCCCAGGACTCGATCGCCTTCCGGATTGACTTCCCGAGCTGATAGCAACGACGCCCGGAAGGCACCGGGTACTGAACCACGTTGACCGCGAAGGGGATCACGCGGCACGGCCACGCATCGGGCTGGCCGAACATGAGGGACAACGGCACCGTAAGACCGTGGTCGATGACCATCTCGTTGACCAGCGTGAGGTCGAAGTCATCCATGATCACCGACTGGGCGATGTGCGCCGCAAGCTCGGGGTAGGCCTTGATGCTGGGAACCGGGCGTTTGCCGTAACCTTCGTCAGCGACCTCGTACTCGCTGCCGGTACCGATGGCGAACGTGGGAATCAGGGTCATGTCGAACGCCGTTGCGTGGTCGTTGTAGACGAGAAAGATCACATCGGGGGTGTTCTGCCTCATCCACTCTTTCGAGTACTCGTAGCCGTCGAAGACCTTCTTCCAGTACGGCTCCGCGGTCTTGCCGGAGTCGATGGCCTGCCCAATCGCTGGCACATGAGAGGTGTAGACGCTGGCGGTGATCCTCGCCTGACCGCTCCCCGCAACGTTGTCCTGGTACTGCGGGTTGGGGTTGTCCCTGATGCGGTTTCCCTCGGCTCGGCGGCCGCCGCTCACCATCATGTCCCGGTAGGCGGCCTCGGACATTCCCGTCATCGAACCGGCCATCTGCTGGAACGACATCCCGAGCGTCGCGCCGATCTTGGCGAGGAAGTAGATGTTGCCACCCTCGGCGATGGCCGCATCAAGGTCGACGTCGAGCACTGCCTGCTTCTGCGGCTCGGTCATGGGCCATTCATCGAGATAGGCACGTTGGTCGGCCAAGAACCGTTCACGGTTCTCGGGTTTCATCAGGGACATGGAGAACTGGTTGAGGTGGTATCCCTTCCGGGACTGCTCGGCGTCGAAGATCGTGGTCCCCGGGATGTCCTTGTACGGCTTGGCAAGTGCCATTTCTCAGCTCCTTGATCGGATGGTGCGTTCGGTTCGGTCGTCTGTCACGCGCGCGTCACGTCTCCGACGCCGCGTTGCCCCTCGAGGGAACCACCCAGGCCAGCCGCGGCGCCGAGCATCTCCTCGGGCCAGTAGAGGCGCATGGGGTTGGCCACGAGGAGCTGGTACTGCTGATCCTCGGTAGGGGCGATGTGCGGGATGAAGTCCACCAACAGGCCGTCGTCAGGCATGTGGCCCAACAGGTTCGGATGCGGCCAGTCCGTGCCCCAGAGGACCCGCGTCGGAAACTCTTCGATGACGCGTCTGGCAAACGGGACAACATCGGTGTAGGCGTCACGCTCGCCGTCGAGCGCCTTGGGCCCTGACACTGAGAGGCGTTCGGGACACGTCACCTTGGACCAGATGTTCGGGTGCTCACGCATGAGGCTGAGGAACAACGCGAACTCCGGACCGTCAACAGGCTTGGTCACATCAGGGCGGCCCATATGGTCGACCACCACGGTCGTGGGAATCGAGGTGAAGAAGTCGAATCGACCAGGGAGATCCTCGGCCTCGAAGTAGATCACCACGTGCCATCCGAGGGGCGCGATCCGTCCGGCGATCTCCATCAGTTCGTCAGTGGGGGCCGCATCCACCAGCCGCTTGACGAAGTTGAAGCGAACGCCGCGGACACCGGCTTCGTGCAGCTCCCGCAGCTGATCCTCTGTCACGCCCCGCCGGACCGTTGCAACGCCGCGGGCTCTGCCGCCAGAGGCGCGAACTGCGTCCACCATGGCCCGGTTGTCCGCGCCGTGACAGGTCGCCTGCACGATCACGTTCCGCGCGAAGCCGAGGTGGTCGCGTAACGCGAACAGCTGCGCCTTGGACGCGTCGCAGGGCGTGTACTTGCGCTCGGAGGCGAAGGGGAACTCCGCGCCCGGGCCGAAGACATGGCAGTGCGAGTCGACCGAGCCGGCCGGGAGCCTGAACGCTGGGACACTCGGTCCCTCATACCAGTCCAGCCATCCTGGGGTCTTGGTGAACCCCCCAGACGTGAAGCCGTGCGGAGCCTGCTGTGTCACGGTTCTCACCCTTCTCGTTGCGGGACACAACCGTGGTGTCGACCGCGATGTGCTGCAGCATGGGATCTGGCTCGGTTCGCGAGTCGGCGCTCCGCGCGCAGTCCCGATCGCTCTTGGGACCGAACACGCCGTAGGCCCGCTACGGATCGGCCACCGGCGGCGTCGCCCATCATCTCCAGCCCCGGTCCTCAGTCGATGTAGCGCAGGCCGAGGTCGGACAATGGCTTGCGCATGTTGTACATGTCGAGACCAAGTTCTCCAGCCTCGAACCTCTGACGTTTTCCGCCCTCGTTGGCCTCACGCTGGGTGGCTGCCTCGGCCACCTGTGCAGCAAGCGCGGCCGGGACCACCACGACGCCGTCGGTGTCACCGGCGACGACGTCGCCCGGGTGGACCAACGCGTTGGCGACGACGACCGGAATGTTCACGGAACCGAGAGTTGCCTTGATGCAACCCTTCGCATTGATACTCCGCGAGAAGACGGGGAACCCCATCTCTGCCAGGGTGTCGACATCGCGAACACCGCCGTCGATGACCAGTCCGACGCAACCATGGGCCTTCATCGAGGTGGCGAGAAGGTCCCCGAAGAAGCCGTCGTCGCTCTCGGTTGTGCACCCCGCCACCACGACAT
>JBDTVJ010000063.1:0-18534 GCA_040007275.1 Terracoccus sp.
CCTGACAGGACATCAGGACAGAGCAGAACCACAGAGCTGAACCACAGAGCAGAACCACAGAGCAGAACGACACAGTTGAACAACCAGTGAAGGAGCACAGATGTCTCGTGTTGTCGTAGTGACCGGAGCCAGCGGTGGAATCGGCCGGGCCACCGTTGCTGAGTTCGCCCGACGGGGCGACCACATGGCGCTGATCGCCCGCGGGCAGACTGGGCTCGATGCGGCCGCCGCCGAGTGCCAGGAGCTCGGGGCGAAGACCTTGACGGTGCCGACTGACGTCTCCGACGCTGACGCTGTTGCGGAGGCCGTCGAGCGCATCGAGAACGAGCTGGGCCCCATCGACGTGTGGGTCAACGTGGCTTTCACCTCGGTGTTTTCCCGGTTCGATGAGATCACGCCGGACGAGTACCGACGCGCCACCGAAGTGAGCTATCTCGGGTACGTCTACTCTACGATGGCCGTACTGCCGCGAATGAAGGCCCGGGGCCACGGCGCCATCGTGCACGTCGGCTCGGCGCTGGCCTACCGCGGCATCCCGCTGCAGACCGCCTACTGCGGCGCGAAGCACGCCATTCAGGGGTTCCACGAGGCACTGCGCTGTGAGCTGCTGCACGAGCACAGCAACGTGCACGTGACGATGGTGCAGATGCCGGCGGTGAACACCCCGCAGTTCTCGTGGGTGCTCTCCAAGCTGCCGAAACACCCTCAGCCCGTGCCGCCGATCTACCAGCCGGAGGTCGCGGCACGGGCGGTCGTCTTCGCCGCTGATCACCCCAAACGGCGCGAGTACTGGGTAGGGGCCAGCACCGTGGGAACGCTGATGGCCAACGCCGTCGCACCCGGCATCCTCGACCGTTACCTCGGGCGCACCGGCTTCGCTTCACAGCAGAACGGCAACCTGAGCACGGAACACAACGTGGTCAACCTCTGGGAACCGGCCGACGGAGAGCAGGGGCGAGACTTCGGCGCCCGAGGCGTCTTTGACGACAAGGCCATGGCGAGCAGCCCCCAGCAATGGGTGGCCCATCGCTACCCGCAGGTCGCGGCCGTGGCTGGCGTGGCCGTTGTCGCCGGCGTTGCCGCTGTGGTGCACTCGACGGGGCGACGTCGATGAGCGGCGCGAGCAGCAACGACAACCACCGTCTCGCGCGTGCCCTCGGAGTGGCCGGCATCGCCTGGGGCACTGCGCTGCTGACCACCGGACCACCGATCTGGCGCCGCCTCGACGACCAAGGGCCAACGGAGGTCGACCAGATCGCGCTGCGATTCTTGGGAACCCGTCACGTTGCGACCGGCGTGGTCCAGGTGCTCTTCCCCAGCCGGTTCCAGCGTCTCGAGATCGCGGTAGAGCTGATCCACACTGCAACCATGATGGGGTTGGCCGCTCTCGACCCGCCCCGTCGCCGACCGGCGCTGGTCACCGCAGCGGTGGCCCTCGCCAGCGCCGCCGCCGGGATGGCCATTCGCGCCCGTTCCTCCCACCCGTCACAGGCCGGCTCATGACCGCCACCAGCACCACGCACGCCACGGGCGGCACGTCAGACGGAGAGCAACCCGGCGCGCCGCTGGTGCCACCGCAGGCGTTGCGCGACTACGCCTTCCTGGGCGACGGCTACCGCGGCGCCATCATCGGCCCCCGCGGTGATGTCTCCTGGTTGTGCGCCCCCACGTGGGACTCCCCGGCGGTGCTGGCCAACCTGGTCGGGGGCCGGGGCTGCTACCTCATCTCCCCGGCCGACACCTACGTCTGGGGCGGTTACTACGAGCCGGGCTCGCTCATCTGGCGCAACCGGTGGACCACGACCAGGGGCCGGGTCGAGTCGCGGGAGGCCCTGGCCGTCCCGTCCGACCCGCATGCCCTGACCCTGCTGCGGCGGGTCGAGAACGTCGACGGAACGACCGCCCGCGTCGACGTGCGCCTCGACCTGCGCGCCGAGTTCGGCACCGCATCCAGCGACGTCCATTCCGAGGGCGGCGGGGTCTGGTCGATCGAGACGGGCGGCCTGCACTGCCGCTGGTCCGGTGCGGCCGGGGCCCGCCACGGCGGCGACGGCTCGCTGCGCCTGACCCTTGAGCTGGCCGCCGGCGAACGGCGCGACTTCCTCCTGGAGATCAGCGACCAGCCGCTCGCTTCGCCGGGTGACCCCGACCGGCTCTGGGCCGAGACGCAGCATCACTGGCACCAGAACGTCCCCGACTTCGGCGAGTCCGCCGCCCCCCGCGACAGCCGGCACGCCTACGCGGTACTCCGCGGCCTGACCGCCCCCGGGGGCGGCATGATGGCCGCCGCCACGCTCGGGCTACCCGAGCGGGCCGAACACGGGAAGAACTACGACTACCGCTACGTGTGGCTGCGCGACCAGGCCTACGCCGGCCTCGCCGTCAGCGTGATCGAACCGCTGCCTCTGCTCGATGAGGCCGTCGCCTTCACCACGGCCCGGGTGCTCGAGAACGGCGACCGGCTGGCCCCGGCGTACCGTCTCGACGGCAGCCTCCCGCCGGCGGAGAAGCACATCGACCTGCCCGGCTACCCCGGCGGTGCGGTCGTCACCGGAAACTGGGTGCGTGGGCAGTTCCAGCTCGACTCGATGGGCGAGCTGCTCCAGCTCTACGCCGCGGCCGGGCGACACGACCACCTCGGCACCGACGACGACCGCGCCGTCGCCACCATCGTCGAGACCATCACCTCCCGCTGGATGAAGCCCGACGCGGGTGTCTGGGAGCTCGACGACGACTGGTGGATCCAATCGCGACTGGCCTGCGTCGCCGGCCTCCGAGTCGCAGCCCGGGACGTGCCCGGTCCCGACACCGGCCGTCTGCTCTGTCTTGCTGACGCCATCATGGCCGAGACCTCCAAACGCGGTCTCGGCCCGGACGGCGCCTGGAAACAGGCTCCCGACCGTCCCGGCGTCGACGCTTCACTGCTGCTCGCGCCCGTACGAGGGGCCCTGCCCGCCGATGACCCTCGCAGTCGCGCCACTCTCGCGGCCGTCACCGAGCAGCTCGCGCAGGACGGCTACCTCTACCGTTACGCGCCCGACGACCGGCCGCTGGGCTCAGCCGAGGGCGCGTTCCTGATGTGCGGGTTCGCCATGAGCCTGGCCCAGCTTGCCGACGGCAACCGGGTCGAGGCCTACCGCTGGTTCGAACGCCAGCGCGCAGCCTGTGGCACCCCTGGCCTGCTCTCTGAGGAGTTCGACGTGCGACAACGTCAGCTGCGCGGCAACCTTCCCCAAGGCTTCGTCCACGCTCTACTGCTCGAAGCCAGCCAGGTGCTGGGGAAGACCGACAACCTGAACCGTTAACCGGCCGCTAACCGCTCAACGAAACGAGGTGTCTCGATGATGAACCACTCGAAGACGGATGCGCAGCAGCCGCAGAGTTCCGTGGACGTGTCCCCGATCGACGAGAAGGACCGGCACGACATCCTGACCCAGCGGATCATCGACGATCTCGCCCAGAGCTCCCGCGGTCGCCAGCACGAGCTGGTGGTCGCCGAGCTGGCCGAGAGGATTGCCGAGCAGAACCTGCCGGTCAAGCCCCGACCCTGGCTCAATGCCGTGGCTGCTGCGGCCATCATGGGCAACGCCTACGTCGTGACGGCCCTGACGGCGCTGGTGTGCGACGTGCCGCCACCGAGCACCGACCGCTCGGGAGAGAGCATCATGTGAGCGCCGTCAGCTCGGGGACCCCCAGGATGGGCAGCGGTAAACCCAGATGAGTGCCGCCTCCCCTGACGCTGACGCCGGGTCTCAAGCTGGGGCTGAGGCGGCGACCGTGGCCGAAGCACCCGGGGTAGCGCCTCAACCCCCGCGAACGACGGCTCCCGAACGACCAACGGCGCCAGCGAGTCTGGTCATTGCCGCTGCGTGGTGCTGGCGGATTCTGGTCGTGGCCGTCACCGTGCTGGGGCTCATCCTCTTGGCGGCCCGCTTCTACCTGCCGGTCCTGCCGTTCTTCTTCGCATTGCTGCTGACCGCACTCCTGCACCCCCTGCTCGTCGCGATGCGCCGGCTGAAGCTGCCACGGGCCATGGCCACCTGGGCGACCACCATGATCGCGTTGCTGGTGATAGCCGGCGTCGGGTGGTTCGTCTGGGCGCGCGCCGCGTCGAGCTACGCTCAGCTCATCGGCGAGGTCGACAGCCTCGCCAGCCGGCTCCGTGGCTACCTGGGCGGGATGCCGGGGGCAGACACGATGCAGCTGGCCCAGCTGCAGCACAGCGCGGTCTCGTGGTTGCAGCAACACAGCAACATCGTGATCGGTGGCGTTCTCTCCTTCGGGACCGTGCTCGGAGAACTGCTCACCGGTCTGATCGTGACACTCTTCCTCACGTTCTACTTCCTTCAGGAAGGCGATCGCATCTGGAGCTGGGTGGTGCGGCTCTGTCCTTCGAACGTGCAGCCCAGCATCCGAGGCGCCGGCTACCGGTCTTGGCACGCACTGTCCGGATGGGTGGTCGGAACCGCCCTCGTCGCGCTCTTCCACGGCGTCGTCGTCGGCTTCACCCTGTTCTTCCTCGACGTGCCGCTGGCGGTTGCCCTCGGCGTGCTGGTCTTCATCGGAAGCTTCATCCCCGTGATCGGCTCCTTCGTCTTCGGCGGCCTCGCCGTTCTGGTCGCGCTGATCAGCCAAGGGCCGGTCCCCGCCCTCGTGGTGCTGGCGATCCTGCTCATCGACAGTCAGATCGAGGCCCACCTGCTGCAACCCTTCGTCGTCGGGCGTGCAGTCGCGCTGCATCCCGTCGCGATCGTGCTCGCCCTCACTGCCGGTGGTCTCATCGGAGGCGTGTTCGGCGCCATCATCGTCATCCCCATCGTGGCCTCGATCCATGCAGCCGTGAAGTACCTCACCGGCGTGGAAGACCTGCAAGGGCACCCGCGCCGCGTCGACTCCGACCGCATGGCCCCCGAACCACTGCCGGAGTACGCCCCGCTCCCGCTCTACGCCTCGGCCCGCGTCTCTACAGAAGGAGACCGGGACGCTGCCGAGGAGCGGAAGACCACCAACGGCCCGCCGGGCGAGCACGAGAAGAGGGACGAGACACCTCCCTCCTCAGCACCTGAAGGTCTCCGGGATCAAGCCGCACCATCTTTCTGACGATCGCCAGCCTGACACCAGTGACGTTGCCGGCTGGCATGTACCCATCAGCAGCCATGAGATTGACTGCTTTGCGACGACGAGGGTTCCCGACCCGACCCGAACCGAACCGCCCGATCGGGGAGGGGTCTAGAGGTGGAGGGCCGCTCGGGAGTGGGGCGCCGGCCTACCTACGAGGGCGACGAAGACGTCTCCAGCGTCGTCACCGAGGGGGTGGTGCCGCCCGTGATGGAGGCCTGCACAGCCCGGCACGCGTCAGCGTGCTGCCCCAGCGCCGTCTGAGCTGTGTCGATCTCACGCACTACGGCGCTCAGCTCGCTGGCATTGAGGTCGCGGGCGGCCGTCACAGCTCGTTTGGCGAGGTCGTTGAGGGCGGCAGCGTCGTCGGAGACCTTGAGGCACTCGGCCGGCACCACCACGGTGGCCGTGGTGGGCGCCGCCGTGCCGCCGGTCCCGGTCGTTGATGCCGTCGGTGAGGCTGAGGCGACGGGGGAGGCCGTTCCCGAGTCGCCTGAGCGCAACGCCCCGATCACCAGACCACCGAGCAGCAACCCCACGGCGAAGGTGATGACGGGGATGAACCACCGCTGAGGTCCCAGGGACTCGACGGGGCTCGTAGACGGGTTCTTCTTGTTGTCGGCTTCTTGGGTCATGACCTGCTCCCGGCGTTGGTCGAGTCTCCAAGGTAGGCCACGGGGCAGCGGGTTCGTCAACTTCGCACCGGGTCACCGCTGGTGCCCGACGTTTCGCCTCCGACGGTCGGTCGATGAGGCCTCCCGGCGGTCAGGTCGGGCCGGCTGGGTCCGTCGACGTCGACGAGGGCGAAGATGGCGATGAGCCGGTGACCAGCGACGCATAGTCCGCGCCCTGCACCGGCTCGACCGTGAGCGCGCCATCGGGTAACGGCACCTCGATGGGCGCCCCGTCGGCGCGGACCAGCTTGACGCGGTCGATGCCACGCAGCGAGGTCGCGGTCAGCACGACCTGCCCGATGGCGAGGGGCAGCCGGTTCGCCGCCGGGCCCTGATCGCCCAGGTCCAGGCGAACGACCGCGGTTCGATTCCTGACCAGGTTCAGGGTCAAGCTCACTCCCGGGCCGAGGGCGGTAGCCAGCCCGGAGGCGCGTTGCGCCTGGTCGGGTCCCTGCGCCAACTGGGCCAGCAGGGCCTGGAGAAGCTGCGACACACTGCCCGGTGCGAGTGGCGCCTCCACGGCCCTGAGCCGCCTGCTGCTCGTCAGCAGGTAGATGCGGGGCGTGGTGGTTCGCGCTGTCTGGGCCTTCGTCGACGCAGCCGTCGTCGCGGTCTTGAGCAGGTGGTACGGGACCTGGCTCGGGTCGATCTGCTGGGGCGGTCCGGAGTCGGGCAGGCCACACGAGGCGCACAGGGTGCTGGCGACCAGCAGCGCCAGCACGAACCGCGGCAGCTTCATGAGCGCAGCCCTTCGCCCAGCGTGGCGGCATCCGACCGGCGGCCCTGGCCGTCCTCGGTGCCGGGGGGGCGCGCGTCGGCATGCCGGCCATGCTCGAGGGTGGTGCTCTCACCAGGGAGCAACGGCAGCCTCATCACGAACCTCGCGCCTCCAGTGGGGGAGTCGGTGCACCAGGCCGCACCACCGTGGGCCTGGACCGTCTCGATCACGAGACTGAGGCCGAGCCCGGTCCCGGGACGCGAGCCTCGCGACCCGGCCCGCGCGAACCGGTCGAAGATGCGGTCACGGTCGGCAGGCTCCACCCCGGCCCCGGCGTCGTCGACGAACACCATGACCTGGTCGTCGGCGCGTTCCACGGTGACGGCGGCCAGGCCTTCGCCGTGCACGTCGGCGTTGGTGAACAGGTTGAGCAGGGCCCGATGAATCTGTCCCTTGTCGACCAGCACCGGCAACGGCGTCGCGCCACCTGGCGAGGGGCCCTGACCGGCCAGGGTGAGAAGGGGGTCGGTAGAGCGATGCCGCTCCGCGAGGGTATGCCGCACAAGATCCCCCAGATCAGTCGGGGCCAGGTCGAGGGTGGCGACCCCGGCGTCGAGCCGACCGAGCTCGAGCAGGTCCTCGAGGGACTGGCGAAGCCGCTCGAGCTCGGCCTCGACCAGGTCAAGCGCCCGCTGCCCTCGGTCGGAGAGCTCGCCGCGGCGACGGACCAGCACGTCAACGCTCGCCTTCAGGGTCGTCAGGGGTGACCGCAGCTCGTGGCTGAGGTCGGCTGCGAACCGGGCGTCTCGCTCGATCCGGTCCTGAAGGGTCTCGACCATGGCGTTGAACGAACCGACGATCACCGCCAGATCGGGGTCGTCGGTGCCGGGCAGCCGGGTCTCCAGCTTGCCGATCGCGATGTTGGCCGCCGCCCCGGAGATGGTGTCGAGCGGGGCCACGAGGCGCCGGGCGGCGGCGCGGCCGAGCAGCGCGCCGCCGAGAGCTGTCACCAGGGCAGAGATGAGCAGGACCGTCGAGAGGGTGGAGAGGGTCCCGGCCAGCTCGGTGGTCGAGCTGACCTCGAAGAACTCCCCCCGGACGGCGCGCAGCGGAACGCCCACCACGATTCCGGGGCCGTCGGAGGTGCGCGTCCAGGCGAGACTGGCGGTGCCGGACAGCGCGTCGCTGAGCACGGCAGGTGGCACGCTGGCCGATCCCTCGCGCAGCGACGAGGAGAACCACTGACCATCGCGGTACAGCAGGATGTGGGAGTTGGCTGGTGGTGACACCGAACCGATGACGTCACTCTCACGAGCCCCGGCGGTGAGCAGGCCGTCTCGCACGACCGAGGCGTCGACGAAGGCCTGCCGCGTCGCGATCTGCTCGCGCTGGTCGACGAGATAGTGGCGGGCGGCCACGTAGGTGCTGAGCGCCAGCAGCGCCGACACCGTCAGAGCGCCGGCCGCGAACGACACCGTCACGGTCGCCCGCAGACCCAGCGGAGACCGCCAGCGCCTCAGCTTCTCACCGTGCCATCGTGTTTTCATCGTGTTTTCATCGTGTTTTCGTAGTGTCGTCACCGGGTCACCGCGTCACCGGGTCACCGGGGATCGAGCCGGTAGCCCAGGCCTCTGACCGTGACGAGCAGGGTCGGGGCGGCGGGGTCGTTCTCGATCTTGGTGCGCAGCCGCCGCACGTGCACGTCCACGATGCGCTCGTCGCCGAAGTAGCCACGGTCCCAGACGTTTTCGAGCAGCACCCGCCGGCTGAGCACACGGCCTGGGGCGGCGCCCAGCTCGCACAGGAGGCGGTACTCGGTGACCGTCAGGTGTACCTCGCTGTCACCGCGACGCACGAGCCCGGCGGCCTCGTCGAGCACGAGCGGCCCGTGGTCGCGGTCGAGAACCAGCTGGTGGGAGGGGAGGGCGGCGTCGAGGTCGACAGCCACTGCGGGTCGACGGCGCAGGGCCCGCAGCCGGGCGCTCAGCTCCTTGACCTCGAAGGGCTTGGTGACGTAGTCGTCGGCTCCGGCCTCCAGGGCTGCCACGATGTCGTGAGTGTCGGAGCGGGCGCTGAGCACGATGATCGGCGCCGAGCTCGTCGGTCTCACCGCCCGGATGAACGAGAAACCGTCCATCCCGCCCAGCATGAGGTCGACCAGCATCAGGTCTGGGGCCGACGCCCGCACCGCCGCCAGCGCGGTCTCGGCGTCAGCGGCGTCGACGACCTCGTAGCCCTCGTCCTCCATCGAGAGGCGCAACGCGGTACGGATGCCGTCGTCGTCCTCCAGGAGCAGCAGGCGCGGGGACATGGCCTCATGGTGCCAGCACCACCGCGCCACCACCCAACTCACCGGGCTGACGGGGACGGTTGTCACACAACTGAAAAGAAGCGGAGCGGCTCGTCGTCATGTTTCCTCGCCAGTGTGAGGGGTCCAATCCCCCCGTCAGCCTGGAGGAACCGGTGACCGTCGAAGCGGTTCGCGTGCGCGGCGAGCGGTCACTTGAGGTGACCCTCAACCCGGAGACCCTCCTGCAGGACCTCAGCGGCATCAAGCGACAGCTCGCCCCCATCCTGCTCGACGGACATGGCGTGGTGAGCGTCGACATCGGTGCCGTCGACAGCCTCTCCTCGGTCACCGTGGCCGCGCTCCTTCGGATCAAACGAATCTGCTTGGCGCGTGGGGTCGAGATGCGGGTGTGCAACCCCAATGCCCGCAACCTCAGCGTCATGCGTCGGTGCGGCATGCTTCGAGCCATCGACGCGACGGCGTCGGGCGGCGAGCGGTGAGCGCGCTCGCGGTTCGTTCCGCACGGATCACCCGAGACCGCGGCCGGTCGGCCCCGGAGTGGGACATCACCCTTCTCGAACAGGCGAACGCGACGGCCGACGTTCGCCCAAGACGTCTGGAGCACCCGGGGGCTGGTTCCGACCACCCGCCCGGTCTTCCGCCGTACGCCGTCACGGTGTTCGTGGGTGACGAAGGCCCTGATGATGGCAGTGGTAACGGTCGTGATGGTGCCCCGGGCGTTGCGGGTGAGAGGCACGACGGCTGCTTCACCACGGTCTCGTGTCTCGGTGACCGACGGGTGCGGGTGCGCTCCTGCTCCGCGCCGCCGGCCCTGCTCGTCGGGCGGGCCGGGGCCGAACTGGTGCCGAGCACCCCCTGCAGTGTCGGTGGGGCCGTCGTCGATGACGAGCACCGGCTGCTGGTGCTGTCCGCTGCCGCCTACGAGACCTTGCCTCGCGCTCTGGTCATCCTGCTCCGGGAGTTCCCGTCCCGGTTCCTGCGCACCGACCCGGTGACACTCCTGGAGACCCTCTTCGCCGACATCCCGGTCGGCAGCGCCGCGCTGATCAGCCCGGTTGCCACGATCACGCCAGCCGACCGACGAAACCCCAAGGAGTCACGATGATGAGCAGTCCCGCGTTCGCGGCCGCCCTCCAGCACGAGCGCAAGCGGGCCCAGCGGCGACTCCAACGAGCCACGGCCTGCGGAGACGAGTCGGCGGCGACCGACGCTACCGCCCGCCTTGCCGACCTCGAGGAGATCAGCCGCTTCCATGCCCCTGAGGTCGACCCGGTTCTGGTGCCGGCCCGGTGATCGTTGCGCACCAGCAGGAACGGATAGCGATGCCGCATCCCCTCGAGCAGGAGTCGCCTGCGGTGCAGATCGACGACCTGCGCACTTTCGGCCCGCACCGGCTCAAGGCCTACCTGTTGTCGGCGGTGGTGGAGCAGCGCGAACGGGCCGCACCGTCCTTCGACCACTTTGTCGATACGGTGAACGACGTGTCGCTGGAAGCGCTGACGCGGGGGCGGGGGGCGGTCAGGGTGAGGTTCTGGGTCGACGCCCGGTGCCTTGTCGCAACCGTCTCCGACGAGGGTGACGGGTTCGACCGGGTCGTGTCCCTCTCGTCAGCCCCGGGCGACGACCTCCGGTACCAGCAGCCCTGACGCCGCTGGCTCCGTCGGTCCTCGCTGAGGGTCCGCGGCTGCGAGGATGACGCCATGACCACCGGCATCCTCGTTCTCGCGGCGACTCCCATCGGTGACCCGAACGATGCCGCCCCTCGGCTGGCCGACGAGCTGACGAAGGCGAACGTCGTTGCGGCAGAGGACACCCGTCGTCTGAAGCGGCTCACCTCGGCCCTCGGCGTCACTCCCGGCGGCAGCATCGTCAGCTACCACGAGCACAACGAGGCCGCCCGCACGCCCGAGCTCGTCGAGCGGCTCGCCGCCGGAGAGCGCGTCGTGGTCGTGACGGACGCCGGGATGCCGTCGGTCTCCGACCCCGGGTACCGGCTCGTCGTCGCTGCGGTCGCCGCCGGCATCCGGGTGACCTGTGTACCGGGGCCGAGCGCTGTGCTCATGGCGCTCGCGGTCTCGGGCCTGCCGGTCGACCGGTTCTGCTTCGACGGCTTCCTCCCCCGCAAGGGGGGTGAGCGGGCCCGCCAGCTCGCCGGGCTCGCCAACGAGCGCCGCACGATGGTGTTCTTCGAGGCGCCGCACCGGTTGGGTGACACCTTGACCGCCATGGCGCAGGCTTTCGGCCCCGAGCGCCGAGCGGCCGTGTGTCGAGAGCTGACCAAGACCTACGAGGAGGTGCGGCGCGGGGGGCTGGCCGAGCTCGCCGCCTGGGCGAACGAGGGCGTGCGCGGAGAGATCACCGTCGTGGTGGCCGGCGCACCGCGAGAGGTCGGCACCGTTGGCGACGCGCTCGACGGCATCCGGTCACGGGTGGCGACGGGGGAGCGGCTCAAGGACGTCTGCGCCGACGTGGCGTCGCGCACCGGCCTGTCGAAGAAGGCGCTCTACGACGCTGCCATCGCAGCCCGGGGATGAACCGAAGACGGTGGGTCGATCACGACCTCGACGCCGGTCAGGTCGCCCCCGACGCTCGCCGCCCCGTCGTCATCGACGCCCACACTGAAGACTCGACCCGCGAACCGCAGCCCTTCGACGCGAAAGGCACCGAACGGCGAGTGCGACGGAGGAGACACCCGTAGGCGCCCGGCGGGCGCGTCGGCCGCCAGCCCGAGTGAGGCCGTCACCACGGCCACAGCCGAGGCGGCGGCCCACGCCTGAGGCCGGCACGAGGCGGGGTAGGGAACGGGCCGGCCGAGCACCGTCTCGCCGGCGTACAGTTCGGGCCAGCGGTAGCCGAACAGCTCGGCCGAGTCGACCAGGGTGGCAGCCACGCGGGCGGCGTCGTCGGCCCGGCCCTCGCGGGACAGGCCCCAGGCGCAGATGGCGGTGTCGTGGGTCCAGATGGAGCCCGTGTGGTAGCCGATCGGGTTGTAGGCCGGGTTGTCGTGAGACAGGGTCGCGAGTCCGAGCGGGCCGAGCAGCCGTGGCCCGGTGACGGTCGCGGCCACGTCGGTCGCCTCGGTGGGGCTCAGGGCGCCGGTGCCCAGGGCATGTCCCATGTTCGAGCCGATGCCATCGACCAGCCCACCCTCGCCGTCGAGGGCCATCGCGAGAACGGGGCGCCCGTCCACCGAGGTCCAGAACCGGGCACGCATCCGTTCGGAGAGGGCTCGTCCCCAGTCGCGCACCTCACCGGCACCGGGGCGACCGAAGTGCTCGAGCAGGATGGCCGAGGCGGCCGCCGCCTCGATGGCGTACGCCTGGGCCTCGACCAGGGCGATCGGGGCCGTGGCCACCCGGCCAGAGGCCGTGCGCATCGAGTCGCCGGAGTCCTTCCAGCCCTGGTTGGCCAGCCCGTGACCGGTGGTGTCGATGTAGCGAATCAGACCGCTGCCGTCGGGGGAGGCATGGTGCAGCAGCCAGTCGACGGCTCGCTCGAGGTTCGGCAGCAGGCCCAGCACGGCTGCGTCGGGCAGCCCCCATTGCCACGCGTCGTGCAGGAGACAGATCCAGAGGGGGGTGGCATCGACCGTGCCGAAGTAGACCGGGTCGAGGGTGAGGCCGGCCGCCGCGTCGGTGAAGGTCGACCGGCGCACCTCGTGCGGGATCTTGCCGGGGTCCTCGGCCGTTTCGTCGTCGTGACGCGTTCCCTGTCGGCGAGCCAGGGTGCGCAACGTGCCGAGGGCGAGATCGGTGCCAAGGGGTAGTGAGAGCCGCGCGGCCCAGATGGAGTCCCGACCGAAAAGGGTGAGGTACCAGGGGGTCCCGGCTGCAGCGAAGACGTCAGCCGGGTTCTGTGGATCGCACAGCAGCAGCGCCTCGAGGTCGGTCACGCCGGCTTCGAGGGTGCGGGCCAGTCGAGGGTCTCGGCTGGTCGCGGTCACCTCACGCCAGTTCACGAGCACGCTGCCGGAGTCGGCGTCGAAGTTCGACGGCGCGACCCGTTCGACCGAGACGGTCATGGTCACCTCGAACCGCTCGCCCAGCAGCAGGTCGACGTCCCAGGTCGCCGCGCCCGGCATCCCCCCCTCGCCGGGTTCGAGCAGCCGCGGCGGCGGAGTGAAGGTGACGCTCGTGCGGTGCCGGGCGTCATCCCAGCCGAGCCTGGCGCGGTCTGAGTGCTGGTCGGCAACGGCAGTCTGCGAGCGGCTCACCCCGAGCAGGGGCCCGGTCGCGATGCCGTGCTTGACCTCGGCAAGGTCGGCTCCATCGCCGCCGATCTCGATGCGCAGGGACGTGGTCACCGGTGATCCCGACCGCGACACGAGGGAGAGCTTGTCGACGAGGGTGGCCCGGCCGACCTCGAGGGTCTGGTGCAGCTCGACGGTCGGGTCGGGGGCCTCGTCACCCAGGTCGCGAACGGCGCCCAGGAAGCGAGCGTGGGCGCCGAGGCTGCTCGCCGCCAGGGAGGTGAGCGGCAGATCGCCCGTCTTGACCCGCAGGTGGCTAAGAACCCGCCGGTCATCGACGTAGAGCCCCTCGGCGCCGCCTGTGAAGCCTCCGTGCGCGCTCAGCGCGGTGGAGTTGCCGTGGGTGGCGATCTGCAGGTCGTGAAGCCAGGGCTGGTGGTGTCGGACGGTCGACATCGAACCTCCGTTGATCGTGTCTTCGTGCGGCTCAGTCCGGTGGGGCGACGTCGTCTCGGGCCGAGGTCACAGTTTGCCTGCGACGAGCCTGACCCCTTGACAGGGCTTCCGAACGTGAGCAGAGTCTGCCATGATTTGAACGATCAAATCACTGATGGCGCAAAGATGCGAGAGGGCTTCTGGATGGATCGTCGGCACGGCACACGAGCCACGATCTCTGACGTGGCGCGGGTCGCGGGGGTCTCCCGGCAGACCATCAGCAACGTGCTCAACAACCCCGAGCGGGTCAGGCCGGAGACTCGCGATCGGGTGCTCGCCGTCATCGACGAACAGGGCTACCGACCGAACGCCGCGGCGAAACAGCTGCGTCAGCGCCGGGCCCATGCCCTCGGCATCGAGCTCGACGTGACCGGCAACCGACGGGTCAGCGGAGTGCTCACGGCGTTCCTCGTCGAGAGCGTGCTAGCCGCCCGAACCCACCGGGCCACCATCGTTCCGTTCGTCAGCGTCGACCATGAGCGACCCGAGCCTGAGTTCGACGACCTCGTTCGGCGCCAGATGGTCGACGGGTTCATCATCGTCGACACCAGGCTGGGCGACCCGCGGCCGGCCTGGCTGCGCGAGCGCGGAATCCCGTTCGTCTCGTTCGGCCGGGTGTGGGACGACCCCGAGCACACAGCTTGGGCTGACGTCGACGGCGCCGCGGGAACGTCAACAGCGGTGGAGCACCTCGTCGCGGGCGGTGCCCGTCAGGTCGCCTTCCTGGGGTGGCCGAGCGGGTCGCCCACGGGCGACGACCGTCGGCACGGCTGGGAGAGGGCGACCCGCGCTGCGGGGATCGAGGACCTCAGCCTCGTGGTGGAGTCGGTCCAGGACGTCACCGAGGCCACTCGGGCCGCCGGCGGGCTGGTGAGCCGCCTCGGCCCTGGCGACGCCATCGTCTGCGCCTCCGACGAGCTCGCCATGGGGGCGCTACGCGCCGCTCGTGCAGCCGGGCTCACCCCGGGCGTCGACTGCTCCGTCGTCGGCTTCGACGACGGACCACTGGCTGAGGCGCTCGGCCTGACCACGATGCGCCAGCCCGTGTCGGAGATCGCCCAGCACCTCGTCGCCGTGGCCACCGGCCTCGGTGACGGCGATGACCCACCCGCCCACGGTCGCCTCGCCCTGCCCACCCTCATCGTCCGCGCCACCTCCATCCGGAGGACCACCCCCGAAGAAGAAGGAAGATCATGACCGCGCACTGCAACCGCAAGATCATGAGCGTCGCGCTGGGCGCGACGGTCGCCATGGGCCTCACCGCCTGCGGAGGAGGCGGGTTCAGCGGAGGCAGCAGCCCCGCCCAGAACACCGCCAAAGGTCCGCTGAAGCTCACCATGGTCATCGGCAGCTCCGGCGACGCCGAGACCAACGCCGTCAAGGCGGCTACTGCGGCCTGGGCCACGAAGACGGGCAACACGGTGGAGGTGATCGCCGCCGCGAACCTCAGCCAGCAGCTGGGGCAGGCGTTCGCCAGCACCTCACCCCCCGACGTCTTCTACACCGCCGCTGACCAGATCGGCACGTTCGCCAAGGCGGGCAACCTCTACGCCTACGGCGACCAGGTCAAGGACGCCGGCTTTCTGCCCGCGCTGGTCAAGGCCTTCACCTACGACAACAAGTTCTGGTGCGCCCCGAAGGACTACTCGACGCTCGCGCTCGAGATCAACACCGACCTGTGGACCAAGGCCGGGCTCACCGACGCCGACGTGCCCAAGACGTGGGACGAGCTGGAGGCGGTGGCCAAGAAGCTGACCACTGGCAAGGTGACCGGGCTGGTCATGGGTAACGACATCAACCGCAGCGGGGCGTTCATGAAGCAAGCCGGCGGCTGGGTCGTCTCCGAGGACGGCACGAAGATGACCGCGACCAGCGACCCGGTCAAGGCCGGGCTGGCGCAGGTGCAGAAGCTGATGAAGGCCGGCGTGCTGAAGTTCAACACCGACACCTCCCCCTCGACCGGTTGGGGCGGTGAAGCGCTCGGCAAGGGCGTCGCGGCCATGACCATCGAGGGCAACTGGATCAGCGGCGTGAAGAAGGACTTCCCGAACCTGAAGTACAAGGTCGTCGAGCTGCCGGCGGGCCCCGCCGGCAAGGGAACGCTGCTCTTCAGCAACTGCTGGGGCATTGCCGCGAAGTCGCCGAACCACGACCAGACCATCGACCTGGTGAAGTCGCTCATCGCCACCGACCAGCAGCTGAAGTTCGCCGACGCCTTCGGCGTCATGCCGTCGACGGAGGAGGGTGCCAAGGCGTTCGCAGCGAAATACCCCGACTCGGCGGCCTTCGTCAAGGGTGGTGACTACGCCCAGGGACCGGTCAACCTGCCCGGGTTCAACGACGTGCTCGCCAAGTTCAACTCCGAGCTCGCGACGCTCGGCAAGGGTGGCGACCCGAACGCCTGGTTGCAAGAGCTGCAGAAGAACGGCACGGCTGCCATCGGCGGCTGAGCCTGCTCCTGACGAACACCCGGCAGACGTGACGGGTGGCGAACGACCCTCCGGTGCCCCCTCGGCCGGCGCCACCCGTCACCCCCCTCACGGCCCGAAGCGGCTCGTCCCAGCGGCACGACCCAGAGAAGGAGTAGGCGCCATGACGCCAGCACGGCAGTCCACCGCCCCCCCGCGAAAGCACGGGGGCGGCATCAGGGGGAGGGAGGGGATCGCCGGCTGGCTGTTCGTCTCGCCCCTCATCCTCATCCTGGGCATCTTCCTCGTCATCCCCATCTTCATGGCGCTCTACGTCAGCCTGACGAACTGGCAGGGCAACGGCAGCCCCTTCACGGGTGGGGAGGGGGCCAAGTTCATCGGGGCGCGCAACTACCTCGACCTGTTCACCCGTGACGGCCTGACCCGGTCGAACTTCATGCAGTCGATCGGCAACACCTTCTACTACGTGCTGCTCGTGGTGCCGCTGCAGACCATCCTCGCCCTCTCGCTCGCGCTGCTCGTCAACAACAAGATGCTCAAGGCCAAGGGCTTCTTCCGCACGGCCTTCTACTTCCCCTCGGTGACGAGCTCGATCGCCATCGCCACCGTGTTCCTGTTCCTGTTCAGCAACAGCGGAGCGGTGAACGCCTTCCTCAGCTTCTTCGGCATCGACCCACCTCAGTGGTTCTCCGACAGCCGCGGCTTGCTGCACATCATGTTCGGGTGGGTCGGGGTCGACAACCCGGCCTGGGCGCAGGGCGACATCCTCGGGAGGAGTGTCTGGGACTGGCTCTCGGGCCCGTCGGTGGCCATGTGCGTCATCATCTTCCTGGTCGTCTGGACGACGTCGGGAACCTTCATGCTGATGTTCATCGCTGCGCTGCAGGACGTGCCGGTCGAGGTGGAGGAGGCTGCGGCGCTTGACGGCACGAGTCAGTGGCAGAAGCTGCGGCTCGTCACCGTGCCGATGATCAAGCCCGCGCTGTTCCTGGTGATCACACTCGGCCTCATCGGTACCTGGCAGGTATTCGACCAGATCTACGTCATGGGCAAAGGAGCCCCGGCCGGCACCACCCTCAGCCCGGCCTTCCTCTCGTACCAGCAGAGCTTCCAGAACTTCCAGTACGGCTCGGGCGCCGCCATGGCCTTCGTCATCTTCGTCATCATCGTGGTGCTGACCCGCCTCCAGCGGCGGGTGCTCACCGACAAGGACGAACGCACCCCGCTGTTCCGATCGCTACGACGTGGAGGCCGGTCATGACCACTCGATCCCATCCCGTGAAGACGGTGCTGTTCTACATCGCCCTCCTCGCCTTCGCCACGCTCTTCATCTACCCGTTCCTCATCCAGATCTCGACGTCGTTCAAGACCGACGCGGGGGCGGTCGACAACCCGCTGTCGCTCATTCCGAACCCTTTCAGCACGGCGGCGTGGAGCCGGATGTTCGGTGGGACCAACGACTCATCGGTGCCGATCCTGACGTGGACGAAGAACTCCTTCCTCGTCGCGTCGATCGTCACGGTGGGCCGCGTCTTCCTCGACTCGCTCGCAGGCTATGCCCTCTCGCGGCTGCAGTTCCGCGGCAAGGGGGCCGTGTTCGCGGCGATCCTCGCCGTCATGGCGGTGCCGGGAGTGGCGCTGCTCATCCCGAAGTTCCTCATGGTCAACTACCTCGGCATCTACGACACGTACTACGCCATGGTCCTGCCGCTCATCGTCGACGCGGCTGGAGTGTTCATCATGAAGCAGTTCTTCGACTCGGTGTCGATCTCGATCGAGGAGGCCGCCCGCATGGACGGCGCCAGCATCTTCCGCACCTTCTGGTCGGTCGTGCTCCCGATGGCCCGGCCCGCCCTGATCACCCTGACGATCCTGTCGTTCCAGGGGTCGTGGAACGAGTTCAGCCACTTCCTCGTCGTGACCAAGGGCACGCCCGAGCACCAGACCCTCGTGACCGGGCTGGCCAGCCTGACGAGCGGGCAGCTCGGCTCCGGCACCCAGTACCCCTTCAAGCTCGGCACCGCGCTGCTCACGACGATCCCGGTGGCCCTGCTGTTCTTCGCCCTGCAGAGGTACTTCGTACGCGGGGCCAACGAGGGCGGCGTCAAGGGCTGACGGCATCCGGGCTGGAGGACGTCGTGGCCGATCGGGTCGTCAGTGGTGAAAAGCGGTGGCCGGGCGCTCTGCGGGCATGGGCGACTCGAGCCGGTCGAGGTAGTCGACCGCGGCCCGCAGGTCCTGCAGGAACCCCTCGGCCAACGGTCGGCCGAACCCGTTGCGCACGACGACCCGCTGCACGGTCAGCTCGCCGAGATCGTCGGGCATCGGGTACGCCGGTACGAGCCAGCCCTTGATCCGTAGCCGCTCAGAGAGGTGGTAGAGGTTCCAGTTCTTCGTGTGCCCCGGCTTGAGGCTCCAGGCGAAGACGGGGATGTCGCTGCCGTCGTTCCAGAGGTCGAACGCGGGCATGCCCCCGATCTCGGCGGCAAGGTGTCGCGCGATGTTCGCGGAGGCCTGCTGGACCTTCACGTAGCCTTCGTGACCGAGGCGCAGGAACAGGTAGTACTGCAGCAGCACCTGGGCTCCGGGCCGGGAGAAGT
>JBDTVJ010000064.1:0-17898 GCA_040007275.1 Terracoccus sp.
TCGAGGCCGTGTTCGGCGACCAGGCCGTGCGCGAGCTGGCCCGCAAGGCCCGCGAGCGGCTGCTCGACCGGGTGTCTGAGCTGTACGAGGCCGAACTCCTGCGCTTCGACGATGCGGTCGCGAGCCTGGGCGTCGACCCCGACCAGGCGCCCCGCCTTTCGGCAGCCGGCGAGGCCGTGAGGAGGACGCGATGAGTGCGACCAGGATGGGGCCGACATCCCGCGGCCCCCGAGCCGGGCGAAAACGCGCACCGGACCTCTCGTTGTCTGACCTGGCCCGGCGCACCGAGGCCCTGTCGATGGCCTTGTTGTCAGGTGGCGGAGAGCTTGACCCCGTCGGCTCCGACCTGGCCCGTCGGGTGGTCGACAAGGCTTGGGAACGCACGCACATCGCCGGTGACCACACCGTCGTGGCCCTGGCCGGTGCCACGGGGAGTGGCAAGTCGTCGGTCTTCAACGCGCTGGTCGGGTCGCCGGTCGCCACGATCGGTGCCAGACGACCCACCACGTCGGTTCCCTCGGCTGCCATCTGGGGTGCTGGCGACGCCACCGAGCTGCTCGACTGGCTGCACGTCGACGCCCGCCACATCGTCAGTACCGGCGTCGCCGACCACTCCAGTGGCGTCGGCGCCGATGGCGAGTCCACCGGTCGACTCGATGGCCTCGTGCTGCTCGACCTTCCCGACTTCGACTCCCGGGAGCTCCGCCATCGTGACGAAGCCGAACGGGTTCTCGAGCTGGTGGATGTCTTCGTCTGGGTGACCGACCCGCAGAAGTACGCCGACGCGCGCCTGCACGACGAGTTCGTCAGCCTCCTGTCTCGCCACGACGCCGTGACCCTGGCCGTGCTCAACCAGGTCGACCGGCTCTCGCCGAGTCAGGCGTCGTCAGTCCGCGATGACCTCACGCGGCTGCTGGTCGCCGACGGGGTCACCGGGGCTACGGTGATCTCGACGTCTGCGATCGACGGTGGGGGAGTCGCCGAGCTCAGGCAGCGACTCGCCCAGGGGGTGGCCGGTCACGCGGCGTCCCGTCGACGCCTTCGGGCCGATGTGGTCGGCGCCGCCACCACGCTGCGCGCCGGAGTGGCCGACGACGAGCCCGAGGCGATGGAGCTGCCGCGGCCCCAGCTCGACTCGGCGCTGGCGCGGGCGGCCGGTGTGCCCATCGTCCTCGACGCCGTGGCCCGCGACTACCGGCGAGAGGCCTTCGCGCACACCGGCTGGCTCTTCGCTCGCTGGACGAGGGGTTTCGCTGCCGATCCGCTGCGGCGCCTACGCCTCGACCGTACCGGTGGTGCCCACCCGATCCCGGTGGACATCGAGAGTGCCGATGTGCGCGCGGTGCTCGGCCGGTCGTCCATCCCGAGCCCGAGCGCCTCGACCGTCGCCGCCGTCGACGTGGCCACGCGCAGCTTCGTGCGCTCGGCCTCCCAGGGCTTGCCGGTGCGTTGGGCCGGCGCCGTCGAGGATGCCGTCGACCAGGGTGAAGGGGCCCTGCACGACGCACTCGACGGGGCCGTACTCGGTACGTCGCTGCGGGCTCGGCGGCCGGCGTGGTGGCTGCTCACCAACCTGGTGCAGTGGACGCTCGGGCTGGTCGCCGTCGCCGGCCTGGTGTGGCTCGCCGTGCTCTGGGGGATCGGCCTGGCCCAGCTGCCCCGCCCTGACACCCCATCGTTCGGCATCCTGCCCGTGCCGTTGGTGCTGCTCATGGGCGGGCTCCTGCTCGGTCTGGGGCTCGGTGCGTTGTGCCGGTGGTGGGCTCGGGTGGGGGCTCGCCGTCGCCGAGCCACCATCGCGAGACGACTGGCGTCGTCGATCGCGACCGTGGGTGACGAACGCGTGGCGGCCCCGGTGGGCGAGGTGCTGTCACGGCATCGCGAGACCCGCCGTCAGCTCGACCGCGCCCGTTCCTGAGCTCGTCCACACCCCCTTCCCGCCGGTGCGGCCGTCCACAGGTCGCTCAGCGACGCTCGCGGTGATGCGTGTGTCGGGAGACGGTGGGCGTGGCGACCAGCCGAGGCCGCTGACCGCAGACTCGACGAGCATCAGGAGCAGAGCATCGATGAACGAGACCAGGGTGACCATCCACGGCAACGTCGTGACCGAGCCGGTCGTGCGCGAGACGCGCACCGGGGGCGTCTTCACCACCTTCCGCATTGCCACGACCCCCTTCAGCCGAACGGCCGACGGCAAGTTCGTCGACGGCGAGACCAGCTTCTACGGCGTGATCGCCTTCAACGCCCTCGGGGCCAACATCGGCGCCTCCCTGCGCAAGGGTCAGCCGGTCGTGGTCGAGGGCAAGCTGAGCACCCGCGAATGGCAGGGGGCTGACGGCCAGCTGCGCCAGAGCACCGAGATCGACGCCGAGCACGTGGGTCACGACCTGACCTGGGGGCGCTCGAGGTTCGAGCGTCTCAGCAAGGCCGCTGCCCTCGGACACGACCGGCTGAGCGAGCCCGAGGTCGCCGATGCCCTCCAGGCGATGGCCGAAGCATCCGAGCAGCGGCCGGCGGGCGTCGACGAGAACGGGGTGGTCGACGGCGACCTCTACCCGGTCGCCACGAGTGGCGACCCGGAGACCGACGACTACGAGGTGGTCGACCCGCTGTCGGCGTGAGGGCAGTTGCCCGGGCCCGGGCCGACGAATTGGGTCGCCCGGGCCCGGGCGGATAGCCTGCGACGCATGGCCGAGTACATCTACACCATGACCCGAGCTCGTAAGGCACACAACGAGAAGGTCATCCTCGACGACGTCTCGATGTCGTTCTACCCCGGCGCAAAGATCGGGATGGTCGGTCCCAACGGGGCCGGCAAGTCCACGATCCTCAAGATCATGGCCGGCCTCGACCAGCCCTCCAACGGTGAGGCCCGGCTGGCGAACGGAGCCAGCGTCGGCATCCTGCTCCAAGAGCCCCCCCTCAACGAGGACAAGACCGTTCTCGGCAATGTCGAGGAGGGCGCCGGCGAGATCAAGGCCAAGGTCGACCGGTACAACGCCATCTCCGAGGAGATGGGTGAGCCCGACGCCGACTACGACGCCCTGCTCGCCGAGATGGGCACGCTGCAGGAAGACATCGACCACGCCGACGCGTGGGACCTCGACAGCCAGCTCGAGCAGGCGATGGACGCCCTGCGCTGCCCGCCGGGTGACTCACCCGTCACCAACCTCTCGGGCGGTGAGCGTCGACGCGTCGCGTTGTGCAAGCTGCTCCTGCAGAAGCCTGACCTGCTGCTGCTCGACGAGCCCACCAACCACCTCGACGCCGAGTCGGTGCTGTGGCTCGAGCAGCACCTCGAGAGCTACGCCGGCGCCGTCATCGCGGTGACCCACGACCGGTACTTCCTCGACAACGTGGCGCAGTGGATCGCGGAGGTCGACCGGGGTCGGCTCTACCCCTACGAGGGCAACTACTCGACCTACCTCGAGAAGAAGTCCGAGCGCCTCACCATCGCGGGCAAGAAGGACGCCAAGCTGGCCAAGCGCCTCAAGACCGAGCTCGAGTGGGTTCGCAGCAACGCCAAAGGCCGTCAGGTCAAGAGCAAGGCGCGACTGGCCCGCTACGAGGAGATGGCGGCCGAGGCCGACCGCACCCGCAAGCTCGACTTCGAGGAGCTGCAGATCCCGCCGGGCCCGCGCCTGGGTTCTACTGTCATCGAGGTCAAGAAGCTCACCAAGGGTTTCGGCGACCGGGTTCTCATCAAGGACCTCTCGTTCTCGTTGCCGCGCAACGGCATCGTCGGCGTCATCGGCCCGAACGGCGTGGGCAAGTCGACGCTCTTCAAGACGATCGTCGGTTTCGAGACGCCCGACTCGGGCGAGGTGAAGATCGGCGAGACCGTCAAGATCTCCTACGTCGACCAGGGCCGGGAGGGGCTCGACCCCAAGAAGAACCTCTGGGAGGTCGTGTCCGACGGCTTGGACCACATGAAGGTCGGCAACGTCGAGATCCCCTCGCGGGCCTACGTCTCGCAGTTCGGCTTCAAGGGCCCCGACCAGCAGAAGATGACCGGTGTGCTCTCCGGCGGTGAGCGCAACCGCCTCAACCTGGCGCTCACCCTGAAGCAGGGCGGCAACCTGCTGCTGCTCGACGAGCCCACCAACGACCTCGACGTCGAGACCCTCGGCTCGCTCGAGAACGCGCTGCTCGAGTTCCCCGGCTGCGCCGTGGTCATCACCCACGACCGGTGGTTCCTCGACCGGGTGGCGACGCACATCCTGTCCTTCGAGGGCACGGCGGAGAACCCCGGGAGCTGGTACTGGTTCGAGGGCAACTTCGCCTCCTACGAGGAGAACAAGGTCGAGCGTCTCGGCCCCGACGCCGCCCGCCCGCACCGGGTCACCTACCGCAAGCTCACCCGCGACTGACCCACGCTCCGGCCACCGTGTCGTCGTGACAAGCTGGCCACTCGACCTGCACCCCAGGTCGAGTGGCCAGTTCCATTCGGTGGCGCGGGCCGTGGGTCAGGCGATGAGGGGCGTGCGTGACGGCACGAGCGCCTCTCGGCTGAGGGCCTGCTGCCACGCCCGCGCCAAGCGCCGGCCCACCTCGTCGGTCTCGTCGGGGGCCACGCAGAACGGCACCCGGACGAAGCGGCCGAGTCCGCCCTGGATGCCGAACTGGCTTCCTCGGGCCAGGCGCACGCCGGCCTCCTCACCGGCCCGAACAAGCTCCTCACCCCGGTCGACCGGCAGCTCGCACCAGAGGTTGAGACCTCCCGGGGGCAGGTCGAAGCTCCACTCGGGAACGTGACGGTGCAGCGCCGCCGCCATGGCGTCGCGCCGCTCGAGGGTTGACGCGCGTCGTTCGTCGAGCAGGGCGTCGCCCTCCCGCAGCAGCTCGACCACGAGCAGCTGCTCGAGCACCGACGTGCCGAGATCGAGGCTGTGGCGTGCTTCAACGATGGCCGCCGCATCCGCGAGCGGGGAGCGCACCCAGCCCACTCGCACACCACCCCACCAGGTCTTGGCCGCACTGCCGATGGTGATCGCGCTGTCGGCGTGCGTGGCGAACGGCGCAGGGGGAGGGCCGTCGAGCCCGAGCTCGACGAAAGTTTCGTCGACCACGGCTCGGGCGCCGGCCCGCCGCAGTATCCGGGCCACCGCCTGGCGCGTCGAGGCGTCCATGAGCTGACCGGTGGGGTTCTGGAAGTCGGGGATCAGGTAGACCAGTCGGGCTCCGCTCTGTCGCAGTGCGACCTCCATGGCCTCGAGATCCCAGCCGGTGCGGGTGATCGGGAACGCCACCGCACGCAGTGACGACCGCCTTGTGCCGACCAGGGCGTTCGGGTAGGTCGGCGACTCGAACAGCACTCGGTCGCCCAGCTCGAGCAGCGCGCGAAGGGTGGCGGACAGCCCCGCGTGCGCGCCTGAGGTGACGATGACCTGGTCGGCCTCGGTCGACAGCCCGCGGCCGGTGAACCAGTCGGCGATGGCGGTGCGGGCCTCCGGGATGCCGTGGGGGCTGTACCCGGCCGTAGCCAGGTGCCGGGGAAGGGCAGCCAGAGCTCGTTCATAGGCGCGGGACAGCCCAGCGGCAGCAGGCAGGGCGGCATACGTCAGATCGATGACGTCGTCGGGAACGGGTGTCGGTATCAAGCCGGCCTGCGACAGGGTCAGTCCGGTCGGAGCCTCGGGGAGGGTCACGATGCTTCCCGATCCTCGGCGGGTCACCACGAAGCCGTCGTCGCGGAGCAGGTCGAGGGCACCGCCGACGGTCGTCCGGCTCAGGCCGAGCTCACTCGTCAGCGACCGTTCGCTCGGCAACCGGGTCCCCACGAGCAGGCGCCCGTCGCAGATGAGCCGCCTCACCCCGTCGGCGAGCCCGCGGTAGGCGGGACGGGCGAGCAGAGGGTCGGGACCGAGCAGGCCCCGCAGGGAGCGGGCCGAGACGGATCGCATGAGTCCACTCTGGCACAAGTGGTCATGGAATTGCAGTCCAGTTCTGGGGCAGACTCTACGTCATGCGCCACCATCTCACCCGTGCGGCTCGGTACGCCCGTCTTCGACACGCCCCCCTGGCCAACCTCTCCCCCCGCCAGCAGCTGAGGGCGGGCAAGCTGCCCCGTCGGCTGACGCAGCTGATGATCGGCCTGATGCTCTACGGCCTGTCGATGGCGATGATGATCCGCGGCGCCCTGGGCCTCGACCCGTGGGACGTGTTCCACGCGGGGCTCGCGTCACGGGTACCGCTCACCTTCGGCCAGGTCACCATCATCGTCGGGGCGCTCGTGCTGCTCCTGTGGTGGCCGCTTCGGCAGTGGCCGGGTTTTGGCACCATCGCCAACGTGGTGGTGATCGGCGTGGCGGCCGACGTCGGTCTCGGCCTGCTCTCCACGCCCGAAGCGATCTGGGCCCGAGGGCTGCTGCTCGCCTTCGGCATCGTGCTGAACGGGCTGGCTGGTGGCTTGTACATCGGCAGCCAGCTCGGACCGGGGCCTCGCGACGGGCTCATGACCGGATTTGCGCGCCGCACCGGCCTGTCGATCAGAGTGGTGCGCACCACGATCGAGGTCGTGGTGCTCGTCGCCGGCTGGGTGCTCGGCGGGCCCGTGGGGGTCGGCACCGTGCTCTACGCCGTGACGATCGGGCCGTTGGTGCAGTTCTTCCTTCCCCGCCTGACCGTGCCCCTGGAGTCACCCCGGCCGACGTCGGACGCGTCGGTGGCATCGGCGCCCTCGCCGAAGACGGCCGATCGCTGAGGCGTCGCAGGTCGGCGCACCGTGGGTGCCGTATTCGGGGTGATGGCTCCGACGACGGCGCACGGGGCCCCCGGGGGAGCACCGGGTCGGCCGCAGTCACGCGGCCGTCACGCCGCGGGTGCGCTGCCCAGGTCCCAGCTCGCGAGCACCCGGCATCCGTTCTCCTGCCACAGCGCCAGGTCGAGCCGCGCGGCTCGGCTGAGCACGGGTAGGACGCCCGCGAGCAGCGCGGTGGTGCTCGACTCAGAGACGGCCGCCGACCTCGCGTCCAGGGTCAGGTGCGGGCGCACGTCGGAGAAGGCGCCGCCGTAGGGCGGGCACGAGGGGAAGGCCTCGAAGAGAGCCCGGGTCAGGGCGCGGAACGGCTCATCGGGCTGGGGGAGGAGATGGATGATGCCGTTCGGGAACGTGTCGACCCTGTCGAGCGCGAAGGTGAACGGCGCTGTGTTGTGGGCGATCTCGGCGACCAGCCCGAGGGCTGCGGAATCGATCGCCTCGGGGCGGAGGAAGGGCCCCAAGGCGGTGACGTGGGCGTGGCCGAACGCGGCGTCGCGAGAGAGCCAGGCGCGATCGTAGTGCGCGGCCCGTGCTCGGACGAACGTCTCGAGCGGCGGCACGGGCACCTGCAACACGGTGTGACCGGGGTGCGGCGCCCGGGCGGCCCCGGCGGTTGAGGCGGTCAGGTGGCGGCGCCCACGAGGCGCAAGGCCAGATGGGCGTTGGTGGCCCCGATCTGGGCCGGTGTGCGACGGATCGTCGGGGAGTACCACCGTGCCACGTCGACGGCGATCGACAGCAGGGCGAGTGAGGTGTCACCGATGTCGTCGATGGTGAACAGCCCCTCGCGGGTGCCGGCCTCGAGGATGCTGCGCACGACGGCGTCGATCTGCTTGCGCAGGGCGAGCACCTCCGCGTGGTGCTCAGACGTCAGGTGGTGGTGCTCGTACTGCACCACCCGCGCGATCTCGTACTGCTCAGCGTGCCACTGCGAGAAGGTTGCCACCAGGTCGGCGAGCTGCTGCGTGGGGGTGGCGGCGTCGGCGACGGCCTCGCGGACCCCGCGCAGGGCCGATTCATGGCCGATGCGACTGAGGTTGAACAGCAGCTCCTCCTTGGATCCGAAGTGCACGTAGACCCCGGCTGGGGACAGGCCGGCCCCGGAGGCGATGTCGCGTGTCGTCGTCGCGTGGAAGCCCTTGTCGGCGAAGGCCCGCGCGGCAGCCTGCATGAGCCGGTCGACCGTGGTGCGATCGGGCGCTGGCGCTGTGGTTCTCGGCACGTTGACAGCATGCCGCAGCGTTGCGAAACTAAGCAAGCGCTTAGTCACCGTTCTCTGGAGGATCTCCATGCCCCGCCACATCTACGACGAGGACCACGAGGCGCTGCGCGCCTCCGCTCGCGAGTTCGTCGAGCGAACGCTGCGCCCCCGTGCCCAGCAGATGATCGAGGAGAAGTCGATCGAGCGCGACGTCTGGAAGGAGGCCGGTAAACAGGGCTTCTTCGGCTTCGACATCCCGGAGGAGTTCGGCGGCGCGGGCGTACGTGACTACCGCTTCAACGCCGTGCTGACGGAGGAGATGTCGCGGTTCAACGCCGCCACGAGCTCGTGCTTCGGCATCCACGCCGACGTCTGCCCGCCCTACATCGTCGACCTCGGCACCGACGAGCAGAAGCAGCGGTGGTTGCCCGGGATCGCCAGCGGCGACCTGATCATCGCCATCGCCATGACCGAGCCCTCCGGTGGCTCTGACCTGGCCGCCCTCAAGACTACGGCCGTGCGTGACGGCGACGGATGGCTGCTCAACGGCAGCAAGACCTTCATCACCAACGGCTACCAGGCCGACCTCGTGATCGTGGCCGCCCGCACCGACCCCGGTCAGGGCGCCAAGGGCATCACCCTGTTCGTGGTCGAGCGCTCGATGGCGGGCTTCGTCAACGGCCGCAAGCTCGACAAGGTCGGCATGGAGGAGTCCGACACCGCCGAGCTGTTCTTCGACAGCGTTCGCGTCCCCGACGAGAACCGGCTGGGCGAGCAGGGGCTGGGCTTCATCGCCATGATGCAGCGGCTCCCGCAGGAGCGCATCGGCGCAGCGGTCTCCAACGTCGCGCACGCGAAGGCGATCCTCGAGGAGACCATCGTCTACGCCAAGGAGCGCCAGGCCTTCGGTCAGCCGATCGGCAGCTTCCAGCACAACAAGTTCCTGCTCGCCGAGCTGGTCACAAAGATCGAGGTCGCTGAGGCGTATATCGACGACTGTGTCCTGGCGCACTCGAAGGGCGAGCTCACCGCGATCGACGCGGCCAAGGCCAAGTGGTGGAGCTCGCAGGTGCAGAACGACGTGCTCGACCATTGCGTCCAGCTCTACGGCGGCTACGGCTTCATGAACGAGTACCGGGTGGCCCGAGCCTGGCGCGACGCCCGGGTGACGAAGATCTGGGCCGGAAGCAACGAGATCATGAAGGAGCTCATCGGCCGGGACCTCGGTCTGTGATGCCGGGCGAGGGCAGGATGCGCCACGAAGGCGCCGTCGCGATCGTCACCGGCGCCAGCCGCGGCATCGGTCTCGGCATCGCCGAGCGTCTCGTCGCCGAGGGTGCCAAGGTGGTCATCACCGCGCGCCGGGCCCAAGCGCTCGGGGATGCCGTCGAGCACCTGGGTGGGCCGGCCAACGCCCTTGGCATCGCTGGGAACGCGGCCGATGAGGCCCATCAGGACGAGGTCGTCGCCGCGGCTCGCGCCACGTTCGGCGGGCTGCACCTGCTCGTCAACAACACGGGAATCAACCCGTCCTACGGGCCGATGCTCGAGGGCGACACCGACCTGGCCCGCAAGGTGCTTGACGTCAACGTGGTCGCCGCGTTCTCATGGATCAAGAAGGCGGTCGCAGCGGGCATCGGCGACGCCGAGCACCCAGCAGCCGTGGTCAACGTCGCTTCAGTGGCCGGGCTGGAAGCCTCCGGTGTGATCGGCTGGTACGGGGTCTCCAAGGCCGCCCTCATCCACTTGACGACCGAGCTGGGGCATCAGCTCGGACCGCAGGTGCGGGTCAACGCCGTGGCCCCGGCGGTCGTGAAGACCAGGTTCGCCGAGGCGCTCTACGAGGGCCGCGAGGAGAAGGTGGCGGCCGCTTACCCGATGAAGCGCCTCGGCACGCCGGAGGATGTCGCGGGCGCGGTGAGCTTTCTGCTCAGCGCGGACGCCTCGTGGATCACCGGGCAGACGATGACCATCGACGGCGGGGTGACCCTGGGCGGAGCCCTCTGAGACCGAGCCTGGCGAGTAACCCGCACCTCAGAGGACGACTGGGTGCTCGCTCGGTTCAGGGGAGACGCGCAGTCGGCTTCGCCGCGGCGGGTGGGCTTTGGCCCTTGATCTCCTGGATCGTGTTGCCACCGTCCACGATGAACGACTGACCGGTGACATAGGACGCCTCGTCGCTGGCCAGGAAACCGACCAGCGCGGCCACCTCCTCGGGAGTGCCTGGCCTTCCCACCGGGGTAAGGAGTCCAGCCTGCAGCTCGAACGCCTCGGACGACCCTGTCGAGATCCAACCCGGCGCGACCGACGAGCAGGTGATCCCGTGAGGACCCTCTTCAACGGCCAGCGCACGCATCAGCCCGTCCATGCCAGCCTTCGCGGCGGAGTACGCACTAGCACCCGGCATGGCCACATGTGGACCCGTGACGCTCGAGACCATCACGATCCGCCCGTGTCGTCGTGCCCGCATGGCAGGGATGCACGCCCGCGTCAGGTTGACAGCAGTCATCAAGGTGATGTCCAGCTGACGCAGCCAGGCAGCGAACGGTTGGTCGACGAAGTCGGCGTCCTCGTTGTCGACACCCGTCTGCACCATCCCGGCGTTGTTGACGACGATGTCAAGACGACCAAGGTGCTGCACCGACTCGATCACGAGGTTCTCGGCGGCGGCCGGGTCGGTGAGGTCCGCGAGGAGGGCGACGACGTCGTACCCCGCCGACTGTAACGACGCAGCACGCTCGTGGGCCCGCGCCGAGGTCGCGGAGAGCACCACGTGGGCCCCTTGCCGGGCGAGGAACCGCGCGATGGCGAAACCAATTCCGTCAGCGGACCCGGCTCCGCTCACCAGGGCGGTGCGATGGGTGAGGGTGAAGGGAGTCATGTCCAGTCCTGTTCATCGAAATGGGGGCAGCCGTCGACAGCCCGCGGTCGACGTGCAGCCCCGTTGACCGCCTCCGAATCCCGATCAGCGGCCTCGATCTTCCCGGCCAGCTCCCGCCCGCACCTGACGCGGGTCCCGGACGTCCCGCTCGAGGCTGCGCCAACGCGGGCTGAGACGCATTGATCACGTACGGTTGCCGCCATCTCAGCGTAAGCACACGATAGGGGACGCCTGAGCAGGTCATGGTCCAAGCAGACCACGTCGTACATCACGGCATCGTCGCGCGATCGTCGTCGTCCGCAACGCGGCTGAAGGAACCCGCTTCGTACCAACACCCGTGGTAGATGTTTCAGGGGTGACTGTTGGCCAGGACGCCGACCGTTCGGGTGTGATCGTCGGTGCGATGGCTGCCTCGTCGCGGGCTGTGCTGACGAAGGGATGCGAGACAGCGGCCCGACCTTCGTCGTGAGTGAGACGTAGACGCTCGCGGCAGTGACCGGGCAATCCAACGGCTGGGGCCAGCGGGCCTGGGCGCACTGGGACAAGGATCGCCTCATCGGCCACGTCGTCGCCGATCTCCCCGGCGCCGACGTGATCGGGTCCGCGCTCGTGAACGAAGGCGGCGGCATCCACGTCGACGACCAGGGCACTGTCTTGCTCACCGACACCGTCCGACTGGACCGCCACCGAGACCCGACTGGTCACGACACCAGTCCCTTGTGTCCAGCCGGGCTCCGAGGCAGGCGTCAGCGACGATCCGTTGCGCGCCGCGTGGTGACCCGAAGGCGCCCTTGCGCCGCAACCCCCGTCCGGTGATCACCGGCGGTGCGGCTCTTGGACCCCAAGCTGGATGAGGAGAACGGGCATCCGTCGCTGGTATCGGGGCAGCTGATCTCGTTGGACACTGGGGGCGGTTCGGGGGGGTTGGTGGGCGCCGTCGTCGTGGGGGTTGTTCGAACCGAACCGATGCGGTCACCTGCGTGGTGAGGCGGCCCGGCTGGTCGCGCGGGCCACCTCGCGAATGTGCCGTTGGTCCGTCCCGCAGCAACCACCCAGCACGGCAAGGGAGGTCACCGTGGCGCGTAGACGCGCCAGGGCCGCCCCGAACTGGGCTGGGTTGCCTTCGTCCAAGTCAGTTGCGGTGTCTAGTTCGGCGTGGCTGCGAGGGGAGGCGTTGGCGCGCACTCCGGTGACTCGTGCCGTCCACCCCCGGTGGTCGCTTGCGGTGCCTGAGGCGGGGTGATGCGTGGGTTGTTCGCCCGTGTCCGTCTCTGGGGGGAGGCCGAAAGCGGCTTCAACATGACTGGGGTGGGCGCAGTTGACCATGTAGGAGAGGGGGCCCGGGTCTGTCGTTTGGTCGACGACGCCGATTGCCCTGTCCAGTGCACTCCCATCAGGCAACTGACCGTCTACTTCGACGGTGAAGGAGATCACGGCGGGCACGCCGGCCGCGTGAGCGGCCCGGACCATGCCGATGGCCTCTGCCGGGTAGGCCACGGTCATTGCTGTGACCTGGTCGGCTCCCGCGTCGTGCAGGGCCTCGATCTGGCTGCTGTGGTAGCGCTGCGCCTGATGCTGGTCCATCGTCGCTGACGCGTCGTACCCGTCGGTGCGTGGTCCGATGCATCCACTGACCACCAGGGGAACGTCGGGGTTACCGTCGCGGAGCTCGGTGAGCAGCTGCACCGCTTGTTGATTGATCCGCTGCACGTCGCTGTCTGGGCGTCGCAGAAGGGCGATCCAATCCGCGCTAGCCCGCCAGGTCGGGGTCTCAAGCACCAAAGAGAGACCGTAGTCCCGCGCGATCTGCAGGTACGGCCGGTAATACGCGCGGAGAGTCTCGCGGCCCTTCTCAGTGTCGAGCAACACGAATGCAGCGAAGTGCGGTAAGTCCTGCCCGTGGTGGAACATGAGGTCGGTCTCGATACCGCCGTCGGTCAACGTCAGGGGCGAAAGCATCCCTCATCCCATCATGGGGTGGCTCTGAGTCGGTGCCAGTCTGAGAGGTCGAGGTCCTCTCCTGCACCACCGGACGGCCGATGTGTTGGTGGTCGCTGATTGCCAGTCGGGCGTCATCAGGTTTGTGAGGCGACCCAGCCGACCCAGACAGGCCGACGACACCGACGCCTGGATTGCCGGTGCCCCCGGCAGGGTCAGGACGATCCGCAGATGCTGGTGGGCGATCTCGGGATGCGGCGACAGCAGGTGGCCTTCATGGGGTGCTCGACGTGTGGGGTGGAGAGCCGACCGTCGCGGATTCGTCTCAGCTGCGGAGCGTGAACAGGGCGTCAGTTGTGCGAGAAGGTAGCTGGCAGGCCACAATGGCGGCTGCGGCCGACGGCGTCCGTGTGACGCCTGCACCCCGCGAACACCGTGGGTGATGCTGCTCTGCGAACGACGACGGAAGAAGATTGATGGAGATCTGGCCCGGAAGTGCCTACCCCCTCGGCGCGACCTACGACGGAACCGGTGTGAACTTTGCCGTGTTCAGCGGGGTGGCGGAACGCGTCGAGCTGTGTCTGGTCGACGACGCCGGGGTCGAGACCCGCCTCGACCTGCCCGAGACCGACGCCTACGTGTGGCATGGCTACGTCCCCTACGTGCAGCCAGGGCAGCGCTACGGCTTCCGGGTGCATGGCCCCTATGAGCCCGAGAACGGCCACCGGTGCAACCCGACCAAGCTGCTGCTCGACCCCTACGCCAAGGCGATCGAGGGCCAGCCCACCACCGACCAATCGCTCTTCTCTTACACCTTCGGTGACGAGAACGCCGCCACCGCGACACCCCCCAACACCGACGACAGCCTCGGGCACACCATGCTCTCGGTGGTGACCAACCCCTTCTTCGACTGGGGTGACGACCGCCCGCCGCGCCACTCCTACCACGACTCGATCATCTACGAAGCCCACGTGAAGGGGATGACCGAGCTCCATCCCGACATCCCCGAGGAGATCCGGGGCACCTACGCGGCCATGGCCCACCCGGCCACCATCGATCACCTGACCAAGCTCGGCATCACGGCGGTCGAGCTCATGCCCGTGCACCAGTTCGTGCAGGACTCGCACCTCATCGACCGGGGCCTGAGCAACTACTGGGGCTACAACACGATCGGCTTCCTGGCGCCGCACAACGGCTATGCCGCCAGCGGCGAGCGCGGCCAGCAGGTTCTCGAGTTCAAGGGCATGGTCAGGGCCCTGCACGAGGCCGGCATCGAAGTCATCCTCGACGTCGTCTACAACCACACCGCCGAGGGCAACCACATGGGCCCGACGCTCGCCTTCCGTGGCATCGACAACGCCAACTACTACCGGCTCGTCGACGACGACCCCTCGCATTACTACGACACCACCGGCACCGGTAACTCGCTGCTCATGCGCAGCCCACACGTGCTCCAGCTGATCATGGACTCGCTGCGCTACTGGGTGACCGAGATGCACGTCGACGGGTTCCGTTTCGACCTCGCCGCAACGCTGGCCCGCCAGTTTCACGAGGTCGACAAGCTGTCGGCTTTCTTCGACCTCATCCAGCAGGACCCGGTGGTCAGCCAGGTGAAGCTCATCGCCGAGCCGTGGGACGTTGGTGACGGTGGCTACCAGGTCGGCAACTTCCCGCCGCTCTGGACCGAGTGGAACGGCAAGTACCGCGACGAGGTGCGTGACTACTGGCGCGGCGAAGGCGGCGCGCTTGGTGAGTTCGCTTCTCGCTTCACCGGTTCCAGTGACCTGTACGAGCACTCCGGTCGCAAGCCGATTGCCTCGATCAACTTCGTGACCGCCCACGACGGCTTCACCCTGCACGACCTCGTCACCTACAACGACAAGCGCAACGACGCCAACGGTGAGGGCGGCAACGACGGCGAGAGCCACAACCGCTCGTGGAACTGTGGAGTCGAGGGCCCGACCGACGACGAGCAGGTTCTCGACCTCCGCGCCCGCCAGCAGCGCAACTTCATGACGACCCTGCTGCTGTCGCAAGGGGTCCCGATGGTGCTGCACGGTGACGAGATGGGGCGCACGCAGGACGGCAACAACAACGGCTACTGCCAGGACAACGAGATCTCGTGGGTCGACTGGGACCTCGACGAGCGCCAGCAGCAGCTGCTCGCCTTCACCCAGGGGCTGGTCGCGCTGCGCAAGGAGCACGCTGTCTTCCGTCGACGCCGCTTCTTCGCCGGCAGCGCCGAACACGGCGGCGAGAGCGACTTCGGCGACATCGCCTGGCTGATGCCCAACGCCGAGCACATGAACGAGCAGGCGTGGACCGACGGTCTGACCAAGACGCTCACGGTGTTCCTCAACGGCGCGGCGATCCCCGAGCCCGACAAGCGCGGCAACCCGATCATCGACGACTCGTTCCTGGTCATGTTCAACGCGCACGACGAGCCGCTGACCTTCACCATCCCCGACGAGGAGTACGGCGCCTGCTGGGTGCCGGAGGTCAACACGGCCGTCCACGACGTCGAGGTCAAGCAGCTCGAACCCGGCTGGCAGATCCAGGTCGAGGCCCGCAGCGTCGTCGTGCTGCGCTCTCCACGCGAGCCCTTGAACCATCCGGTGGCCGGCCTCGCGGAGGGCCTGCCGTCGTGAACCGAGGGGCCGTTCCCGATCGGGTTCCCGTCTCGACCCACCGGTTCCAGCTCGAGCCGGAGTTCACCCTCGACGACGCTGCCAGGCGCCTGCAGTACCTGGCTCAGCTGGGCGTCACTGACGTTTACCTCTCGCCGGTGCTCCAGGCCACCGAGGGCTCCCGACACGGCTACGACGTGACCGACCACGGTCACGTCGCCACCGGGCTGGGGGGTGACTACGCCTTCGAACGGTTCGCCGCCGCCGCGAAGGCGGCCGGGCTGGGCGTGGTCGTCGACATCGTGCCGAACCACATGACGACCCCGACGCCGCTTACGCAGAACCGTCCGCTCTGGACGGTCCTGCGCGACGGCCCGGATTCGCCGCTCGCGCTGTGGTTCGACATCGACTGGGACGCACAGCACGGCAAGGTGCTCATGCCCGTGCTCGGCGACACCCTCGAAGAGGCGCTCGCCGGGGGTGAGATCACTCTCGGGAGCGAGGCCGGCGAGCAGGTCGTGCGCTACTACGACCATGTGTTCCCGGTCGCGGCGGGCACGGCCGACCTACCGCTGACCGCGCTGCTGGCCGCTCAGCACTACCGGCTCGCTTCGTGGAAGATCGCCGACGACGAGCTGAACTACCGGCGCTTCTTCGACGTGACGTCGCTCATCGCCGTGCGGGTCGAGGAGCCGGTCGTGTTCGAGGCCACGCACGCGAAGATCGCCGGTCTTGTGCAGGCGGGCAAGATCGACGGCCTGCGTATCGACCACCCTGACGGTCTCGCCGACCCGTCGGGCTACCTTGACACGCTGGCCGAGGCCACGAAGGGCACCTGGGTCGTGGTGGAGAAGATCCTCGAGGGCGAGGAAGTGCTGCCCGCCGACTGGGCCTGCGCCGGGACCACCGGTTACGACGCCCTGCTGAGGGTCGGCGGGTTGTTCGTCGACCCGGCCGGCGCCGCGCCGCTCGACACCCTGTCGACGGAGCTGCTGGGCGAGCGTCAGAGCCTCGAGGCCCTCGTCGAGACGTCGAAGCGCTGGGTTGTGCAGGGGATGCTCGCCACCGAGGTCAGCCGCCTGGTTCGCCTGCTCGCGCAGGTCGTGCCCGATGCTGACGACGCGTCGTTGCGCCGGGCCGTCGTCGAGCTGCTGGTCGCGATGGACCGCTATCGCGCCTACGCCCGCCCCGGCGAGGCCATGACGCCCGATGCGAGCGAGGCGCTCGCGGCGGCCCAGTCACGGGCCACTGCTGCAGCCGACGAGCGCGATCGGGATGCCGTCGGGCTCGTCGCCGACATCGCCCGAGGCGTCGACGTGGCAGGGGCCGCCCCCGGAGCCGGCGCGGCCCGCGACGAGTTCATGGTGCGCTTCCAGCAGACCTGCGGCCCGACCATGGCCAAGGCCATCGAGGACACGGCCTACTACCGCTACGTCCGGTTGACCGGCCTCAACGAGGTCGGGGGCGACCCGTCGTCGTTCGGCACCGGGACGGGCGAGTTCCACGCCTTCGCCGCTGCTCTCGCCACCGACTGGCCGCACACGATGACGACGCTCTCGACGCACGACACGAAGCGGTCAGAAGACCTGCGGGCCCGGCTGTTCGTGCTCGCCGAACGCCCGGAGGCCTGGGCCGACTGGGTGCGCACGGCCCGTGAGCTGGTGGCCGACCGCCGTTCCGCGGAGGTCGACGCTTTGACCGAGTACTTCCTCTGGCAGACCGTGGTCGGTGCGTGGCCGATCACTGACGACCGGCTGGGTGGCTACGCCGAGAAGGCGATTCGTGAGTCGAAGCTGCACACCAGCTGGATCAGTCCCGACACTGCCTACGAGTCGGCCGTCGCCGATCTCGTCTCGGTCATGGTCACCGACCCGGCCGTGGCGAGCCACCTCGAGGCCTGGCACGCCGCCACGTCTCGCGAGACCCGGGCCAACGTGCTCGGCCAGAAGCTGGTGCAGCTGACCATGCCCGGGGTGCCCGACGTCTACCAGGGCAACGAGCTGGTCGACCTCTCGCTCGTCGACCCCGACAACCGTCGCGCCGTCGACTACGACGAACGCGGCTCTCGTCTCGCTCGGCTCGACGCCGGTGAGGCGCCCGTCGACCTCAGCGACGAGAAGCTCCTCGTGACCTCACGGGCGTTGCGGCTGCGTCGCGACGAGGCTGACGTCTTCATCGGCATCGACACGACCCACACCGGGCTGTCCACCGGCTCAGCGCACCTCGTCGCCTTCGGTCGCGGTCGCGGCGGCCGGGTCGACGTCGTCGTGCTGGCGACCCGACTGGCCGGCCGGCTCGCCGATCGCGGTGGGTGGGCTGACGACACCGTTGACCTTCCCGAGGGTGAGTGGCGAGATCTCCTGTCGGGAGAGGCGATCGCGGGCGGGTCAGTGCCGATCAGGAGGGTGCTGCGAGAGCCGGGGCTTCCCGTGGCGCTGCTGGTGCGAGCGAAGGAGCAGGCGTGACCGCAGACGTACGGGTCTGGGCCCCG
>JBDTVJ010000065.1:0-17858 GCA_040007275.1 Terracoccus sp.
GGCAACCTGCTCCAGGACGACCTCGCCGCCGGGCCGGGCACCACCGTGGGTCTCGACCTGCCCACCCACTGGCGGGCCTGCTACTGGGCACTCGCGGTGTGGGGGGTGGGCGCCGGCGTGGTGATCGGGGGTGACGCCCTCGACGCCGACGTGCTCGTCACCGCCGACCCGGAGCGCGCGAGGGCCCACGCCGGCGATGCCGTGCTCGTGTCGCTACCGGCTCTGGCCCGGTCTCATCCCGGCTCCGCTGACGCCGGTGGCGCCATCGACGAGGCTCGCGAGCTGTCGACCCACGGTGACCAGTTCGTCGCCCTGGCTGATCCCGAGGCTGCCGACCTCGCCCTCAGCGACCGTGGACACGACACGGCCTACGACTCGCTGGTAAGGATGGAGCACGGGTGGGGTGATGCCCCACGGGTGGCCCTGAACGGGTCGCTCGGCGGGGTGCTTCAGCAGGCTCTCAGCGCGTGGGCAGGCCGGGGCTCGGTCGTGCTGTCGCGGGGTGTCGCGCAGAACGAGGCACGTCGGCTCGCGTCAGAGGGCGTCACGATCACACCTGTCTGACGTCGGCTGACGTCGGGCAGGTTTCAGGCCGAGAGCCGGTCGAACAACGACCAGGTGCGCGAGGCCACCACACCCGTGCTGGCCAAGCCGGCCCGTGACTGAGCAGCCTTGACCGCCTCTCGAGTGTCCACGTCATAGACGCCCGTGGTCGCGACGCCCAGCACGCGCTGCACCGCGAGCACCGCTGGGCCGCTGTCACCGGCCCGGAGCACCGACGCCCGCTGCCGCACGAACGGGAAGTCTCGAGCCTCGAGCACGTCCCAGAGCGCGGGGGTGACCACGCCGGTCGGGGGCTGCGCCATGGACCGCTGCAACGCCACGACCCGCTCACGGGTCACGATCCCGAAGACACCGTCGACCGCGGTGCCGCCCAGCGCGAGCTGGAGCAGCCGCACCACGAAACCACGGGCACCCATGCCGACGACGAGGTGTTTGTACTGGGTGTAGCTGGTCGAGAACGAGACCGTCGACACCCCGGGGTCGGTCGGCAGGCCGCCGCCCGAAGGTGACCTCGTCGCCATGACGGTCACGTTTCTGCCTCCTCCAGCGTGTTGCTCGAACTTCACCATCACCATTCATGCACTCCTGTCACACCCTTCACAAGGCCCCCGGGCGAACTACCAGCCTGTAGTTCGTGCTCAGAGCGGTCGAGGCTAGAGTCGGCGCCATGGACAAAGTCGTCTCCTCCCCCGTCGAAGCCATCGCCGGCATCACCGACGGCATGTCGCTGTCAGTCGGTGGCTTCGGGCTCTGCGGCATCCCGAGCGTGCTCATCGCTGCCATCCACGAAACCGGCCTGAAAGACCTCGAGGCGGTGTCGAACAACTGTGGCGTCGACTCCTGGGGGCTGGGCATCCTGCTCAAGGACAAACGGATCCGCCGCATGATCAGCTCGTACGTCGGTGAGAACAAGGAGTTCGAACGCCAGTACCTCTCGGGCGAGCTGGAGGTCGAGCTGACGCCCCAAGGCACGCTGGCAGAGCGCCTGCGCGCCGGCGGTTCCGGCATCGCCGCCTTCTTCACCCGAACCGGGGTCGGCACCCAGATCGCCGACGGCGGGCTGCCGTGGCGCTACGACTCCTCGGGCTCGGTGGTTCTCGAGTCGCCGCCCAAGCAGACCCAGGAGTTCGAGGTTCACGGCCAGAGCCTGACCTTCGTGCTCGAGCGGGCCATCACCACCGACTTCGGGCTGGTCCGGGCCGCCAAGGGTGATCGGCACGGAAATCTCGTGTTCAACCAGTCGGCGCGCAACTTCAACCCGCTGTGCGCCATGGCCGGCCGGGTCACCGTGGCCGAGGTGGAGCAGCTGGTAGAGCCCGGCGAGCTGCATCCCGACGAGATCCACCTGCCCGGCATCTTCGTGCAGCGGGTGCTGCCGCTCACCCCCGAGCAGGCAGCCGACAAACGCATCGAGCGGCGCACCGTGCGCCAGAAGCAGGAGGCCTGAGCATGGCGCTCACCCGTGAGCAGATGGCCGCCCGAGCCGCCTCCGAGCTGACCGACGGTGCCTACGTCAACCTCGGCATCGGCCTGCCCACCCTGGTGCCCAACTACGTGCCCGACGACGTCGAGATCGTGCTTCAGTCGGAGAACGGCATCCTGGGCGTGGGCGCGTACCCGTTCGACGGGCAGGAGGATCCCGATCTCATCAACGCGGGGAAGGAGACGGTGACCCTGCGCCGGGGTGCAGCGTTCTTCGACTCGGCCATGAGCTTCGGGATGATCCGAGGGGGCAAGGTCGACGCCGCGATCCTTGGCGCCATGCAGGTCTCGCAGGGCGGCGACATCGCCAACTGGATGATCCCCGGCAAGATGGTCAAGGGCATGGGCGGCGCGATGGACCTCGTGCACGGGGCCAAGCGGGTGATCGTACTGATGGAGCACACCGCCAAGGACGGCTCGTACAAGATCGTCAAGGAGTGCTCACTTCCGTACACCGGTCGCGCGGTGGTGCAGCGCATCATCACCGACCTCGCGGTGCTCGACGTCACGGCCTCCGGGCTGGTGCTGCGTGAGCTCTCCCCAGGGGTGACCGAGGACGAGGTGCGCGAGAAGACCGAGCCCGAGCTCATCAGCGATCTTGCGTGAGTCCGTGAACGGCCACCTCGCCAGGCGAGGTGAGGTGGCCGATCAGGGTCGACGCAGCTGGGCTCAGATCGTGAAGAACCCGGTGATGTCGGCGATGACGTTGACCGCACCGGCGTCGTTGTAGACCCACATCCAGTTCTTCGTGTCGACGCCCACTGCGGCGGAGTTGCTCACGGTCGCACCGGGCACGACGTTGAGCACGGAGCAGTTCGGGAGCGACACTCCCCTCGGGTAGGCCGCGATGTAGGAGGTCGCGCTCGCGTCGACCGCCGTCATCGTGACGCTTACTGCAGACGCACTCGTGGGCAGGCCGGGAACCTGTACGGCCAACGCCTCCGTGGCACCCGCCCGCCGAAGCACCGGCCCGCGGCCCGTTCTCGTGTCGAGCATCCGCTGGGGGCTGATGGGAACAAACCTGGCGCCGGTGCCGGGTGCGTAGTAGCCGGCCAGATCGGCGATCAGGTCGACCGAGGCCGAGTCGGAGTAGATGTTCACGGTTCCGCCGGCGCCGACGGCCACGGTAACCAGGTTGGCTGCCGTGCCCCCCCGCACGGCATTGACGCTCGAGACCCGTGGCCGGCTCGTCCCGCCGGGGTAGGCCGTGAGGAACCCGTTACCGGACGCGTTGGTCACGGTCACGTTCATCGTGACGGCTCGTGCGCCCGCCGGAAGCCCGGACACCTTCAGCGCCACGGTGCGCCGCGCCCCGACCCGCCCCTTGATGCCACCCGTGCCCGAACGGGTGTCGAGCACCCGTCGCGGCGTCACGCTCGAGTATCCAGAGCCACCAGCGGCGTAGTAGCCCGCCACGTCGGCGACGAGCTGAACGCTGCCCGCGGAGTTGTAGAGCCGCACCGTGTTGCCGCTCCCCACGCCGACCGTGACGAGGGTGGCGGAGGTCTGGCCGCGTCGCAGGTTGAGGCTCGAGGTGCCTCCGCTGCTGCGACCATTGGGGTAGAGGCTGACAAACGTGTCTGCGGTCGGTGACGTCGCGGTCACGTTGAGCACGACAGCGGTGGTGCCCGCAGGCAGGCCGGGCACCGTGAGGGTGATAGCGCTGCGCGCTCCCACTGCGTCCCGGGGGGCGCCGATGCCGGCTCGCGTGTCGAGCACGCGGCGGGGGCCGGCGGCCGTGAAGAGCGACGGCGAGGCCGTGGGCACCCCGATGGCCCAGTAGGACGCAGCTCGAGACCTGATCGACGCCACGTGGGGGTAGGAGGTATTGCCCGGGCACTCGGTCAGGCTGGTGTCGCGGTGGCCGATGACGCGCGGCTTCACCACTTTCACCCCCGGCTGGTAGCGGGTGCTGCCCTCCGATGTCAGCGTGACGGTGCCAGACGGGTCGAAGTTCGACTTGCCCGCCTGCCAGGCGATGACGCGGGTCACCGCCTCGAAGGTAGCGGCACTGAACGGGATTCTGGTGTAGTCGCCGATGACCGAGACCCCGAAGGTCTCGGTGTTGAACCCGCCGGCCTGGGCGCCCTGGATGAAACCGGTGACGCCGCCCTTGCGACCTTCGTACGTGCGCCCGTACCGGTCGACGAGGAAGTTGTAGCCGATGTCGCACCACCCCAGACTCTGGGTGTGGTACGCGTAGATGCCGCGCATGAGCGACGCGGCCTGGGCCGAGGCGTAGGCGTTGGAGTCGACCGTGTGGTGCACGACGGCGGCCTTGAAGCCGGTCAGCGTCTTGGGGGTGCACGGCCGCATGCTCTCGTCGGCTCCCCACTGGGCCCGGGTGATGATCGTCGGCATCGAGACCGCGGTCGAGGCCGCCGTGATGGCGGCGGCAGTGCCCGTCGTCGGGCCCGCTGCTGCGAGCGCGGTGGCGACGGGGGCGGGGCCGGGCAGGGCCGCGTCGCCGGTCGACGTCCCCCCATTGATGAGGCTCGCCGTCAGACCGGACGGTACGGCACCCGACGGCGAGGACACTCGCACGCTGACGGCGTCAGAGCCGGCGGCGAGCAGGGGGGCTGAGCCCGACGTGGATCGCCGTGCCTCCGCCGAGCCCGGGTCGGGCCCGTCGCCGTCGACATCGAGCGCGTGCCACGCACCCCAGCCGACGGCCGTGTGCGTGCGTGCCTCGATCATCAGTCCGGGCGGTGCCTTGCCGGTGAACGCGACTCCCGCGACGTCGAAGGCGACGCCATTGCGTGACATCTCGGCTCCGACTCGCAGCCCTCCGGGGACGTGCGACGTCGACTTCGCGGCACGGCCGGCCCCTGCGGCCTGGGGCACGGGCATCGAGACGATGGTGGGAGCCACAGGGTGCGGCGAGGTCGAGGCGGCGGCGGCCGGGCGTGAGGTGATGGTGACGGAGGCCGCCATGGCTGGGCTCGACACGAGGGAACTCGCCGCCGTCAAGGTCGCGACGGCCAGGATCGTGATGGCGCTGGTGGGCTTGGACAAGGGACACTCCTGTGGACCATGAGTAACAAACGTCATAAGATTCGCATAAGGTATAACACGCTCATAACCCCCGTTACCGTTTTGTGACCACCTCGGCACGCTCCGAGTGAGCCGACCCAGGAGATCGCCTACCCTGAGCGTCATGGCCACACGCTCCTCCCAGGTCGGTCGGCCCCCCTCCCGAGAGGTCGCGGGCGCACGAGCGGTGGCGTGGTGGTCGAGCGCTGCCGTCGTGATGGCCGCCGTGGCCGTGCTGCTCGCACGACAGACTCCCCTCGGTGAGCTCTTGACGTACGGGACCTATCTCGTCTTCGGCGTCGTCGTTCCGGGCACGCTCGTCCACAAGGCCCTGCGCGGAGCCCAGAACAGCTGGCTGGCCGACCTCGGCCTCGGGGCCGCTACCGGCCTCGTGCTCGGGCTCGTCGCCTGGGCGGGGGCCAGCCTCGCCGACCAGCGCGGCCTGCTCTGGGCGTGGCCTGTGCTCACACTGCTCGTGCTGCTCTCGCCCGCAGCTCGGGGGCGCCTGCAGCAGCGACCCACCCAGCGCTGGCCTCCTGGGCCGACCGTCGCGCTCGCCCTCGCCGCCGTGGTGGTCATCTGGCAGCAGACCACGGCGTACGTCGGTGAGACCGACCTGCCGCCGAGCGACCGAGCCGTCTACCCCGATCTGCTCTGGCACCTCGGGCTGGCTGCCGAGGCGACCCGCGACTTCCCGCTACGAACCCCGCAGGTCGCCGATGCCGGAACCCTGCACTACCACTGGTTCTCAAACGCCCACGTCGCCGCTTCCGCACTCATGACCAGTGTCGACGTCCAGACCATCATGCTGCGGCTCTGGGTGCTGCCACTGGCTCTGCTCTTCGTCGTGCTGACCGCCGCCCTGGCCGAGCGGATCTCGGGCCGACCCTGGGCCGCGGCGGCCGCAGCCTGGGTCGCGTTGCCGACGACCACCCTCGCGTTCTGGCCGGCGATCGTGCCCGACCTGACCCACGTGAGCGGCTATTCGCCGTCGCAGCTGTTCGCCTACCCCGTGGTCCTACTGACCCTGCACGCGCTTGTTGACGCCGTGCGCGACCGACGCCGCCGCTGGGGCACCCTCGCCGTGGCCGCCATCGGCGCCCTCGGGTGCTCGGGGGCCAAGTCATCGGCGCTGCCCGTGATCCTCGGGGGCGTCGCGCTCGCCCTGCTCGCTGCCCTGGTCCTTCGTCGCGTCCGGATGCGGCTGCTGGTGGTGACGCTGGCAGGGCTGCTCATGACCCTGGCGGCGCTCACGCTCGTGTCGGGTGGTGACAGCGGAGCCGGCATCCAGCTGCTCTCGAGCCTGACCGTCCTGGCGCCCTACCGTCAGCTGGCCCGGGAGCGGCCCGACTTCGCCACTCTGGTGCCAGGCGGCCTTGTCGACGGCCCCGTCGGTTTCCTGTTGCTGCTCGCGCTGCTCGCCGCAACCGCCATCGGCGCGCTGCGAACGTTCGCCTTCGTCGTCGTCCTGGCCCAGCGACCGTTGCGTGGCGATCTCGGAGCCTGGCTCCTCGCCGGTGTGTGCGCGTCGTCGCTCGTCCCCTTCTTCGCGCTGGGACACCAGGGCTACAGCGAGTACTACTTCGTCTACACGACCATCCCCGTAGGCAGTGCCCTCCTGGCCTGGTCGTGCGCCGTCTCGCTCGAGGGACGCCGGGTGAGCGCCCGGGCGGCGGCGGTCACCGCTGCTGCCTCCGCGGCCCTCACGATGGCCATAGCTGCCGTCGCGTTGACTCAACCGCTACCCGGATCACCGGCAGCCATGGCGTCGACCGTGCGTACGTTCCTGCTCCAGCTGCTCATCATCGGCCTCGTGGCCGGGGGTGTAGTTGTCGTGTCAGGGCGACGGCATCCACACCAGAGTCGGGTCGGCTCCGCCCGACGCCACCCGATCCGACTCGCCGCCAAGCGGCCCCACGCGCACCTGGCGCCGCTCGCCTCGGTGGCCCTCATCGCCGCGCTGGCCGGGTCGGCGGTGGTCATGACCGTGGCCGGGCGGTCGGCGGCGCCGAAGGCCGGGGCGCCCAACGAGACCGCCCGAGCGCAGGGAGAGGCGGCTCTCTGGGTGCGGGCGCACGTGCCTCTCGACGCCGTGACTGCGACCAACATGCACTGTCTTTCCGGAGCAGGGCTCGGCCCCGAGTGCGACTCACGCCGGTGGTGGCTCTCCGGGCTGTCCGGCCGCCGAGTGCTCCTCGAGTCGTGGAGCTACGTGCCCGCAGCGGCTCACGTCGGCTACTACGACCCCGCCCTCTACGCCCTCAACCAGTTGGCGTTCGCGGCTCCCACGCCCGAGGTGCTGGCACGGATGCAGGCCCTGGGGGCCTCGTGGCTGGTGGCCGAACGGCTGCCCGGCGAGATCGTCTCGGACCGCCTGGACGCCCTGGCCACCCGACGCTGGTCGAACGGCCTCGTGACCGTGTGGCAGATGAGACCCCTCAGGCGGCCAGCCTAGGATGGCGGCCGTGCCGCAACCTGCCCTTCCGACGCAGACCGAGACCCTGCAACCGACCGAAACCAGCTCAGCGTCCGACCCACCACAGCGTTCCGGCCTACCAGGACGAGTAGGCACCGGACTGATCGTGCTCCTGGTCGTGGGGGCGTTGCTTTTCTACGGCACTCCCGGAGCCGATCTTGCGCGGTATGCCCTATTCCTGGCTCTCGGAGTGGTGATGCCGGGCACGCTCGTGCATCGAGCGCTGAGAGGCCCCATGGAGTCCTGGCTCTCCGACCTCTCACTCGGCGCCGCCACCGGCCTCGCCCTCGGCCTGGTGGCCTGGGCGGCAGCAAGCCTGGCTGACGTTCGATCGGTACTCTGGGCTTGGCCTGTTCTCACTCTTGCCGTGCTGTTCTCGCCTGGCGCACGCGCGCGCATCCGGGCTCGACCGCGACGTCGATGGCCGGCCGGGCCGACGCTCGTCGTCACTTTGGCCTGCCTCGCAGTTGGGTGGCAGCTCGCCTGGACGTTCCTGTCGGTCTACGACCTGCCCCCGTCAGGGCGGCCGTACTACCCAGACCTGCTCTGGCACCTCGGCCTTGCAGCCGAGGCGACCCGGGCCTTTCCGCTCGGCACTCCGCAGGCGGTTGAATCGGGCCTGCTGCACTACCACTGGTTCTCGAATGCTCATGTGGCGACGACGTCGTTGATGACGGGCATTGACGAGCCCACGATCATGCTCCGGCTCTGGCTGCTGCCGATGGGGATGGTCTTCGTCGGTATGACGGCGGCCTTGACCGAACGCGTCTCGGGCCGACCGTGGGCCGCCGCCGGCGCAGCCGTCATTGCCATTCCGGTTGTGACCTACGCTCCCTGGCCCTACGTCGTCATGCCGCTGGGGCAGTTGAGCGGCAACTCGCCCTCGCAGCTCTTCGCCTACCCGATGATCCTGCTTACTGTGCACGCCCTGGTTGACGTCGTGCGGGGGCGGCTGCCGCTGGCCGGCGCCCTCGCGGCATCGCTGATCGGCGCCGTCGGCGCGTCGGGATCCAAGGCTTCGGCGCTGCCGGTCATCCTCGGAGGCCTGGCCCTCTCGTCGGTGGCGGCACTGGCCCAGCGTCGCCGGCGCAGGCTGCTGCTCGTCGTCACCGCCATCGCCGCCCTCATGACCGCCTTGGCACTGCGTCTGGTGGCCGGCGGCAACTCGGGCTCCGGCGTGCAGTTCCTGTCGGTCCTTTCCTGGAAGGATCCCTATCGCCTGCTTGTGAGCGCGCGGCCCAACCTCCACACGCCCTATCTGGGGGGGCTCGTCGACAAGCCGGGATTCGGCCTCTCCATGGGAGCTGGCCTGATGATGGCGACACTTTTCGGGGCGGTCCGATCCTTGGCCTTCGTCGTGCCCGTGCTCCAACGGCGGCTGCGCCGCGACCTCGCAGCGTGGCTGTTGGCCGGCATCTGTGCCAGCGCCTTTGTTCCCTTCTTCCTGCTGGCCCACGACGGCTACAGCGAGGTGTACTTCATCTATGGCACGGTGCCCGTCGGAGCCGCCCTGTGGCTCTGGTCGGTGTCCGAACTCGTGACCAGCACCCGAACGCGACCTGTCGTCGTGATCTCAACCGTCGCTGTCGTGGTGGCGGCCACGACGTGGCTGGGTCTTCGGGCCTCCGCCGGCCGAGCTCCCACCAACGCGGGCCAGATGCGGCCCCGCTTCGACACTTTCCTGCTGCAGTCGGCGGTGTTGGCGGCTGTTGTCGTCCTTGGTGTTGGACTGGCGCTGGTAATCCGGCGCAGGGCTGGGAGACCGGCCTTCGTCACTGTGCTGCTCATTGCGCTGCTGAGTCCGGTCGCCGGCGCGCTGGTGGTGCAGAGCAGTCATCCCCTGCGGCAGCAGGCATCGACAGTTTCGGACCCCGCGCTCGTCTCACAGGGACGGGCTGCCGCCTGGATTCGCGCCAACGTGCCCTCGTCCGCCCTGCTGGCGACCGACACCCACTGCCTGAGTGGCAGCGGTCTGAAATGCAACTCCCGTCGGTGGTGGCTATCCGGCCTGAGCGGTCGGCGGGTGCTCCTCGAGAGCTGGTCGTACCTGCCCGAGGCCGCCCACGTCGGCTTCCGCGACGTCGCGCTCTACAACCTCAATCAGAGGGCGTACACGGCGCCGACTCCCGACGGGTTGAGCCAACTTCGCGCGAAGGGAGTCGGCTGGCTCGTGTCCGAGCGCGTCGAGGCGCGCAACGGGTTGAAGCCCGTGTCCGTCTCGCCGCGCCTTGCAGAACTGGCGACGAAGCGCTACGACGATGGCACCATTGCCGTGTACGAGCTGCGCTGAGCCGGGCTGCACGTACGGGACCAGCCCTCGGGCCACGTGGGCCCCTGGGAGACGCTGTCAGGGCGGAGCCGCCACGCCGCCGCGTTGCCGGCGGTACTGCAAGTCGGCGAGGGTGGCCGCGACTCCGGCTGGAAACGTCGTCAGCGTCCGACGGTCGAGCTCGGGCCAGACGTGCGAGGCCAGGCTGAGGTCCTTGGCCTGCTGGGAGGACGTCGGAGACGCACCGAGCACGATCGTGGGGCGCCGTCGGAAGATCCGGCGCAGCTCGGCGATCACGGCGCCGATGGTGATGGCTCGTTGTGTCGCGATCACCTTCATCACGACCAGCGTCTCCCCGCTCAGGCTGTTCGCCGCCTCCGACCGCAACCGGTCCATCAGGTCGAGCACGAGGGCAGCACAGTCGGGGGCGAAAAGGTAGTCGCGCAGGGTGTCCAGAGAGACCCAGATCATTGCAGGACGACGATCGAGGTGGGCCGCACAGAGCTGCGAGACCAGACCCTGCGCCTTGCTCAGGTTCTGCCCAGGACCGTACAGGTTGGCGATGCGGCCGATCGCGACTGGAGTGCCACTCGCTCCCGCCCAATGGGTGAGGGTTGCCTCCGCTCGCAACTTGGCCGCTCCATAGTCGCCGAGCGGCGCTACCGCCGAGAACTCATCGAAGGGAGACGGTCTGGCTCCCGCGTAAACTCCTCCGGCCGACGACGCCAAGAAGACCGAACCGCCGGCCGAGCCGGCGCCCCGACGTCCGGTCGAGAGCCCGTCCAGGGTGGCCACGAGCATGGAGTGCTCTCGCTCGAAGGCATCGCCGGACGTGCCCGTCACCCCGGCACCGGCGCACCAGATGACCTGCCACGGACGGTCGCCAGCCGTCTCGACGAGGGCGCGGGCCGCACCGGCCAGCACCCGTCGCGCTTCGTCGGGGCCGTCCCACGGAATGCTCGGAACGTGGTGAAGCGGGGCCCGGCCCGCGAGACCGGCGACGACGTGCTGGCCCAGCAGGCCGCCGCCTCCGACGACCCAGGTGAGTGGCTCGTGGGGGTCGCCCGTCACCGGCGGCCCGGTCGGCGCCCGAGTGGCCCCTGACCCGGGTCGCTGATGATCAGGTAGGGCGGCTTGCCCATCGCCATGCCCACCGCGACCCCGATGTACTCGGCGATCACCCCGAGCGAGAAGAGGATCGCACCGGTGCTGAGCAGGATGACCACCATGTTGGAGGTCCACCCCTCGGGGGCCTGAGTGCCGAGAGCGCTTGCGATCACGATGTAGGCAGCGAAGGCGACCCCCGCGACGCCGAAGACCGCGCCGAGGGCGCTGACGATGCGCAGACCTCGGGTTCCGCTCGAAAGGACGAGACGCCAGAAGTGCGAGAGCAGGCCGCGCAGGTCGTAGCCCGAGTCCCGGTCACCCTCGTCTCTCAGGGCCACGTCGACGTGGCTGATGCGACCGACCACCCACCCGAGGGCGACGTCGAGGTAGACCCCGGCACCGGCGTAGGCCGCCACGCTGCGACCGAGCTCGCCAAGCACGAGCCGGTAGCTCTGGAAGGTCTGTACGGCGCCGCCGGCGAGAAAGGTGCCGAACACCCACTTGGCGCTCTTCGAGAGGATGTTGCGCGTCAAGCCGTGCGGCGCCTCGTTCGTGGGCTCGGCGTAGACGAGCTGAGCGTTCTCGCGTAGCGCGACATCGAGGAACAGACCGATGTCGGCGGGGTCGTGCTGCCCGTCCTCGTCGAGGGTGACGATCCAGTCCCCGTTGCTCGAGGCCATCCCGGCCAGGGTGGCCGGGTGCTGACCGTAGTTGCGGCTCAGCCAGATGGGACGCACGAAGGGGTGGGCCTGCGCGAGCTCGGCGATGGTGTCGGCTGAGCGGTCGGGCCCGTTGTCGTGCACGAGCAGCCACTCACCGATCTCCCACCGGTGGCCCTCGGGCGTCTGTTGGACCCCCATCAGGGCCTCCAGCTCGGCGGCCAGCGCCGGCAACGTTCGTTCCCCCTGGTAGACAGGAGTCACCACCGAGATGCGGTGGGTCACGAGGGGAACGGTTTTCGGTACGTGATGAGACTCATCGCTGCGGGCCGGCCGGGGGTCCGGGCCGGAGGCGGACGCTGCCGGCCCGCTCTCTCCAGGCATCAGAGCGACGCCTTGTCGGGTACCGCCTCGGGCGGGGTCATCTTGCGCCCCAGCCACAGGTATGCCGCCCGGCGCACGTAGGCCATCGCCCGGGCCAGCGTGTCGCCGCGCGCCAGGTCGAGGCTCGACAGCAGGCCGGGGTTCTCGCCCGCCAACCGGTGGTGAAAGGCGACGACCTGGTCGGACTGCTGCTTGGCGAGGTCAACGCTCCACTGCGACGAGCTGAGGCGAAAGCTCGCCAGCGATGTCGGTAGGGCGTAAAAATCGCCGGTCATGAGCAGGTTGCAGAAGGTCTGCTGATCGATGACGTAGGGCTCGCTGTCGGCCCAGCCGCCGATGTTCTCGAGCGCCTCGCGCCGCATCAGGTTGCAGGCCGGCTCGCCGAAGATGTTCGACCCGACGATCACCGCCCGACGCGCTGCGGCGCTGCCCGGCACCACCCCTTCCAGGCCGGCCAGACCGCGGGCACTCGTCACCTTCTTGCCGTGCGCGTCGATGAGGTCCCGCTGGCAGGACGTGAGCACGACGCCAGGATTGGCATCCATGAGCGCGACCTGCTTCGCGAGGCACTCGGGATCAATGAGGTCGTCACCGCATACGAGCTTGACATAGGTGCCGGTTGCGGTGGCCGTTACCCGCGACCAGTTCGCCGGCGCCCCACCTCCGGCGGCGGTCTGCAGCAAGGTGACCCGAGGGTCGGCGCCATAGGGCTGAAGGAGCGACCACGTCTGGTCGGTGCTCGTGTGATCGGCGACAATGAGCTCGAAGTCGCCGAAGGTCTGGGCGAGGATCGAGTCGATCGTCTCCTGGATGAACTCGGCGTTGTTGTAGGAGGGAACGACAACGGAGACACGTGGGGACACGCTCACCCCTTCTGATGGTTGTGGGCGATGGCCGTTTGGGTGCCCGAGTCCGTGTCTACGTCGGTGCCCCTGTCGGTGTCCACGTCGGTGCCCCTGTCGGTGCCCCTGTCGGTGCCCCTGTCGGTGCCCCTGTCGGTGCCCCTGTCGGTGCCGGGCGACGAGCCGTCGCCCGGACTCGGACGCTTGAACGAGAATCGGTTGTGACCCACCCAGCTGAAGATCGTGGTCACGAAAGTGATGAGGCACTGCGATGCGAACGGGCGCCAGCCCAGTGCGTCAACGAGCAGGCCAAGCAGCACGACGTTGACGGCGAAGGCCGAGACGTAGACGCTGCTGAACCGCGCGAGGTCGCGCAGCACATGCCCGTGCACGCGGAACACCAGACGTCGGTAGAGCACGAAAGCACACAGAATGGCGGCAACGTAGGTGAGCACGAGAGCCGGGTAGTGCCCGTGACCACCCCACCGTGAACCGAGGAGATGGTCGAACAGCAGGAACCACAGGGCGCCGATGACCGTGTTGAGTCCCCCGACGAAGAGGAAGGCGATTCGGCGGTCGCGCACCACGCGCAGGAGCAGACCGGGCGGGCCCCCGACCCCGGGGGGCAATGACTCGCGCGACTTGACGGACCCACCACTGCTCAGCTCGCGCTGGTCGTCGGGTCGGGGCACCACCTCAGTCTACGGCCAACGTGGAGCGCACCTCGTCAACGGCGACGGCTCTCGGCAGGACGGCGTCAAGCAATGATCGCTGACGCGCACTCAGGGTGCGGTCGAGGCCCGCCAGGCCTGGGGTGGTGATGCGCATGACTCGGCTGCCGTGGATGGCCCGGATGTTGACCAGGGCCGTGCTGCTGCCCCCGATGACCAGGTGCGCCTGCGCGATGCGACGGTCGAACTCTGCCGCTGAGCGGTTGGTCATGGTCCACACGTCGCGGTAGAGCAGCTCGTCGTCGAGCGGGTGGGGCCGCACCCCGAACCCGAGGCCATGCCGCTCGCACTCGTCTTTCAGCAGGGAGAGGTGGCGTGCGTGTTCGTCGACGGTCATGGCTCCGAGCTTCACCCAGGGCTGCGTCAGGTACACCACGGTGGGCCGTTCGAGCTGCTGGTCGTCGAGGCGGCGCCGGAACTCGGCCGCGACCACGGGGTCGACGTGCCAGGTGCCGTTCAGCTTTCGGTAGAGCGACCACCGCACGTCGGGGAGCACCGCATTGGCGCCGGCGACCGCCGCCGCCCGCAGCGACACCTCTGGTTCACGGCCTCCCTTGCGCACGTAGGCCGCCCGCCGGCTACGCCAGTTGCCGTACGAACCAATCCCCTCATCGACCACGACGACGAGCGGTTTACTGCCCCTTCGGGTCCGCAGGAGCCTGGCCAGGGCCCGGGTGCCGGGCGCCCCGATCGACAGGAGCACGCAGTCGGGGCCGAGATCTCGCCACCAGGGCGTTCCGGGCGTCACGATCTGCGTGGTCAGGCGTTCGTCCGTGGGGAGCAGCTCGCGCACCTGCTGCTCGGTGAACTTCACGAGCAGCTCGGCCCCGGGGATCACGAGTAGGCGGATGCCGTCGATGGACCCGTCGTTGACCAGGCGGTGGCGCAGGTAGGAGCTCGCGTAGACCAGATGTGTCAGCGACTGCACACCGGTGAGTACCACGTCGACGTATCTGCGCATAGTCCCTCAGTACCTCATGCCCTCAGACGATCGGAGGGCGGCCGGCACGGGTGAGACGTGCGACGGTCGACCACGACATGGGACGGCGCTCACCGGCATCCGTGCGCACGCCCTCGAGGAGACCGCGAAACCAGGTCGCGAGGTTCTCGCGGTCGCGCTCGCGCAGGAGTGTGACAGCGGACCACACGGCGACGTAGAGCTCAGCCACCGGGTGCGGCAGGTTGCGCTTGGCCACCCACACCCGGTTGCGCGCATTCATCCGGTAGAAGACGGCATGGCGGGCGGGCGAGGTGGCGGGATGGTTGACGACGACATCGGGACGATAGAGCAGGCGCCAGCCCGCGTCGACGAGCCGGAACGCCAGGTCGATCCCCTCGTGCCCGTACCAGAAGTGACCGGGCCAGCCACCGACCGAGTCGAAGGCGGAGCGACGCATGACGCAGACGGCCTCCCAGAAGACGACCACGTCGCCGTCTCGGCCGCCGTCGCCCGTGCGCAGCCTCGGCACCCATCGCCGAGGGCTCGGCAGACCACTCGGGTCGACGCCTCGAGGCTGGACCAGAGCAACCCTGGGGTCGCGATCGAACTCGGTTGCAAGGCGAGCCAGCACGTCGTTCGTGGGCAGGGCTGCATCATCGTCGTAGAAGAAGACCAGCTCGCCCCGGCTTTCACGCGCCCCGACGTTGCGTCCCTCCGGGATCCCCACGTTCACGGGCAGATGAACCGTTCGAACGACGTCCGGCAGACCGGTCGGCTCCCAGCCGTTGCCGACCACCACGACCTCGAGGTCGACCCCCTCCTGTGCGAGCAGCGTGTCGATCGCGCGGGCCAGCTCGACCGGACGGTTGCCCATGGAGAGCACGACGGCGGCCACCTGGGGTCGATCCGACATCTGTGCTCCTCCTTGCTCTGAGCGCCTGAGCGCCTGAGCGCCTGAGCGCCTTCGCGCGATGGGTCTGCCGTGGCGCCACCTGGACCAGCGGGCCATGATGATTGTATTGCGGTGACAACGGCCGGGTTCCGACGGCCGCGTGGACCCACGATGACACCCAGGAGGACGTCAGGTGAGCACCGACCAGGCCAGCGACGAACAGACGCACGATGGTGTCTCCGGAGCGCGGCTCCTCAGGGGACACCAGATCGTGGGGTCCGACCTCGACGACGCGCCGGTTCCCCTTGCGACGCTCGAGGTCCTGGTTCCGCTGCTCGCCCACTCCCCCGAACGCGTGCTGCTCGCCGGCCCGCGGGCGGCCCTGCTCGTCGCCTCGATGCCGTCCGCGGCCCGCGTCGACGTGCTCGTACGCACATTGCCCGACGTGCGTCGCATCGGCGACCTCGCCGGCCTGCGTGACGGGGTCCGCCTCTACTGCGGAGGGGTGGACGCCTTCCCGGCCGAGCACGAGTACGACCTCGTCATCGCCCTCGGCGGGCCGGAGAGTCTGCTCGGGCCCGACTCGCAGGGCCTGAGCACCCGCGAGGTGGTGGGCCGCCTGTCGGGATGGCTGCGCGCAGGTGGCGTGCTCGCGTTCGACCTCGCCAACGAGCTCGGGCTCGACGACCTCGTCTCTGGCCGCCCCGACCCGCAGCTGGCCTCGGATCAGGGCTGGTTCGTCGGTGCCGACGGCTTCGACCGACGCCACCTGTTCGCGCGCGAACGCGCCGCCCTCATGGCCGATCACGGGCTCGCGCCGGTCGTGACCTACGCCGCCCTGCCCCGCCTCGCCACCCATCGCGTGCTCGTGCGCGAGGCTGCCCTCGTGAGCGACGACCTGCGCCAGGAGGTGGTCAGCGCGGGCGGCAGCTCGCTCGACCACCTCCTCGACGACGGCCCCGTGCTGCGCGACCCCCGCACCACGCTGCGCCGGGTCGTCGACGCCGGCCTGCTCGACGAGCTCGCACCGGCCTGGTTCGTCATCGCCCGGCGCCAGGACCAACCCGAGAACGACGCGCAAGACCGCTTTCCCCTTCTGGTCGACCTCGAGCCCGAGAGCCGGTGGCAGCGGCTCTGCGTCGTCGACGCTGAGGGTGGCCGGAAGCAGGCCTGGGCCGACGGGTCTGGCGACGACGAGCGCAGCGAGGGGCCTTTGACGCGCCGCCTCGAACCCGCTGCCTCACCCGGCCAGGCGCTCGAGGGGCTCATGCGCGAGGCGTGCGCGGCCCGCAACCACGCCGCGATACGCAGCGAGGTGAGCCGTTACGCATCCTGGATCCGCAGCGAGGCCCACTGGAAGGCTCCGGTGGGCGCCCGCGTGTTCGCCACCCCTGCCAACGTGCTCGTCGACCCTGCGGGTGAGCTGCACCTCGCCGACGCCTCGTGGCAGCTCGCATCGAAGATCACGAGCCAGGAGGCACTGGTACGCGGCCTTCGCGACTTCGCGGGGCGCCTCCTGGCGAGCGCCTCCGTGCACCCGTGGCGGGCCGCCACGACTCCCGATGAGATGACGGTGACGCTGGCGGCCATGGTGGGGGTGAGCGTCACTCCCCCGATGGTGCGCCGGATCGCTCGCATCGAAGGCGAGATCGAGGCTCTGCTCGTCGGCCTGCCCGACCAGGCCGACGAGTTCGCCGACCTCAACCTCGATCGTGGTCGCTTCGCCCGTGACCTGCCGGTGCGTGACGCGGTCGGCTACCGCGAGCTGTTGGCGCACGACCGGTCCCAGGCTCGGAGCCTGCGCGAGAAGGAGGGCCAGGTCGAGTGGCTCGAGGGCACCCTCCGTCACCGAGACCGCTACATCCGCAGACTCGAGCGGATCATCGAGTCGTACGAGGGCACGCTGACCTACCGCACCGTGCAGGCGATCCGACTCCCGCGCCGGGCGGCCACCGCCAAGGCGGTGTCAGTGGCGAAGACGACAGCCAGCGACGTTCTTCCCCCTGAGGCCATGACGCGCGCCAGGCGGCTCGCGGCCCGGATGCTCAAGTGAACGGCGCCCCGAGGGGTTCCCGGACCCCGTAGGACAGCACCACGCCCGCACTCACCACCGTCACGACCTCGAGGGGAACCTCGAGGCTGCCGTCGGCTGTCCAGTCGACCAGCCTGAGCCACGCCGCGATCGGGATGCTGTGCAGCTTGGCCCGCACCTCGGCGCGAGTCCACAGGGGCCAGAACACGTCGGGATCATCCGTCGCGGCCCGCCGCGCCAAGGCCCGCGGCACGGCTTGGCCGGCACGCTCCGCGTCGATCGCCACCCGCAGGCCGGTCAGCCGCGAGGGGCGCCAGCAGAGCAGCCGACCGTCGGCGAGCCGACTGTGCGTCCGCTCAACACAGGTGTGTAACTGGCCTGGCGGCACGACCTCTGCCGGCTGTTGGCGCACCGAGCGCCGCAGCCACGACTCGACCGACTCGACCG